>JBPCPA010000282.1:0-68734 GCA_050999655.1 Jatrophihabitans sp.
ATCCGGTCGCTGCCGCTCGAATCAATCCGGTCGCTGCCGCTCGAACCAATCCGGTCGCTGCCGCTCGAATCAATCCGGTCGCTGCCGCTCCGTGGCGGAGCTACCTGACCCACCACCTCTGGGCCACTCTCGGACCGGCATGATCGCGACAGCGGACAAGGGAAAGCTGATGAAACATGGCCACCTCGTGCATAGCTACCTCCCCTCGCCGGTGGGCACGCTGCTGCTGACCGGCGACGGCGAGGCGATCACTGGCCTCTACACCTGCGAGCACGTCCGGTTGCCGACCGAGATCGGCGAGCGCTCCGACGCAGCCTTCACCGCTGCGCGCGAGCAACTGGGCGAGTACTTCGCCGGCGACCGGACGCGGTTCGAGCTACCGCTGGCACCGGCGGGCACCGAATTCCAGCACCGGGTCTGGCAGCGGTTGCTGGCCATCGAGCTCGGCAGCGTCCGGACCTACGCCCAGCTGGCCATCGAGCTCGGCAACCCGAAGGCCGCCCGCGCGGTGGGTTTGGCCAACGGTCGCAACCCGATCTCGATCGTCGTGCCGTGCCACCGGTTGCTCGGCAGCGACGGCACACTCACCGGCTACGCCGGCGGGCTGCCTACCAAGCAGTGGCTGCTGTCCCACGAGCGCCGCGTCGCCGGCCAGCCTCAGCCGACCGCAGCCGGGAGCCGGCCGCAGCCGAGCGGCACCGAGCCACCGACCCGGGTCAACTGACGGTGACCGTCCGGCAGCCCAGGCTCGGATTCGCGGTGCCGAGCTTGATGTTCGTCGCGTAGACGCAGATGGTTCTTCGGCCCGGCGAGACCGTTCCGAAGAACACGCTGAAGCCCTGATTCGGTCCGGCATGGATCGCCGAGGCTACGTCCGGCCGGGCGACGCCGGTGCTGAACCGGCCGCGGAACTGGCCGTCGAAGTAGACGCTGACGGCCAGCGCACTGCTCAGCGCGTCCGGGTCAGCGGCCCAGCCCGACACCCGGGCGGTGCGCTTGCTGACGGTGACCGAGTCCAGGTGGCCGATCGGGTTGCGCAACGCGGCGGCCCGGTTGGCCGCACTCACCGGCGCCAGACCGGCGGCGCCGACGCCGATCGAGATCACCGGGTGCAGCGCCGGGTTCAACCACAACAGGACGACCTTCATGGCATAGGCCGAGATCGCCACGCAGCCGGCGGTCGGCTGGTTGTTGGTGACATGCAGGAAGAACGCAGCGCCGGCGCCGGCAACCGCCGGGAACCGGTTGTAGTCGATGACCACCGCGTGCGAGTAGACCGAGCCCGCGTAGTACAGGTTCTCGCTCTCCGACCCGGGCGAGGCACTCTGGTGCACGTGGGTGTTGTAGGCGGCGGTGCCCGCCTCACCGTCCCACCAGTCGGCCGGACCGGCCTGGAAGTAGGGCAGCTTGGTGCCGCTGTAGGCGGGCTGGTTGCCGAATGCCTGGGTGAGGCCGAAGACGCCGGCCGGTGTCCGCGCCAGATCGTCATGGGTCTTGCCGATGCCCAGCTCGCCGACGTAGCTGCTGATCGGTCCGGCGATGTGGGTGTAGCCGCCGGCCGCCGACAGCTGCCACAGGTCCAGCCGGGCGGTGGTGGCCGCGGCCGAGGTGGACTGGACGGTGATGACCTGGCCGGCAGCGGTCGCGGCGCCGGCCGGGCTGGCCAACGGTCCCACCACCGCAGGCAGGACGACCAGGCCGAGCACGGCGGTGGCCGAGGCCACTGCCACGACGAGTACGGATCGGGCTGAGGCACGCACTGGGGGCTCCTTACCTGCGAACGGGGTCGCAGCCGCACGCTGCACGACTCGATTCTGCGCTGAGCGCACCGTACCCGCTCGCTGGATCGCCAGCCGTCCAGCAGGCCGCGAATCAGGGGATCAGGCGTTGAACTCGTTCTGGGCGGCTTCCAGGCCCCGGGCCAGGATCGCCTCGGTGGCATCGGCGGCCCGGTCGATGAGGTAGCCGAGGTCCTTGCGTTCGGCGGCGGCGAACTCGCGCAGCACGTACTCGGCCGGGTCCTGCCGGCCCGGCGGGCGGCCGATGCCGAAGCGGACCCGGGCGTAGTCCCGCGAGCCGAGGGCCGTCGAAGCCGACTTCAGCCCGTTGTGGCCACCCTCGCCGCCACCGCGCTTGAGCCGCAGGCCGCCGAAGGGCAGGTCCAGCTCGTCGTGCACCACCACGACCCGCTCGATCCGCACCTTGTAGAACCGGCTGATCGCCACGATCGGACCACCGGACTCGTTCATGTAGCACTTGGGCTTGGCCAGCACCACCGGGTGCCCGGCCAGGCGTCCCTCGACGACGTCGGCACGTCCCTTGTGCGCCTTGAACTTCGCCCCGAGCCGGTTGGCCAACTCCTCGGCCACGAGGAAACCGGCATTGTGCCTGGTGCCGGCATAGCGCGGGCCCGGATTGCCCAGGCCGACTATCAGAAATCGATCGTCAGCCATCGGCAACTCCGGGCCCTTTCGCCACACCAGGCGGCGAATGCCTTACTCCTGCTCGTTGGTGCTCGACTCGGCAGCCTCGGCGGTCGGCTGGTCCTGCACGATGCCGAGTTCTTCGGCCGCCTCGGCGGTGTCGGCTTCCAGTTCCTCGGCGGTCGGAGCGGAGTTGACCGCGATCAGCAACGTCTCCGGGTCGGTCACCAGCGTGCTGCCGGCGGCCAGCTCCAGGTCACCGGCGGTCACGGTGGTGCCGACCTGCATGTCCTCGATCGAGATCTCGATCTCGGTCGGCAGGTGGGTGGCCTCGGCCTCGACGGTCACCGTGGTGTGCTCCTGGGCCAGCAGGCCGCCCGGAGCGATCTCGCCGACCAGGGTCAACCGCACCTCGATGGTGACCTTCTCGCCAAGCCGAACAGCCAGCAGGTCGACGTGCTCGTACTCGCCGCGGATCGGGTGCCGTTGGATCGCCTTGGGGATGGTCAGCTGGTCCTCGCCGTCCAGCGACAGGGTCAGTAGCACGTTGGCACCGCCCCGCTTGATGGCGTGGGTGAACTCGCGGGCAGGCAGCGAAACGTGCCGGGGATCGGCACCGTGGCCGTAGATGACGGCCGGGATCTTGCCGGCGCGGCGGGTGCGGCGAGCGCCCCCCTTGCCGAACTCGGTACGTACTTCGGCGGCCAGACGGACTTCGGACACGGGACTGCTCCTCTTATTGCCGGGTGATCGTGTGCGCACGAGCGCGGATGCGGTAGTGCCTGCGGTGCTGCCTTGGAACTTCACGGCTGCCACGGGTCCGGTCTACGCAGCGCTTGGCAAGCACCGCGTCGATAACGGGGCCCGCCACACGGGCTCCCTCGCCGAGGCAACCCTGCAATCCTACAAGCTGGCCGGTGGTGGCTGAAATCGGGTGGCTTGCCGTGCGGACGGTGCCCCGGGCCGGATTAGCATCGCTGCCGTGCCACCTACCCCGCCGAGCGTCGCCGATGTCCGGACCGTCACCGTCCGGGTGCCGGCCAAGATCAACCTGGTGCTGTCGGTCGGCCCGACCCGTCCGGACGGCTTTCATGAGCTGCTGACCGTCTTTCACGCCGTCGGTCTGTACGACACGGTGACCGCGACCGCCAGCGACCGGCTCGGCCTGCAGGTCCGGGGCGACGAGGCCGCCGGGGTGCCGGCGGACCACCGCAACCTGGCCTGGCGGGCCGCGCTGCTGCTGGCCGAGCGGGCCGGTGTGGCCGCCGACGTCGGACTCACGGTGACCAAGCAGATTCCGGTGGCGGCCGGCCTGGCCGGTGGCTCGGCCGACGCTGCGGCCACCCTGCTGGCCTGCCAGCGGCTCTGGCAGTTGCGGCTGCCGGCAGGCGAGCTGGACCGGCTGGCCGCTGAGCTGGGCAGCGACGTCAGCTTCGCCCTGCACGGGCACTCAGCCGTCGGCACCGGACGCGGCGAGCAGCTGAGCGCGGTGGCCGGCGCTGCCGAGTTCCACTGGGTGCTGGCGGTCGCCGAGGGCGGGCTGTCCACGCCCGCCGTGTATGCCGAGTTGGATCGGCAGCGGGCCGCGCGACCCGACCGGCCGCGCGCCGCCAGCCTGCCGAAGGTGCTGGCCGCGCTGGACGGTGGCGTGGCGGCACGGCTGGCACCCCTGATCGGCAACGAACTGCAGGACGCCGCCCTCGCGCTGGCCCCGCAGCTACGCGACACCCTGGCGACCGGTGCGGCGGCCGGTGCGCTGGCCGGCCTGGTGAGCGGCTCCGGACCGACCTGCGCGTTCCTGGCGCGCGAGGCCGGCCACGCCCGCGAACTCGCCGCCGCGCTGGCTGCCGGCCCGACCTGCCGCTACGCCGTGCCGGTGCTCGGCGGCGTGCCCGGTGCGGGCGTGCTCGATCCGGCAGCAGCCAGCTGATGGCGAACCTGATCAATCTGGAGAACGTCTCCAAGAGCTACGGCACCACGACCGTCCTGGACGGCGTGTCGCTGGGCATCGGCGACTCCGACCGGATCGGTGTGGTGGGCCGCAACGGCGGTGGCAAGTCGACGCTGTTGCGGATGATCACCGCGGTCGAGCCACCGGACGCCGGCCGGGCGACCCACACCGGTGGGCTGCGACTGGCCACCGTCGACCAGGCCGGCCTGCTGCCGGCCGGCTCGAGCGTGCGCGATGTGGTCGTGGGCGATACGGCCGAGCACGTCTGGGCCGGCGATGCCGCGGTACGCGAGGTCCTGACCGGTCTGGGGCTGGCCGCGCTGGGCCTGGACACCCAGGTTGATCGGCTGTCCGGTGGTGAGCGCCGGCGGGTGTCGCTGGCTGCTGCCCTGGTGACGGGTGCCGATCTGCTGGTGCTGGACGAGCCCACCAACCACCTGGACATCGAGGGCGTCACCTGGTTGGCCGGCTACCTCACCCGCAGCCGGGGCGCGCTGATCGCGGTGACGCACGACCGGTGGTTCTTGGACGCGGTGTGCACCCGGACCTGGGAGGTCACCGACGCCACGGTCCGCAGCTTCGACGGCGGGTACGCCGCCTACGTGCTGGCCCGCGCCGAGCGCGACCGGCAGGCCAGCGCGAGCGAGAGCCGCCGGCAGAACCTGCTGCGCAAGGAGCTGGCCTGGTTGCGGCGCGGGCCGCCGGCCAGGACGTCCAAGCCGAAGTTCCGGATCGAGGCCGCCGAGGCGCTGATCGCCGACGTGCCGCAGCCACGCAGCAGCGTCGAGCTGCGGGCGCTGTCGAGCAAGCGGTTGGGTCGCACGGTCTATGACGTCGAGAACGTCTCGCTGAGCGTCGGCCAGGGCGAGTCGGCCCGGCAGCTGTTCGCCGGCGTCGAGTGGCACGTCGGGCCCGGTGACCGGATCGGCATCATCGGGGTGAACGGCTCGGGCAAGACCCACCTGCTGCGGCTGCTGGCCGGTGAGCTGCAGCCCGACGCCGGCCGGGTGGTCATCGGCCAGACGGTCCGGGTGGGCTACCTGTCCCAGAACGTCACCGAGCTGCCGAGCGAGTTGCGGGTGATCGAGGCGGTCACCGAGGTCCGCAGCTCGGCGGTGATCGGCGGTGTCGAGCAGTCGGCCAGCCAGCTGGCCGAGCGGTTCGGCTTTGCCAATGACCGGCAGTGGACGCCGGTGGGTGATCTATCCGGTGGGGAACGCCGCCGGTTGCAGCTGCTGCGCCTGCTGCTGACCCAGCCGAACGTGCTGCTGCTGGACGAGCCCACCAACGACCTGGACACCGACACCCTGGCCGAGCTGGAGGATCTGCTGGATTCGTGGGCCGGCACGCTGGTGGTGGTCAGTCACGACCGGTACCTGGTCGAACGGATCTGCGATTCCACCGTGGCGTTGCTCGGCGACGGGTCGGTCGCGGCGCTGCCCGGCGGTATCGAGGAATACCTGAGCCGGCGGGCCGAAGACCTGCGCACGGCGCCGCTGCCCGCGGCCAAGGCCGAACGCAAGGCCGAGCACAACGCCGAACGCACCGATGCGCGCGCCGTTCGCAAGGAACTGACCAGGTTGGAAAGGGAGATCAGCCGGCTGGATCAGCGCGAGGCCGTGCTGCACGCGGCGCTGGCCACCCACGCCACCGACTACACCAGGATCTCCGAGCTCGACGCCGAGCTGCGCACCGTGCTGGCCGGCAAGGACGCCGCCGAGCATCGCTGGCTGGAGCTGTCCGAGCAGCTGTGAGCCGGCCGAGCAGCTGAACCCGAAACGGTGATCAGGCGATAACGGTGAACCGGCAGAAGCCGACCCGGGGCACCGCGCTGGTCGAGGCCGAGTCGTGGGTCGAGCCGCCGTTCATGCCGACGAAGATAAGCACGTCCGGACCCATCTTGGCTCCGGCGTCGAGCTGAAAGCGGTAGCTGAGCTGGCCCACCCGGTCGGCCTGCACCAGCTGGCTCCAGCCGGGCCGGTTGAGCTCGCGGACCCGGACCTGTTCGCGCTGCCCGAAGCCGACCAGCTGCACCAGGACGCACTGTTCAGGACGCAGCACCTGCCGGCCGAGCGCGTGCTCGCTGCCGCAACTCAGCAGCCGGGACGCCAGCACCGGCGAGCTCGCGGCCACCGATCGGGACAGGCCACCGATGTTGAACAGCAGGGCCAGCGGTATCGAGATGGACAGCACGCCGGTCACCCCGACGGCGATTGCCGCCGAGCGCAGTGACCGCAACGATGAGCGTGGCACGTCCTGGTTCCCGACCGGTGAGTGTGGCGAGCGTGCCCTTCTGATCGGTCAACACGGTCGCTGGGTAACCCCTTCGGGTGACATTTCTCGCCGGACGGCGTCGGTATTCGCGACATAACTGTGGATAACTATCCACCACGAGCGTCCGGTCACGCTCAGGAATCCAGCGACAGCTGGGGCTTGGCCTCCAGGCCGCGCAGCCCGTTCCAGCCGAGGTTGACCAGGTGAGCGGCCACCTCCTCGCGCTTGGGTTTGCGCACCTCGAGCCACCACTGGCCGGTCAGCGCGACCATGCCGACCAGCATCTGGGCATACATCCCGGCGAGCTTGGGGTTGAGCTTGCGGGCTCCGAACTCCCGCACCAGGATGTACTCGACCTGGCTGGCGATGTCGTTGAGCAGGGAGGAGAAGGTGCCGGTGCTGGTGGCAACCGGCGAGTCCCGCACCAGGATCCGAAAGCCGTCGGTCTGCTCCTCGATGTAGGTCAGCAGCGCCAGCGCCGCCTGCTCGACCAGGGCCCGCGGGTTGTCGCCGGTCAGGGCCGAGGTCACCGCCTCCAGCAGGGCGCCCATCTCGCGATCCACCACCACCGCGTACAGGCCCTCCTTGCCGCCGAAGTGCTCGTATACCACCGGCTTGCTGACACCGGCCCGGCTGGCGATCTCTTCGATCGAGGTTGCCTCAAATCCCTTTTCAGCAAAGAGTGAACGGCCCACGTTCAGCAGCTGCGCCCGGCGGTCCTTGCCGGTCATCCGGACCCGGGGCCTGCTTTCGTTGTCATTCACCTGATCATTGTCTCAGTGTTCGGGCCGGCCGGGGTCAGGCCAGCGGGGCGATCGGCTTCCAGGGCAGCGGGCTGGACAGCACCAGTGACGAGGTCGGCTTGCCGTAGCGGGCCAGCCGATCGATCACCTCCTGGAAACCGGCCATGTCGGCCACCGCGATCCGCAGCACCGTGCAGGCGTCGCCGGTGACCCGGTGCACCTCGAGTACCTCGGGCCAGTCGTGCACGCTCAGATCCTTGAGAATGCAGGTGGGGCCGTAGCAGTCGAGTTGGACGAAGGCCTGCACCGGCCGGCCCAGCGAACCGGGATCCACCCGGGCCGCATAACCCCGCAGCACCCCTGCATCGCTCAGCCGCCGCACCCGCTCGGCGACGGCCGGGGCGGACAGGTTGACCCGGCGCGAGATCTCGTTCTGGGACAGCCTGGCGTCGGCCTGCAGCTCGGCCAGGATCCGCCAGTCGACGTTGTCCACCCGGCCACTTTACAATCATGAATCGCCAGGACCGATCGCGATATACCCGTAAGCCAACTGACGAGTCTGGTTGCCGTCCGCGCTTCCCGCAGCCGGCTCGGGTTGCGATCATGGTTGCATGACCGATTCGCCCGCCAGCTCGACCGCGACAGCGGCCCGTCCGGACGCCGACGCACCCCAGCTGAACTACGCCGGACGCACCCCCTACGTCAGCTACACCGACAGTGACGTCCTCGCCGACCTGCTGCACCCGCAGACCGCCGAGCCGCTCGAGGTGACCTTCATCATCGCCACCCAGGTGATGGAACTGCACTTCAACCTGCTGCAGCACGAGTGGCGGCTGGCCATCGCCGGCCTGGACGCTGATGACCTGACTGCCGCGCTGGCCGCGCTGCGCCGCTCGGTGGTGGTGCAGGATTGCCTTATCCAGTCGTGGAATCTGCTGTCGGTGATGTCACCGGTGGAGTACAACCGGTTCCGCGGCGCGCTGGGCAAGGCCTCGGGCTTCCAGTCCTTCAGCTACCGCGAGTTGGAGTTCCTGATCGGCGCGAAGAACGCGCGGATGCTCACGCCACACGCCGGGATGCCGGCCATTCACGCCCGGTTGCAGGCCGCCTACGACGCACCGTCGCTCTATGACGCGACGCTGAGCATGCTCGCCCGCCGGGGCTTGGCCATCCCACCGGCGGTACTCAGCCGCGACGTGCGCGAGCCGTGGACCGAGTCCGATCCCGAGGTGATCGAGGCATGGCGTCAGGTCTACGCCCTCGACGCCTCCGATTCGCCGTTGCCGGCCCTGGCCGACGTGCTGAGCGCCGTCGCCGAGCGGCACACCACCTGGCGCTTCGTGCACTACATGGCGGTCCGCCGGATCCTCGGT
The DNA here is from genome assembly GCA_050999655.1 of Jatrophihabitans sp. Taxonomy (GTDB): domain Bacteria; phylum Actinomycetota; class Actinomycetes; order Mycobacteriales; family Jatrophihabitantaceae; genus Jatrophihabitans_A. The sequence continues at coordinate 8,765 of JBPCPA010000282.1, forward strand.
GCCAAGCCCGGCACCGGCGGCTCGGCAGGGCTGGCGTGGTTGAAACGCACCGTGGACCAGCCGGTTTTCATCGACCTGTGGGACGTTCGCAATGTCCTCTGAGCCGAGCAGGGCGGCCGCGCTGGCCGCCGATGCCGCCGACCCGCTCGGGCCCGTCCGGGATCGGTTCCAGTTGCCGGCCGGCATCATCTACCTGGACGGCAACTCCCTGGGCGCGCCACCGGCCGCGGTGTTGCCGGCGGTGACCGACCTGGTGCAGCGCCAGTGGGGCCAGGACCTGATCACCTCGTGGAACGTCAACGACTGGTGGGGCCTGCCGGCCCGGGTAGGCAACCAGATTGCCGCGCTGATCGGCGCCGGGGCCGGCCAGGTGATGTGCGGAGACTCCACCTCGATCCAGCTGTTCCAGGCGCTGGTGGCCGGTTGCCGGCTGCGTCCGGACCGCTCGGTGATCCTGACCGACGGGGCGAGCTTTCCCACCGACCAGTACCTGGCCGACTCGGTGGCCCGGCTGCTGGGCCTGCGGGTCCGCCCGCTGCATCCGGCGGAGCTGGCCGACCACCTGGACGAGCAGGTGGCGGTGGTGTCGTTCTCCCATGTGGACTACCGCACCGGTGAGCTCTTCGACGCCGGCGCGATCACCCGGACGGTGCAGGAGGCCGGCGCGATCATGCTCTGGGACCTGTGCCACAGCGCCGGAGCGCTGCCGGTGGCCCTGGACGACATCGGTGCCGATCTGGCCGTCGGCTGCAGCTACAAATACCTCAACGGCGGCCCCGGATCGCCGGCCTACATCTACCTGGCGCACCGGCACCAGGCAGCCGTCGAGCTGCCACTGACCGGCTGGCACGGCCACCGTGAGCCGTTCTCGCTGAACCAGCACTACCTGCCGGCCGAATCCATCGAGCGGGCCCGGGTGGGCACCCCGCCGGTGGTCTCGATGGCAGCGCTGCACGCGGCGTTGAGCGTCTTCGACGACCTCGATCTCGCCGTGATACGCGCGAAATCGCTCGCCCTGACCGAGCTCGCCATCGACTTCGCCGACACCCGGCTGGCCGAGTTCGGGGTCGAGGTGGTCACCCCGCGCGATGCCAGCCGGCGCGGTTCGCAGGTCTCGCTACGGATGCCGGCCGCCTACCAGGTGTGCCAGGCGCTCGCGGAGCGTGGCGTGATCGGCGACTTCCGGGCGCCGGATCTGCTACGGCTCGGGTTCACCCCGCTGTATCTGGGCTACACCGAGGTCTACGACGCGCTAAGCACGCTGGCCGAGGTGCTGGGCGACGGCAGCTACCGGCAGGACCGCTTCGCTCAGCGGGCGGCGGTGACCTGAGCTTCAGCGATCTTGCGCTCGGCCAGCTTGTCGAACCGCTCACGCCTGGGCCAGCGGACATCGGTGGCCCAGCCGAACTTCTCCAGCAGCCAGATCGTCCGGGCCGAGATGTCGAGCTGGCCGCGATCGACCCCGTGCCGGGCGCAGGTCGGGTCGGCGTGGTGGCTGTTGTGCCACGACTCACCCATGCTCAGGATCGCCAGCGGCCAGAAGTTGGCGGACTTGTCACGCGAGGCGTAGGGCCGCTCGCCGATCAGGTGACAGACCGAGTTGATCGACCAGGTCACGTGGTGCAGGACGCACAGCCGGACCAGTGAGGCCCAGAAGAACGCGGTCAGCGCCCCAACCCAGGACCAGCTGATCAGGCCACCGAGGACGGCCGGCGCGAGCAGGGTGAACGCGACCCAGAGCGGGAACTGCCGATCGATCCTGACCAGGTCCCGGTCGGCGAGCAGATCCGGTGCGTACTTTTCCTGGTTGGTATGTTCCGGGTCGAACAGCCAGCCGAGGTGGGCGAACCAGAATCCCTTGGTGAGGCCGGCCAGCGACTCGCCGAAACGCCAGGGCGAATGCGGGTCACCCTCCCGGTCGGAGAAGGCGTGGTGCCGGCGGTGGTCGGCTACCCAGCGGATCACCGGGCCCTCGATCGCCAGCGAGCCCGCGATCGCCAGCGCGATCTTCAGACCTCGGTTGGCCTTGAAGGCACCGTGGGTGAAGTAACGGTGAAAGCCGACCGTGATGCCCAATGCCGAGACCACGTAGAACGCCAGCGAGATGGCCAGGTCGGTCCAGCCGATGCCCCAGCCCCAGGCGAACGGGACAGCGGCCAGCACCGCAAGAAAGGGCACCACCACGAAGAGGTAGAGCGCCGCCTGCTCACCGCGCGCCTTGCGGCCCGAAATCATTGGCTTTCCGGTCGGCTGGGCCGCACGCAGCGCTTGCGCCGTGTCCGGCTCGTCGATCATCGTCACGAATGATTCCTCCAGTTCAGCGGGGTTGCCGAGGGCTTCGCGGCCGGGACGATGCCCGGTCGGCCTTACCTACGGAAGCGTAACCTACGCAACCGTAGGTTCGAAGCTGACCGGGCCATATTCACAGTGAGTAAGCTGTCGCGGTCGGATGCCTGGACGATCGACTGTCTGGGGCTTGTCCGGTTTCAGTGGGAGATGGGGTAATCGGCAGCCCGCCGGCCTTTGGAGCCGTGCAGTCTCGGTTCGAGTCCGAGTCTCCCAGCCAGCGCACCCGGTGCGGCCAGGTGGCCGGTGCTACTCACCCGTGCGTCCGTCCAGTAGTTCCCGGGTGGCATCGGCGTGGCCGGCATGCCGGGCGGTCTCGTTGATCAGGTGCAGCAGTACCCACCGCAGGTCGACGCCGGCCTCGGTCAGGCACGGCTGCGTCAGCGGGATGGAGACAACGGTGGCCTCGGTGGCCGCCGCGCGGGCACGGTAGGCGGTGATCGCCGCCGACACGGTGAGTTCGACGCCCGGGTTGAACTCGGCCTCGGTGCGGCTGACGTGGTGGCCGAGAAAGCCGCCGTCGATCCAGCGCCATTCGACGTGGGTCAGGTGATTGACCACCCCGAGCAGGCAGATGAGCCGCCCGTCAGGACGCCATCGAGCCTGCTCATCGGTCAGGTCCGCGAGATTGCGCAGGACCGCGCCTCGAAGGTAGGCCAACCAGCGCAGCAGCAGCTCGCGCTCGTCGGAGGTTCCGCCTGGAAACTCGATAACAGTGGGCGGCATGGAAGGAAGGCTACTAATGAGCCCGAGTTCTTTCTACTCGTTCGACCAAAGCAAGGAGCCAGGCGCGATAGGTCAGCCCATCTGCTTCGGGCCGGTAGTTTCCCTCAAACTTGTCGACCAGTTCCATCAGGTTCCTTTCGGAAGGTGCATCGCCAAGCAACGCCTCTACCTCGCCGGCCAATCTTGGCGCATCTTCTGGTTCTGATAGCGCAAAGTCGTCTGCGGCTACCCAGACGTCAGCGTAATCGTCAGTCCAATCCTGGTGGAGATAACAACTGATAAACTGCGCGAGAGCCTCGGGTTCGGTCATGGCTGTGGGTAGGCGGTATGAATCCGATAGCCCGCCGAGGTTGGATGATCTCTTCGAAGGATGACCTTCAGTCCGGACACGTGCATCAATTCCTCTCCATCTCTCGGTATCGAAACTCCAACTGGTTCGAAAAACTTGCCCGACAGACCAATGCCGCCCTTTGATCCCGTCAGCCAATTGGCAATAATATCGTCGTGCCTGGCAATGATCTCGCTGATCGAGTTTTCCGCCATCGCCCGACTGCTGAACGCCGAGGCGTGACTTATATGGGGCTCCGTCCGAAGTCGCTCCAGCAGTACCTGTGTAGGAATCTCTATGTGCTTTCGAATGGTATGTCCCATGGCTGCATCTCCAGTTATAGATTCGTGGGCGGCGAGGCCACCGCCGGGGACGAGGCGAACGCTGCGCTCGTTCTCGGTGAGCGCTTCGATACTCTTCGCGGCCCGGGCACCGGTCTCGCCCTCGCGGAGCAACCTGCCGCCGGGCAGCGCGGCCATGGCATCCAGGCCCAGCGCACCGAGGCCGACGCCCGGATCATGTCGCCCGGCCCGCACCGCGTCGGTGGCCAACTGCGCCGCAGACATCACCGCGGCCGCCGCGAAGCAGGCCGCCGCTGCCGGTGGGCAGACCACCAGCAGCACCAGGCCGGCGATCGCCAGGTGGTTGCCGAGGTTGCCCAGCGCGTGTGACAGGCCGGCCAGACCGGAATGGTCCAGCAGCGGCGTGACCGGCGACAGCTCCGACAGCACCCGCACTAGGCCGTGGCCGAACGATGACCAGCCGGACCGATCGCGCCACACCGAACCGGCCTGTCCCAGCGCGTGCACACATCTGCGCAGCCCGGCGTCCCACTCCTGCCAGGCCTGGTCGAAGTCGCGGGCCAGCACGGCCAACCGCTCGTCCCTGTCGGCATCGCCGGCAGATCCCGGCAACTGCCCGGCCGCCGGTGCGCACCCTTCCCGTAGCTGGGCATGCAGTCTCAGCAACTGGGGCTGCACCCGATCCAGCACCCCGGCGTAGCCGATGAGCGCAACGGCGTACTGCTCGTAGCGTCCGGCCACCCGTCCCAGGTCCGGCGCCCGATCCGACATGGCGACGACGAACGCGCGCTGGCCGGCACCGGACCAGTCCATCGCCTCCTGATAACCCGACAGCGCCCGAGACGTCCGGCGCAACTCCTCGGCCAGCCCGCCAGAACGCCGAGCGGCGGCCCGCAACCAGGCCGGATCGCCCGAGGGCAGCCGTCGCGCCAGGCACCGCTGCGCCGCGATCAGACCCACCTCGCCCACACCCGACATGGCAGGCAACGCTAACCAACGGCGGCCGACCGCGACCGAAGTTATCCACAGGCTCGAACCGCGACGTGATCGCCATCGCTACCACCGGCGACCGGACCGGAACAGCCACCGGACTCGGCTAGGCTCGCGGCGTGACCGCTCCGGACGCGCCCGCCGCACGCACGCCACTCACCGTCATCGTCCTGGCCGCCGGCGAAGGCACCCGGATGAAGTCGACAGCGCTACCGAAGGTGCTGCACGGCTTCGCCGGACGATCCCTGCTCGGTCACGCGCTGGCCGCCACCGCACCGCTGGCCGCCGACATCACCGCGGTAGTGATCGGGCACCGTCGCGCCGAGGTCGCCCAGCATCTCGCCGAGATCGCTCCTGACGCGGTTCCGGTCGTCCAGGCCGAACAGAACGGTACCGGGCACGCAGTGCGCACCGCCCTGGACGAGATCGAGCGACTCGCCGGGCGACCTACCACCGGCACCGTGCTGGTGCTGCCCGGCGACGCCCCGCTGCTGACCGCCACGACGCTGCGCGCCCTGCTGGCCGAGCATGCCGGATCGGGCGCGGCGGCCAGCCTGCTGACCAGCCTGGTCGCCGATCCCACCGGGTACGGCCGGGTGATCCGCGCCGGGCATGGCACCGGCGAGGTCGCACGGGTGGTCGAGCACAAGGACGCCACCGCCGACGAGCTCGCGATCGCCGAGGTGTCGGCGCTGGTCTACGCCTTCGACGCCGCCCTGCTGCGTGACGCGGTCAGCCGGTTGAGCACCGACAACGCCCAGGGTGAGGAGTACCTGCCCGAGGTGGTCAGCATCTTCGTCGCCGAGGGACGTGCCGTCCGAGCGCGCCTTGCCCCGGCACTGGAAACGGCCGGCGTCAACGACCGGGTACAGCTCGCGGCGGCGCACCGCGCCTACAACGACCGGTTGCTCATCGAGCACATGCGCAACGGGGTGAGCGTGATCGACCCGGCCACCACCTGGGTGGACGCCGAGGTCAGCCTGGCCGCGGACGTCACCCTCGAACCGCAGGTGCAACTGCGTGGCAGCACCCGGATCGCCGCGGGCGCGGTGATCGGACCGGACAGCAGCCTGACCGATACCGAGGTCGGCGAGCGCAGCGTGCTGCAGCGCACCGTCGCGGTGCAGGCCCGGATCGGTGCGGCGGTGACCGTCGGCCCGTTCGCCTACCTGCGACCGGGCACCGTGCTGGCTGACCAGGTTCACGTCGGAACCTACGTAGAAATAAAGGGATCCGACGTCGGGACCGGCTCCAAGGTGCCGCATCTGAGCTATGTCGGAGACGCGAGCATCGGCGAGCACAACAACATCGGCGCCGCCACCGTGTTCGTCAACTACGACGGCGTGCACAAGCACCGCTCCCAGATCGGCAGCCACGTGCGCACCGGCGCGGACAACATGTTCGTGGCTCCGGTGACGGTCGGCGACGGCGCCTACACCGCCGCCGGCTCGGTCATCGTCAGCGACGTACCGCCGGGCGCCCTGGGCGTGGGGCGCGCGAAACAGCGCAACGTGGCAGGCTGGGTGGCCAGGCAGCGCGCGGGCACCGCCGCCGCCGAAGCAGCCCAGGCAGCCAGTCCGGCAGCGACACCCCAATCCGAACCAGACCAGCGCACCGACAGCGGGAGCAACCCAGCATGAGCACCCTCGAGCTAGCCGGCCGCAAGAGCATGACGCTGTTCTCCGGCCGGGCTTTTCCCGAGCTGGCCCAAGAGATCGCCGAACACCTGGGCACCGAGATCACCCCGATGGCCGCGATGGACTTCGCCAACGGCGAGATCTTCGTCCGGCCCGAGGAGTCGGTGCGTGGCTCGGACGCCTTCGTCATCCAGTCGCACACCACCCCGATCAACCACTGGGTGATGGAGACGCTGATCCTGGTGGACGCGCTCAAGCGGGCATCGGCCAAGCGGATCACCGTGGTCGCACCGTTCTACCCCTACGCCCGGCAGGACAAGAAGCACCGTGGCCGGGAGCCGATCTCGGCCCGGCTGATGGCTGACCTGCTCAAGACCGCCGGCGCGGACCGGATCATGTCGATCGACCTGCACACCGCCCAGATCCAGGGCTTCTTCGACGGCCCGGTGGACCACCTGTTCGCCTTGCCGCTGCTGGCCGCCTACGTCGCCAAGACCTACGCCGGCGAGGAAATCACCATCGTCTCGCCGGACACCGGCCGGGTTCGGGCGGCCGAGCAGTGGGCCGACCGGATCGGCGGCGCGCCGATCGCGTTCATCCACAAGACCCGCGATCCCAGCGTCCCCAACGAGGTGGTGGCCAACCGCGTGGTCGGCGACGTGGCCGGCCGCCTCTGCATCCTCGCCGATGACATGATCGACACCGGCGGCAGCATCGTCAAGGCCGCCAACCTGCTGCACGAGGCCGGCGCGTCCGATGTGATCATCGCCGCCACGCACGGGGTGTTCTCCGATCCGGCCGCCGACCGGCTGAAGAACTGCCGCGCCCGCGAGGTGATCATCACCAATACGCTGCCGATCCGGCCGGAACAGCGTTTCGACAAGCTGACCGTCATCTCGATCGCCCCGATGATCGCCCGCGCCATCAAGGAAGTTTTCGAGGACGGCTCGGTCACCAGCCTGTTCGACGGCCGCAGCTAGCGAACCGGACGGCCCGCCGCGGCGAAAGCCTCTGCGATCCGGGCGAAGCCGGCCACGTCCACCGTCTCTCCCCGCGCGGTCGGATCCACCCCGGCCTCGACCAGCAACGCCTCGGCGGCCGAGGACGAGCCGGCCGGGCCGGCCAGCACCGATCGCAGCATCTTGCGCCGCTGAGCGAAGGCCACATCGATCACCGCAAAGATCTCCCGCCGGCTCGCCGAGGATTTCGGCGGCATGCTCCGGGTGAACCGGACCAGCCCGGACTCGACGTTGGGCACCGGCCAGAACACCGACCGGGGCACCACCCCGATCCGACGGGCCGAGCCGTACCAGGCCAGCTTCGCGCTGGGCACGCCGTAGACCTTCGAGCCGGGTGAGGCGGCCAGCCGGTCGGCGACCTCCAACTGCACCAGCACCAGGCCGTGCCGGATGCTCGGGAAGGCCGCGAGCAGGTTCAGCAGTACCGGCACCGAGATGTTGTAAGGCAGGTTGGCCACCAGGGCGGTCGGCTGCGGGTCGGCCAGTTCGGTCAGGGTCAGCGCGTCGGCGGTGACGACGGTGAGCCGGTCCAGCAGCGGGGCCGCAAGGGCTTTGACGGTGAGCGGCAACTCGGCGGCCAGCCTGGTATCGATTTCTACGGCCGTCAGGTGGCCGCTGGCAGCCAACAGGCCCAGGCTGAGGGAACCCAGCCCCGGGCCGACCTCCAGCACCGACTCGTCCGGACTGAGCTCGGCGTCCCGGACGATGCGGCGGATGGTGTTCGGATCGTGCACGAAGTTCTGGCCAAGCGTCTTGGTGGGACGGATCCCCAGGCGCTCGGCCAGCTCACGTACCTGAGCTGGGCCGAGCAGGATGTCCACGTCCCGCAGTATGCCGAACCCTGCCAACTCGGCCGCGGCGGGCGACGCGTGGCCTGCAGGTGGTCCATCAACGCCCGCCTCGTGCTCGTGCTCGTACTTCACGATTACTGGAGCTGCTATGTCCGATGCACGATGCGAATTCCGCTCCGCATTTCTGGGTGTTTCATACTGAGGTAGGTGGATCAGCCGAAGATCGCCCAGTGGAACTCGTGGTCGGAGTAGTAGCGCACCTGGCAGCCCTTGATCGCCGCGGCCGCCGCCGATCCACCCTTCCCGGCGCCCCACAGCGCGTCGCAGGCCGCGAAGGCCTCCCTGGACTCGAAGTAGTAGGCCTTGGCGGGGTCGGTAGTGTTCGGGTAATAGGTCTTGTAGTCGTAGTCGTAATTGGCCGACAGCACATTCAGGGTACTGAAAATGTGGTCGATGCCGTTGTCGAAGGCGGGGCGATAGGCCGGGGCGAACTGGGTCGGGGTCGCGCTCACCGACGTCGGCGTGGTGAAGGCCGTCCACATCTGCGATGGGGTGGGCGAGGGATCGCTGGTCGTGGGGACGCAGTTGGAATAGCCATAGGAAATGACACTCGGGTCGGAATTCGCAACGTAGCACGGGGTCATGTTCAGGTCGCCGCCCGCGATCGGGGTGGCGGTTGCCGACAGCGTCCGCAGCCGGTCCTTGATCACCTCCGTCCAGGCGCCCTTGTACAGGTCTGGAGACTTGATCATCTGGTTCGGCCGGTAATGCACGCTGGCGACCGCGAATTGCTTGTGCGCGCCGGACTTCTGGCTGATCAACATCATTGCCTGCCGCATGCCGAGCCAGGAACTGATGCCGTAGTAGGGCTTGCCGGTGGACGGATCGATCGGGATGTCGTTGATCTGGGTCTTGTTGTAGCCCAGGCCCTGCGACGTGACGGTGCTGGGGACGCTCATCGTCGCGGCGTTGTACAGGATGGCGGTGTCCTGGATCTCACCCATCGCGGCCTCGGTCGGCTTGCGCAGCGTGCCATCGGAGTTGACCGTCCAGGCGCCGGTACCGGAATTGGACGATGCGCCGATCAGGTAGCTGTAGCCGAGCCGGCTGGTCAGCTGGGTGGCAACCGACTGGGCGGACTGCTTGGTCGATTCCTGGAGCAGCACCAGGTCGGGGGCGTAGTTGGGCACCGCCGGGCCTCGCGAGTTGAGCCCGCTCAACACCGCCTGCACTCGGTAGGCGAAATGATCGGTCTCGCCGGCCTCGGCGTTGTCGGCGCCGTTGAGCAGTTCGGCGATATTGATGGTGAGCACCGACACCCGGCCAGCCGGCGACACCGGCAGCGCGGCAACAGCTGTCGCGGCGGCCCCGTCCGGCGCGGTCACCGCCCGCGCCTGCCCTGAACCGGCGACCAGCATCAGCAGCCCGGCGAGCACCGCCGTTGGCCTTGCCAGGTGGCCCGATATTGGCATCCGCTGCTCCTCATCGCCAGTCGCCGGTCGCCCAGATGCGACGAACCATGGCGAACACGCTGTTGAGGGACGGACGCTACCCGGTGGGGCGGTCGATCCGAAACCGCACGGGCCGGGCCGATCAGTACCAGTTGATGGCCTGCGAATGGGCCCACGCCGCGCACGGCGTGCCGTACACCCCGGAGATGTACTGCAGTCCCCAGGTGATCTGGGTCTTGGCGCTGGTCTGCCAGTCGGCGCCGGCCGAGGCCATCTTGCTGCCGGGCAGCGCCTGCGGGATGCCGTAGGCCCCCGAAGAGTTCGCGGCGTTGGTCCGCCAGCCACTCTCCTTGTTCCACAGACTGACCAGGCAGGAGAACTGGTCGCTGCCCCAGCCGTGCGCGGCCACCATGCCGGCGGCGATCTGCTGGGCGGCACCGGCCGGGATGGCCGCGCCCACCGGCACGCTCTTGGTGCCGACCTTGGTGCGCTGCGGGACGGCCGGGCTCAACACGGTGGTCTGGACCGGGACCCGGCCGGACAGTGTGCCGTCGACGTAGACCAGCTGATAGGTGATCTTGCTGAGGCCGTTCTTGCCCGCGGCCACCACCGAGTCGGTTCCGACGTAGCTGTTCGGATCGTCCTGCTTGAGCGTGCTGTAGGGCACCACCACCTGCCGGGCATCGCTACCGTAGGTGATCCGCTGGATGGTGATGACCTCGTTGTCCCGGATCGCGCTGGCACCCGACACCGAAAGCCGGTCGTTGGGGGCCAGGAAGATGCCGCCGTCGCTGATCGCCTGATAGACGGTCGGACCGGCGCTGACCACCGGGACAAGCTTGCCGGCGATCTTGAAGCTCAGCCGCTTCGGCGAGCTGATCGAGACGTCGGTGACGCCGTCGTCCAGTCGCTTGGAACGTGACACCGAGACCAGGTTCTGCGCGCTGTAGCCCAGCTGGGCGAGCGCCTCGTCCACCGAATCGGCGTTGACCCAGACGTCGCGGGCCACGCCGTTGACGCTCAGGTGCAGCAGGTGGCCGCGATCGATGACGATCTGGGCGCCGTTGCGCACCGGCGATTGCAGGTCCGGCGCGACCAGGTCGTGCTCACCGACCGAGACGTGGGCCGCGGCCAGCACGCCCTGGACGTCACCGGCCCGGGTGTGGATCTGCCGGTCCTGGCCGTCGATGCGCAAGTCGACCGACTTGCCATGGTTGACCCAGCCGGCGGTGCCGCCCAGTAGTCCGGCAAGGACGATTCCGTACAGGCCTAGCTTGATTCCGCGATGCAAAACATGAACTCCTCGGATCTGCTACCGGCTACGGGGGTGACCCGCCGGTGCGCTGAAGCAGGACACCGCCCTCACGCGACGGCCGACGGTGGCCGGGCGACACGTAAAGGGGCGGCTTCGGGCAACTTACAAGCGCTGACCGCAGACCGGCCAGGGGCTGGCCCCACGAGCGTTGTACAGGGTGGTGGCCACCGCGATCTGCTGGCCCCGGCTGGCCAGGTCGGCCCGGGACGCGTAGGCGCCGCCGCCGTTGGACAGCCAGGTGCCGGCGTCGAACTGCAGGCCGCCGTAGAAGCCGTTGCCGGTGTTGATGGCCCAGTTACCGCCGGACTCACAGGCCGCGACCGCGTCCCAGTTCAGACCGCCGGTGCTGGGCGGCGGGGTGGCGCTGACCGGCTGCGGCTTGCTGCCGACCTTCTTGACCTCGGCAACCGGTTGGCTGAGCACCACCGAGTTGCGGGCGATCTTGCCGGCGAGCTTGCCGTCGACGTAGACGAGCTGGTAGGTGACCTGCTTCTGACCGGGCTTGCCGGCCGAGACGACCGTGTCCTGGCCGACGAAGGCTGTCGCGTCGGCCTTGGTCACGGTCGGGTAGGGCATCGAGATGTGCTCGGTGCGGGAGCCGAAGCGAATCCGCTGGATCCGGATCACCTGGTTGTCCTGCACGGCGCTGGCGGCCGGTACCGACAACCGGTCGGACGGCCCGAGAAAGATCAGCGAGGCCTGGACGGCGTCGCCGACCGTCGGCCCGGCGCTGGTGACCCGCAGTTGCTTGCCGTCGATCAGGAAGGTCAGCCGCTTGGGCGAGGAGATCGCCAGGTCGGTGGCGTCATGGTCCAGCCGCATCGAGCGCGACACCGAGACCAGGTTGGTGCTGCCGTAGCCGAGTTGGGTGAGCGCCTCGTCGACCGAGTCGGCATTGACCCAGACGTCTCGGGCTACGCCGTTGACGCTCAGGTGCAGCAGGTGGCCGCGGCGGACCACGATGGTGCTGCCGTTGCGGACCGAGGAGTCGAGCTCAGGGGCCACGATGTCGTGGGACCCGACGCTGACCCTGGCGGCCGAGAGGGCCCCCCGGACGTTGCTGGCGGTGGTGTGAACCTGCTGGCTCGTCCCGTCGATCTTCAGAGCGATCGACTTGCCCGCGGGGGCGCTTGCCCAGGCGGCGGTGCCGCCGAGGACACCCGCGATGACGAGGCCATACAGGCCGTACTGCACGCTGCGACGCAAGAAAAAACTCCTGATCGTTGTGGCCCGATGGCCTTGTCGCGTTCTGCTCGGTCACAGCACCGTAACGGCCCATCCCGCAGATGGCCAAACCTGATCTTGCCAAAATTTACCTAAACGGGACCCTCTATGCCGAACACCTGTCGTCCGGTTGCCGAAATCGTGGCGCAGACCACCGAAACCGGCACCCCCTTGAGCTCGGCCAGCAGCCGGACCACGTGTGGCAGCAGGTACGGGGCATTCGGGCGTCCGCGGTAGGGGTGAGCGGTCAGAAACGGGGCGTCGGTCTCCACCAGAATCGACTCCAGAGACGTCACTTCGGCGGCTGCCCGCAGGGCCGGAGCGTTCTTGGAAGTCAGCACGCCAGAAAACGACCGCAGGTAGCCCGACCGGACGCACTCGCGGGCCAGATCTGCGTCGCCTGAGAAGGCGTGGAAGATCACCCCGGCCGGCGGCGCACCGGCGTCGGCGAGGATGGCCAGCACGTCGGCATGCGCGTCCCGGTCGTGGATCATCAGCGGCTTGCCGACCCGCTTGGCGAGCTCGATGTGCCGCCGGAAGTGCTCCTGCTGCAGCGCCGGCGCCGGGCGGTCCCAGTAGTAGTCCAGCCCGGTCTCACCGACCGCGACCACCCGCGGATGGTGCAGCAGTCGCTCGAGTTCGACGTAGTGCTCGTCGGTCAGGCCGGCCACCTCGGTCGGGTGCACCGCGATCGCGGCGTAGACGCCCGGGTGCTGGGTGGAGGCGATGGCCGAGTCCCACTCGGCAACCTCGCAGCCGACGTTGATCAGCCGGGTAACGCCTACGGCAGCGGCCCGGGCCTGCGCGGCGGCCACGAAGTCCGGGCCGGCCGGCTCACCGCGCCGGATCAACCCGGCCCGGGCCGCCATCGCGTCCAGGTGGCAGTGCGCGTCGAACACGGTGCCGTCCAACGGTTCCGGGTCTGGCGGCAGCCCGGAGTCGTTCTGCCTTGTGGACATGGGTGTTACCCGGCCGCCTCGAGTCGAGCCAGCTCCTCATCGACCACCGACGGGTCGAGCTTGGTGATGATCGGCGTCGGTGCGGCCAGCGGGCGGCCGACCGCGATCGGCTGCGACTGCCAGCTGGCCTGGGTCTGGTAGTCACCGGTCAGCACCGAGTAGGACGGTGAGCCGGCCGCTGTCGGCTCGGCCACCTCGACCAGTTCGGGCATCGCCGCCCAGACCCCGGTGCCGCCGAGGGCGGCGTGCACCCGGGACGAGGTCGCCGGCAGGAAGGGCGTGATCAGGGTCTTGACGTCATCGACCACCTGCAGCGTGGTGTGCAGCACCGAGGCCATCCGGGCCGGGTCGTCGTTCTTCAGCTTCCACGGCGCGGTGTCGGACAGGTACTTGTTGGCCTCGCCGACCAGCTTCATCACCTCGCCGAGCGCCGCCTTCTGCCGGTTCTTCTCGATCAGCGCACCGACCGTGTCGAAGGCCGCCACCGAGCTGGCCAGCAACGTCCGGTCGGCGTCGGTCAGCTCGCCGGCGGCCGGGATCGAACCCAGGTTCTTGGCGGTCATCGAGATCGTCCGGTTCACCAGATTGCCCCAACCTGCGACCAGCTCGTCGTTGTTGCGCCGGACGAACTCGGCCCAGGTGAAGTCGGTGTCCTGGTTCTCCGGGCCGGCGCTGGTCAGGTAGTAGCGCAGCGCGTCGGCGTCGTAGCGGAGGAGCATGTCGCCGACGTAGATCACCACGTTGCGCGAGGAGGAGAACTTGCGACCCTCCATGGTCAGAAACTCCGAGGACACCACGTCGTAAGGACGGTTGAGGGCGCCCAACTCGCCGGGCTTGCCGCCCTTGGTCCCGACGCCGGAGTAGCCGAAGAGCATCGCCGGCCAGATCTCGGCGTGGAACACGATGTTGTCCTTGCCCATGAAGTAATAGGCCCGGGCATCCGGGTTCTGCCACCAGGCCCGCCACGCCTGCGGGTCACCGGTCCGTGCGGCCCAATCGATGGACGCAGACAGGTAGCCGATGACCGCGTCGAACCAGACGTAGATCCTCTTGTCGTTGCGGTCGCGCCAGCCGTCCAGCGGCACCGGGATGCCCCAGTCCAGATCCCGGGTGATCGCGCGGGGCTTGAGGTCATCGAGCAGGTTCAACGCGAACTTCTGCACGTTGGAGCGCCAGTGGCCCTGCTTGCGCAGCCACTCGGAGATCACGTCGGAGAAGGCCGGCAGGTCGAGGAAGAACTGCTCGGTGTCGACGAACTTCGGGGTCTCGCCGTTGATCTTCGAGCGCGGGTTGATCAGGTCGATCGGGTCGAGCTGGTTGCCGCAGTTGTCGCACTGGTCGCCCCGGGCGCTCGGGTAGCCGCAGATCGGGCAGGTGCCTTCTATATAGCGATCCGGCAGCGTCCGACCGGTGGACGGGCTGATCGCACCGAGTTCGGTGCGCGCGAAGATGTAGCCGTTGTCCAGCAGGCCCAGAAACAGCGCCTGGGTCACCTGGTAGTGGTTGGTGGTGGTGGTCCGGGTGAACAGGTCGTAGGACAGGCCCAGCTGCTGCAGGTCCTTGGCGATCACCAGGCTGTTGCGGTCGGCCAGCTCGCGCGGCGACACTCCCTCGCGCTCGGCCTGCACCTGGATCGGGGTGCCGTGCTCGTCGGTTCCCGACACCATCAGCACCTTGTTGCCGGCCAGCCGGTGGTAGCGGCTGAACACGTCGGACGGGACGCCGAAACCGGCGACGTGACCGATGTGCCGGGGGCCGTTGGCATAGGGCCACGCCACCGCCGTCAGCACGTTCGTGGCCGAACCCTGTGCAGTCACCTTGCTCGCTCCTCGCTGGTGCCGTGCGGCGATGCCCGCTCGAATCGGTCAATCCGGGCGGGCATCGCCGGCCTGCCCCAAGCCTAGTGAGGCCGGCCACCGGGTTGCTCGGCGGAGTTGGCCGCACGCTTGGCCGCCACCACCGCGTCGAACACCAGCCGCTTGGCCAGCCCCGCCTGAGCCGCGACCTCGACGATGGCCTGCTTGCGATCCTGGCCGGCCGCCTCACGATCGGCCACCAGCCCGGCCAGCTCGGCCGGCTCGGGCTGGCCGGCCGGTTCGCTGGCACCGGCCACCACCAGGGTGATCTCGCCCCGGACCTCACCGGTCGCGGCCCAGGCCGCGAGTTCGGCCAGTGGGGCACGCTTGACCTGCTCGTAGGTCTTGGTCAGCTCCCGGCACACCGCCGCGGGCCGGTCACCGCCGAATCCGGCCGCCAGATCGGCCAGCGCCTCGGCCAGCCGGTGCGGGGACTCGAAGAACACCATGGTGCGTCGCTCGGAGCCCAGCTCGGCCAGCAACCGGCGCAGGCCACCTCCCTTGCGCGGCAGGAAGCCCTCGAAACAGAACCGGTCGACCGGCAGTCCGGAGACCGCCAGCGCGGTGGTCACCGCCGACGGGCCGGGCAGCGAGGTGACCGCCAGGCCGGCGGCCACGGCAGCGACCACCAGCCGGTAACCGGGGTCCGAGACCGAGGGCATGCCGGCATCGGTGATCACCAGCACGTCCTGGCCGGCCCGCAGCTGCTCGATCAGCTGCGGCAGCCGTCCCTGCTCGTTGCCCTCGAAGAACGACAGCACCCGGCCGCTGATCTCGACGCCGAGGTCGCCGGCCAACCGGTACAGCCGGCGGGTGTCCTCGGCCGCGATCAGCGGGCTGGTCGCCAGCGCCAGCGCCAGGCCGGCCGAGGCGTCGCTGGGGCGTCCGAGCGGCGCGCCGGCGAGGATCACCCGGCCGGCTGGCGGCCCGTCCGCGGTCTCACCGCCCGATGTCATAACTGCAGACCCTACGATCAGCCGTGTGACGACCGCGACCATGCTCCGCGCCCTGCCGGAGTCCGCTGCCGGTGGCAGCCGCCGCGAGGTCCCCGCGGCGCTGCGGCCCTGGCGGCCGGACTCGGCATTGCAGAGCTGGGCCTGGACGTTGCTGGTCACCGCGATTGCCGCCGGCACCCGGTTCTGGGCGCTGGGCTTTCCGGCGTCCAAGAGCTTCGACGAGGTGTACTACGCCACCGAGGCGCAGGAGATGCTGCGTTACGGCTATGAGGACAACCGCGACTACATGTTCATCGTGCACCCGCCGCTGGGCAAGTGGCTGATCGCGCTGACCTCGGCGATCTGGGGCGACAACTCGCTGGGCTGGCGGATCGCGCCGGCGATTGCGGGCACCGTGAGCGTGCTGATCATGGTCCGGTTGGCGCAGCGGATGTTTCGCTCCACCGTCCTGGGAGTGCTGGCCGGCCTGCTACTCGCCCTGGACGGCATCTCGCTGGTGATGTCGCGGGTGGCGCTGCTCGACATCTTCCTGCAGCTCTTCGTGCTGGCCGGTTTCGCGGCGCTGGTGGTCGATCGCGACCAGCTGCGCACCAGGTTGGGCCAGCTCTACGCAGCCGGGGTGGACCTGACCCACGAGGTACCCCGGCTGGGCCCGCGGCCATGGCGACTGCTCGGCGGCGCGCTGTTCGGACTCGCCCTGGCGGTCAAGTGGAGCGGGCTGTCGTTCTGGCTGGCCTTCGCGCTGCTGTCGATCCTGTGGGATCGTGGCGCGTTCAAGAGCGCGGGGGTGGAACAGCCCTGGCTGGCGGCCTTCAAGCGATCGATCCCGGCCGGCGTGCTCTCGCTGCTGGCCGCCCCGGTGGCGGTGTACTTCCTGAGCTGGACGGGCTGGTTCGTCGGCGAGAACTCCTGGAACCGGCACTGGGGTGACAGCCATCCCGGCACCGGGCTGTTCGCGTTACTGCCGTCGGGATTCCGCAGCCTGCTGGACTATCACCACCAGGCCTACGAGTTCCACAGCCACCTCTACGACCCGCACCCGTACAAGGCCAATCCCTGGTCCTGGCTGGTGCTCGGCCGGCCGATCTCGTTCTACGCGCCGTCCGGGGTGACCGGCTGCGGCGCCAGCAACTGCACCCGCGAGATCCTGCTGATCGGCACCCCGATCATGTACTGGGCCTTCCTGCCCGCGCTGGCCTGGCTGCTCTGGCACTGGGTCACCACCCGGGACTGGCGGGCCGGCGCGGTGTGGCTGGCGTTTCTGGCCGGCTGGGGCGTCTGGTTGCAGAACACCCGCCGCACCGGGTTCCTGTTCTACATGACGCCGCTGATGCCGTTTCTGGTGCTGGGCCTGACCCTGGCGGTGGGCGCGATGCTGAGCCGGACGGCCGGTGAGCGGGCCCGCGCCGCCAGCCGGCCGCCCGTCCCGCTGCCGGTGCCGGTGCGATCCGGAGCCGCCGAATCGCACGAGCCTCGGTCTGACCGCCTTGCGGCAGGCAGCGGTGAGGCGGCCGGCGATGAGCTCGACGCGCCGGTGCGGACGGTCGGGCTGCGCGAGTGGATCCAGATCCAGGGCATCTCACTCGACCGGCTGCTGCGCTCCGCGGTGGTGGTGATCTGGCTCGGCGCGGTGGTTGCCGACTTCGTGTGGATGTGGCCGATCTTCACCGGCGGGATGCTCACCAACCACGAGTGGCAGCTGCGCATGTGGTTCCCCGGCTGGATCTGACGAGACGTCTGATTGACCGCCGGCTGTTGCCGGCCAGGACCGTTGGCTGTGCCGGTAACCGCCGGCAGCCGCCACGGGAACTCAGCGCGTGCCATCATTCGTTGTCGGGATAGTCAGATCACCGGAGCGCCGGTGGCGATGAGAGGCGAGTTGCGATGGCGATATCGGCGAACATTCCCCGGCCCGGGTTGGACCTGGAATACCCCCTGTCACTCGGGGTGTACGACGGTTACCCGCAAGCCCAGAAGGTGGTGGACTTCCTCTCGGACAACGAGTTCGAGGTGCAGCAGGTCGCGATCGTCGGTACCGAGCTCAAGACCGTCGAGCGGGTGACCGGTCGACTCACCCGCGGCAAGGTTGCGGCGGCCGGCGCGGTGTCCGGACTGTGGATGGGACTGTTCGTCGGTATCGCGTTTTCCATTTTCGGCAAAGGTAATCAGCTCGGATTTCTGATCAGCACGCCGATCTTCGGAGCGATCTTCGGGCTGATCTGGAGCCAGATCGGCTTCACCGCGGTGACCCGCGGTGGCACCCGGGACTTCTCCTCGGTCAGCCAGGTGGTGGCGACCAAGTACGAGGTGCTGGTGGAACACCGCTTCTTCGAGCAGGCCACCACCCTGCTGGCCCGGATGCCCGCCGGCTGATCTGACCGACCCCAGCCGGGACGACCCTCAGCACGGCTCGATCACCCGGAAAACGATCCCGGCCGCGCTGAGTCGATCCACCAGCGACTGGCCCATCGCCACTGCCGGGGTGAGCTGGCCAGAGTGCGGCGGCAACTCGTCGAAGGCCACGCACAGCGCCGCCTCGCCGAGCATCTTGGCAGTCTCGCCATAGCCGGGATCGCCGCCGGACACCTCGGTGACGACACGCCGGCCACCGCCGGTTGCGGTGAACCGGACGCTGAACCAGCCCTCGGCCCGACGTTGCTCGGACGGGCCGTCGCCGGGCTGGATCCGGCCGAGCAGCAGCTTGCGGGTCGGTGGCAGCTGAGCCAGCGCGGCCAGCCCGGCCAACCCCAGCGTGGCGCCCACCGCGACCGGCAACCTCCGGACGCCGGCGTAGTGGTGGTAGTTAAAGTCCGGACCGTAGCGGGCCAGCGCCCGGCCGGAGCGCGCCACCACCTGGCCGTCGATGGTCGGCAACGGCAGCAGCCACAGCCCCGCCGACCGGCGCGGTGGGGTGTTCGTCGCCCGCGAGCGGCGGCCCTCGGCCGGTAACCGGTCTTCGGACTCGTGCCGGGCCCGGGCGGCGGCCGCGGAGCTGCGCACCCGGGAGAACGCGGTGACCGCCGAGTGCACGGTGCCGCCTGACAGGCTGCCACCGGCCCGAACCACCCCGTCGACGGTGATCGCCACATCATCGGGCAGCAGGCCCACCGCGACGTAGACGCCGAGGTCGTGGGGTATCGAGTCGAACCCGCAGCAGTGGATCAGCCGGGCGCCGGTGCGGCTGGCCTGCTCGTGGTAGCGGGTGTACATCAGGTCGACGAATTCCGGCTCGCCGGTCAGATCCAGGTAGTCGGTGCCGCTGGCCGCGCAGGCCGCAACCAGCGGCTCGCCGTGCACGATATAGGGCCCGACCGTGCTGAGCACCACCCGGGCGCTGGCCGCGACGGTCCGTAGCGAGTCGGCATCGGAGGCGTCGGCGATCAGCAATGCCAGCTCAGACCATCGCCCGTCGATGGCGGCCAGTTCGGACCGGACGGCTTCGAGCTTGGCCCGATTGCGTCCGGCCAGCGCCCAGCGGCAGCCGTCCGGGGCGTTGCGCGCCAGGTACTGAGCGGTCAACCGGCCGGTGAAGCCGGTCGCGCCGAACAGCACCAGGTCGAAATCCCGGCCGGCCGTGGCCGCTCGCTCATGCTCGCTCACCGAGTTCTCCCCTTCGAGCCGGCGGCGCTGCCCAGCGGGCAGGCACTGCCCAGCGCTAGTTGATGCAGCCGGCGGTGGCCGCGTTGATGGTCTGGGTGCTCGGCAGCGGGCTGGCGGCGGTGGAACTCGCCGCGCTGGACGGGTGCGCTGCCATCAGTGACTTCACCTGAACCCCGTTGTTGCCCAGCACCAGGGTCAGCACCTTGACGTCGCTGGTCTGGCTCATCACCGCGCCGGGCACCGCCGCCTGCAGCGCCTTGGCCGCGCTCTCGTCGCCCTTGGGGTACTTGATGGTGGTCTTGGCGACGACGGCGCTGGTGGCCGCCGGGATCGTGGTGCTGAACCCGAGCTTGTTCAGCGCGGCCGCGTTGGTCTTCTCCAACCCGTTGGAGTTGGTGTCGTTCACCACCGACACGGTGACCGTCTTGGGGTCGGCCGCCTTGGCCTTCTTGAGCGCGTCCGCCGAGGGGTTGCCGATCAGGCTGTTGATGAAGTCGGGCATCGCCGCGGTGTTCACCAGCAGCACGTCCCCGACCGGCGAGTTCGGGTCGTCACCGGACAGCGGGATGGTGGTGAAGGTGACGTTGCCGGCGCTCAGGTTCTGCATCTGCTGGGCCAGCTTGGTCGGGTCCAGGGTCTGATCCATCGTCAGCGAGGACGTGACGGCCTTGAGCAGGTTCTGCAGCTTGAACGGGTTCAGCAGGGTGCCGCCCGAGGTGAGCTTGCGGAACACCGCCGACAAGAAGTACTGCTGGCGCTTGATCCGGTCCAGGTCGCCGGCGGGCAGGCCGTGCCGCTGGCGCACGAACGCCAGGGCCTGGGTGCCCTTGATGACGTTGTTGCCCTTCTTGAGGTTGATGCCGGAGTAGCTGTAGACGAACTTGCCGTTCTCATAACCGGAATCGAAACCGTTGCCGACCTGACCCACGGTCTTGGCCGGGCCCATCGCCTGGTTCAGGCAGACGTTGACACCGCCGATCGCGTTGGAGATTCGGTAGAAACCGAGCAGGTCCACCTGGACGAAGTGGTCGATGCTGAGCCCGGTCAGGTTCTCGATGGTGTCGACCAGCAGGGACGCGCCGGCCGCCTTGCTGCCATTGTTCTTGTTCAGCCCCGCGGTGTAGGCGGAATTGAGTTTCGCCTTTCCGACACCGGGAATATCGACATAGGAATCGCGCGGAAAGGAGATCACGGTGGCTTTGCGGCCATCGGCGGGCACGTGCAACAGCATCATGGTGTCGGTGTTGTAGGAACCACCGTCGCGGGTGGTACCCAGCTGGCGGAGCTCGGCGTCGGTGGCGGTGTCGCGGTCGTCGTTGCCGACGATCAGGATGTTCTGGTCGCTGCCGTCGATGTTCTTGGCCGCCGCGGTCGAGTGGGTCGAGATTTGAACCCGCTTGATGTTGGCGTTGAAGCTGCGGTAGGTCGCCCAGGCCCAGCCGCTGCCCACCAGCACCACCAACGACAGCGCGGCGGCCACGATCCGCAGCCCGAGCGCGGCGCCGTGCAGCACCGACGATCCACCGGCCGAGCGCCGACCGGGAGCGCGCCGCGCCTGGGCCCGCCCGCCGCGCGGGTCCAGCTGGGGCGGCAGGACGCTGTGATCCTCAGGTGCCGGGGGCTGCGGGTTGCGTGGACTTCGACGCGGCTGGCCACGGCGCGGGTCCAGGTGCGGTGGCAGGTCACCCGATCCCGAACCGGCAGGACCTCTGGAGTCAGAATTCACCACTGGATTCTACCGAGAACCGGCGGCCGGTCCCGCGACCACGCTCAGCGGCGCCTCACCGATCGACCGAATCCGGTAGGTGGGCCGTCGAACCAGCCAGGCCCGGGGCCCTCGATCCGGCTGCGCCGTATGATCGGCCACGTCCTCGGACGGTCGGTCCGGGCCGGACGCGCCGCAGCCCGGCCGATCACCGACGACCGCACCGCGCCAGCGACGAAACGGACCCCGAGTTGCCAGCCAAGACCGGTGTTGCGCAGCTGATTCGTTCCGCGGCCGCACCACCGGCCCGCACCCTCATCGACATCATCGCGGCCACCGCGGCCGCCCATCCGCAGGCGCCGGCACTCGATGACGGGCACACCAGCCTGACCTACTCCCAGCTGCTGCGAGCTGCCCGATCCCGGGCCGGCGAGCTGGTCGCCGCCGGCGTGCGTCGGGGCGATCGGGTCGGCCTCCGGCTGGCCTCCGGCAGTTGCGAGCTCTACCTCAGCCTGCTGGCCATCCTGGCCACCGGCGCCAGTTACGTCCCGGTCGATGCCGATGACCCGGACGAGCGGGCCCGGCTGGTCTTCGGCGAGGCGGGCGTGCGGACCGTGCTCGACGCGGCCACGGTCTGGCAGGGCGGCGTGGCCGCCGGGGCGCCGGTCGATCCAGAGATCACCGACGATGCCTGGATCATCTTCACCTCCGGTTCGACCGGAGTCCCGAAGGGGGTTGCCGTCAGCCATCGCAGCGCCGCCGCCTTCGTCGACGCCGAGGCGCGAATGTTCTTGCAATCACGGCCGATCGGGCCGGGCGATCGGGTGCTGGCCGGGCTCTCGGTCGCTTTCGACGCCTCCTGCGAAGAGATCTGGCTGGCCTGGCGGCATGGTGGCTGCCTGGTGCCGGCGCCCCGGTCGCTGGTCCGTGGCGGGGTCGATCTCGGCGCCTGGCTGGTCAGCCGCCGGATCACGGTGGTGTCAACGGTGCCGACGCTGGCCGCGCTCTGGCCGATCGACTCGCTGGATGGGGTACGGCTGCTGATCTTCGGCGGCGAGTCCTGCCCGCCCGAGCTGGCCGAGCGGCTGGTCGGTCCGGAGCGGGAGGTGTGGAACACCTACGGTCCGACCGAGGCAACCGTGGTGGCCTGCGCGGCCGAACTCATCGAGGACGGCCCGGTCCGGATCGGCCTGCCGCTGGACGGCTGGGACCTGGCGGTCCTGGACCAGCAGCAGCAGCCGGTGGCCGCCGGCCAGGTGGGCGAGCTGATCATCGGTGGGGTGGGCCTGGCCCGCTACCTGGACCCGGTGCGCGACGGCGAGAAGTTCGCCGCCATGCCGAGCCTCGGCTGGGATCGTGCCTACCGCAGCGGCGACCTGGTCCGCTACGAGCCGGACGGCCTGCTGTTCGTGGGCCGAGCCGATGATCAGGTCAAGATCGGCGGCCGGCGGATCGAACTCGGCGAGGTGGACGCCGCGATGCAACGGTTGCCGATGGTGGCCGGCGCCGCCGCGGCGGTCCGCAGCACCGGCAGTGGCAACCAGATCCTGGTCGGCTACCTGGTTCTCGCGCCGGGTGCCCGCTTCGACCGGAGCGCCGCCCTGGACCAGCTCCGCCAGCAGCTGCCAGCGCCGCTGGTGCCGACGCTGGCGGTGCTGGACAGCCTGCCCAGCCGGGTGTCGGGCAAGATCGATCGGGACGCGCTGCCCTGGCCGCTGCCCGGCGTGCAGGTAAGCGCGACCGCGGCCGGCCTGACCGGCACCGAAGGCTGGCTTGCCGTCCAATGGGCCTCGGTGCTCGGAGCGAGCGTCGGCGGCCCGGACGATGACTTCTTCGCCCACGGTGGCGGCAGCCTGACCGCTGCCCGGCTGGTCTCGGCGATGCGCGAACGGTCGCCCTCGATCACCGTCGCCGATGTCTATGCGCACCCGAGGCTGGCCGACCTGGCGGGGCTGCTGGACGCCGCCGAGCCCGCCGCCACGGTGGTGACCCGGACGGTGCGGCCGGTGTCGCGGACGGCCCAGTCCGTCCAGGTCGCGGTCACCGCTGTGGTGAGCACACTGGCCGGCCTGCGCTGGCTGACCGTACTGGCCACCGCCGACAACGTGCTGGCGCACTCCTATCCGTTCAGCTGGGCACCCACCGCGTCCTGGTGGTGGGTGGGGCTGGGCTGGCTGCTACTGCTCAGCCCGCTGGGTCGGATGGGCATCGCGGCGACCGGGGCCAGGCTGCTGCTGTTGCGGGTCCGTCCGGGTGACTACCCGCGCGGAGGCAGCGTGCACCTGCGACTGTGGAGCGCCGAGCGGCTGGCCGACGCCGTGGACGCCGCCAACCTCGCCGGTGCGCCGTGGATTGCCTACTACGCAAGGGCATTGGGTGCCACCGTGGGTCGCGGCGTCACGCTGCACACGGTGCCGCCGATCACCGGGATGCTGGTGCTGGGCCGGGACAGCTCGGTGGAGCCCGAGGTGGACCTGGCCGGCTACTGGCTCGACGGCGACGTCCTGCACCTGGGCCGGATCACCATCGGAGCGGGTGCCACCGTCCGGTCACGCAGCACGCTGGGCCCCGGCGCTGAGATCGGTCGCAACGCCGAGATCAGCCATGGTTCCTGGGTCACCGGGCCCGTCCCGGACGGCGAGACCTGGGCCGGGTCACCGGCGGTGCGGCTCGGCCGGGCCGAGCACCGGTGGCCGGCCGCGCCGCCGCGCAAGCCCTGGTGGCTGGCCGGCTACGGGTTCACCTCGGTGGGGTTGTGGCTGCTGCCCGCGGTGGCCGCGCTGCCGGCCATGTGGTGGGCGCGACGCTGCCTCGGCGATGCGCACGCGCTGAGCACCGCCGCCGGCCGGTTGCTGCTCGCGGTGCCGGTCGCCGCGATCGGGTGGCTGGCAAGTTATGCGCTGCTCACCGTCCTGGTGGTGCGGCTGCTCGGCATCGGCCTGCGCGCCGGCCACCATCCGGTGCGCAGCCGGCTCGGCTGGCAGGTCTGGGCCACCGAGCGGATCCTGGACTCTGCCCGCTCGCTGCTGTTCCCGTTGTATTCGAGTCTGGTCACGCCGCTCTGGTTGCGGCTGCTCGGAGCCGACATCGGCCGGGGCGTGGAGGCCTCCACCGTCCTGCTGCTGCCGAAGATGACCACTGTCGGCGACGGCGCGTTCCTTGCCGACGACACGATGGTCGGCTCCTACGAACTCGGTGGTGGCTACCTGCGGGTCGAGCGCGCCAAGATCGGCAAGCGCGCCTTTCTCGGCAACTCCGGCACCACCGGACCCGGCCGTTCGGTGCCGAAGAACGCTTTGGTGGCGGTGCTGTCGGCCGCGCCGCACAAGGCCAGAAAGGGATCGTCGTGGTTGGGCAGCCCGCCGGTCCAGTTGCGCCGCTCGGCCAACCTGGCCGATGTGAGCCGGACCTTCTCGCCGTCATGGGCACTGCGGGTCGCCCGGGCCCTGATCGAGTTGTGCCGGGTGGTCGCGGTGATCTGCACCGCGGCCATCGCGGTGCTGGTGCTGCTGTGCCTGCAGGCGCTGGCGAACACGCTCGGCTTCGGCGCGGCGGCCGCGCTGGGCGGGCTGGTGCTGCTCGCGGCTGGGGCGCTGGCCGGGGCGCTCACCTGTGCTGTCAAGTGGCTGCTGGTGGGACGGACCAGGGCGGTTCGCTACCCCCTGTGGTCCTCGTTCGTGTGGCGTAACGAGGTGGTGGACAGCTTCGTCGAGATGGTCGCCGCGCCCTGGTTCGCGCGGGCCGCCACCGGCACCGCGGTGCTCAACCTCTGGCTGCGCTGCTTGGGTTCGGCGATCGGCCGCGGCGCCTGGTTGGAAACCTACTGGCTGCCCGAGGCCGACCTGATCGAGATCGGGCCGGGCGCGTCGGTCAACCGGGGGTGCGTGCTGCAGACCCACCTGTTCCATGATCGAATCCTGCAGATGGACACGGTGCTGCTCGGCGCCGGCGCAACCCTCGGCCCGCACAGCGTGATCCTGCCGGGCGCCTCGATCGGGTCCGGCGCCACGGTCGGGCCGTCCTCGCTGGTGATGCGAGGCGACACCGTACCGGAGCACAGCAGGTGGATCGGCAACCCGATCTCGCCGTGGAGGCAGCGTTGAGCAGCACCGGGATCGGTGATCGCTACCTGCCGGCCAGCGGCAATCCCGGCTACCGGGTGCACCACTACGACCTCACCCTGAACTACCGGGTCGGCACCAACCGGCTGACCGGGCGGGCCAGCCTGACCGCGACGGCCGACCAGCCGCTCAGCAGCTTCAGCCTGGACCTGGTGGGGCTGAAGGTGGCCAAGGTGTCGGTGGACGGATCCCGGGCGGCGAAGTTCAGCACCGGGCGCGACAAGCTGACCATCCGGCCGTCGACGCCGGTGCCGGCCGGGGCCCGGTTCACCATCGACGTCCAGTACGAGGGGCACCCCGAGCCGCGGCCGGGGCCTTGGGGCGAGCTGGGTTGGGAGGAACTCACCGACGGGGTGATCGTGGCCGGCCAGCCGGACGGCGCTCCGACCTGGTTCCCGTGCAACGACCACCCCAGCCAGAAGTCGACCTATCGGGTGGCGGTCACCACCGAGTCGGCCTACCGGGTGGTGGCCTGCGGGGTGCTCAGCTCGCACACCACCCGTGCCAGCCAGAGCACCTGGGTCTTCGAGCAGCCCGATCCGATGGCGAGCTACCTGGCGACGATCCAGATCGGCCGGTATGAGCTGATCGAGCTGGCGGTCGGCCCGGTGCCGCAGCGAGCCGCGGTACCCGATCGGCTCCGAGCCGCCTGCCGGACGGACCTGTCCCGGCAGCCGCAAATGCTGGAGACCTTCGTCCGGCTGTTCGGGCCCTACCCGCACCCGGAGTACGTCGTGGTCGTCACCGACGACGAGCTGGAGATTCCCCTGGAATCACAAGGGGTGTCGGTGTTCGGTGCCAATCACATGGACGGCCGGCGCGGCTCCGAACGGCTGATCGCACACGAGTTGGCTCACCAGTGGTTCGGCAACAGCGTCACCGTCCGCGCCTGGCAGCACATCTGGCTCAACGAGGGATTCGCTTGCTACGCCGAGTGGTTGTGGTCAGAGAACTCCGGCGGCCCGGCGGCTGACCGGACCGCACAGCTGGCCCGGCAGCGTCTCGCCGACCTGCCGCAGGATCTGCTGATCGGCGATCCCGGCCCGCAGCTGATGTTCGATGACCGGCTCTACCAACGTGGCGCGCTGACCCTGCATGCGCTGCGGTTGGCGCAGGGCGACGCCAGCTTCTTTTCCATGTTGCGGGCCTGGACCGAGCTCAACCGGCACCGCACGGTGACCACCGACATGTTCATCGAACATGCCGGCCGGTTCAGCGATCCGCCGGTGGCCGAGCTGTTCGACCGCTGGCTGTGGCTGGCCGAACTGCCGGAGTTGCCGGCCCCCGATCGGCGCCGCTGAGCTCCGTCGCCGGGCCGCCCGTCCGGGCGCTTTTGGTCAGTGCCAGACGTTGATGTAGCGGTTTCTCCTGCCGTGCCGTGGTTGCCGCCGATGCTGTACGGGGCGGCGATGGCGCGGTTACCGTGACGGACGTGGAAGCGACGATCTCGAAAACAGTGACGATCGCCGCCGACGCCGACCTGGTCTGGTCGCTGGTGACCGACCTGCCGCGGATGGGCGAGTTCAGCCCGGAGAATCTCGGCGGTCGCTGGGTCGGTGGTGCCGACGGGCCAGCCGTCGGGGCGCGGTTCCGGGGTGTCAACCACAACGGCGACAAGCGTTGGAAGACTTTCTCGACCGTGGTCGAGTACGTGCCCGGCATGTTGCTGACCTTCGACGTGCGCACCTCGTTCGGATTGCGCGTGTCACGCTGGTCCTACCAGGTGGAACCCACCGAGGCCGGTTGCCGACTCACCGAACGCTGGTATCGCGTCGGCAACCTGATGGTCCAACGCTATCTCGGTCCGCGGGTCACCGGACGGACCGACCGCCCCGGCTTCAACGTCGAGTCGATCGAGCACACCCTCGCGGCCGTGAAGGCCCGGGCCGAGCAGTAGCCCGTCGACCTCGCCACTACTCGGCCCTGCCGAGCAGCCGTAGCTCGTAGAGCGCCGCCCCAGCTGGTAGGCGCTGAACCGCGCTTGCCGGATTCAGCTGAGATGCAGCAGGGCCGCCGCGGCGCCGTCTCCCACGCCCGGATCGGGATTGCCGGCCACGTCGTTGGCCCGGGCGGCTGCCTCGCACATCTGGCCCACCCGGTTGCGCAACTGCGCGAGCACCTCGGCATCATGGGTCTCCAGGTACTGGGCCAGCAACGGCCCCACCTCCGCGCCGGTGTTGTAGACGGCAGCGGCCGCCGCAAGCTGGGACTCGTTTGCCAGGTTCTGAAAGGCTTGAACGTCTTCCATGAACGTGGGGTAGACGTTGGCGACCGCCTGCACGTCGTCCTCGTCCTCCTCGCCGTTGAACGCCTCCACCGCGCGCGCGATCTCGGCGGCGATGCTGTTGAACCGGGCGGCGAAGCTCAGCCGAGCCTCGCGCCGCTCCTCCGCGCTCGGACCGTCCCCGGTGGCGCCCTCGAACAACTGCTCGCGTACCTTGCGCTCGAACACCGCGCGCAACGCGTCATCGCTGAGAGCGGCGAGCCGATGCGGGTCGTTCTCGGGTAGCGACCAGATCCAGGCGAAGAACGCGTCCTCGCCGGCGTCGGCGAGATACTGCCTGGTTGCCGGCAGGAACTGAGCCGGGCCGGCAAGGTGGACGTCCATCGCGGCCTGGTCCGGTGCGTCCAGGTATCCACGCACCTCCCGTTGCAGGTCTGCGGGCAGGCGACTCAGTAAGTCGTCGGCGTTCTGTGGCTGCATATGTCCTCCTAGTAGGGCTGTGGGGACATTCTGGGCGGGCGCCTTCACCGGCGACCATGACCGGACGGGCCCCCGAAACGGGCAGTGGTGGTTGCCTCAAGGTGCAGGAGCAGCCAGCACGAACTGTTGCCGGCAGGATCAGCACACTCACCCGGCCGGCAGCGGCCAGCGCAGTGCGAGCACCGCGGATGGTGAGCAATGCGGCGGTGATCTCGGTCCGCGGCCGGTGTTACGGTGCGGACATCGGTGCTGTAACCGCGAAGAAGCATCGCCGAAGGCAGCCCGGAGCCTCGCCGATACCGACGGACGTCCGATTGCGGGGTGATGATGTGGCGTACCTGCGACTGATCGACACGCACGAGGCGGACGGCGACCTTCTGGCCGCATATCAGGCGATGGCCGCTCGTCCGATGCCGTCGGTGTACCAGCCAGAGCACGGTGGCGCGCCTGGGATCATCCGAGCGCATTCCCTCGACCCCGAGTTGCTGCGACGTACCTTCGCTGTTTCGGGCTCGCTGAGCAACGACCTGCTTGCCTGGCAATCCCGAGAACTGATCAATGCCGTGACCTCGCGGGAGAACGAGTGCTTCTATTGAACGACCGCTCACGCGGAGTTTCTGCGTGTAGCAAGCGGCGATGAGACCGTTAGCCGCAACATCGTCCTGGGGCAGACCTCTGATCAGCTCTCACCTCAGGATGCCGGCCTGGTGGATTTCGCCCGATCGTTGACGGCTCGCCCCTGGACGATCGGACCTGCCGATATTCAGCGGCTGTCCGCAGTGGGGTTGTCCCGCGAATCGATCGTCCTCGTCATCGGCCTGGTCGCCATGTTCAACTACCTCACCCGGGTAGCCGACGGCACCGGGATCGAGGCAGATTACGGAGCCGTCCTTCCGCGGTTCGTCTATCGCGGCGTCACCGAGTCGGCCGGGCGACCTGAGCCGGCACAGTGGCCGCCAGTCGGGGACTCCCTCGAACTCCTCACGCTGTTGCCTGGCGTGCATGAGGCGTGGTGTCGCTGGCGCGACTACGTAGTAGACGGCCTCGGCCAGTTGTCACCGGCAACCCGGCTCCAGCTTCGGACGATAGCGGCCAGAAATGCCTGCGACAGTGTCCTCGGACTGGTTGATACGGCCGATCCGGCGCGGACCGAGCCGTGCGCCCTGGCAGACTTCGCGGGAAAGCTGAGCCGGACACCGTGGCTCACGACCTCGTCGGACGTCGACACGCTGCGTTCGATGGGCATGAACGATCTTTCCATCCTTCACGCCATCGCCGTCGTCGCCTATCAGTCGGCTGAATCGCGTCTACGCATTGGACTGTCTGCCCTCAGCAGTTCCGGAATCTCAACCTAGGTAACGACCGGGCAGGCGAAGGTGACGGCTGCGCCGCTTAGGGAATGGCCGCCACGCCGGGCGCGCTCTTGGCTGCCACCGGCAACCCACCAGAGTGGCTAGCCTGCCCATTGCCACCCGATCGATACTCGACGTTGTTGGCAAATGCCACAGACGCGCGGCTTCCTCAGTTCGAGATCGGCATGCTCTTTCGCAATTACCGTCGACCCCCTACGCTACGTGCCAGCGGCCGGGAGGACACATCATGACCGAACCCTTCGTCGAAGACGTCCCGCCAGAATCGCTGCCAGAGCCGACGCATCAAGGATCCGATGATGTGCTCGGTGAGTGGACGTCTGACAGCGATCTGCCTGATGGCGGAAGCGAAAATGTCCAAGCGATCGAGTTCTCCGCGATGGGCAGCTCTGCAGGCTCGGCTGCTGTGGCCAATGCCCGGACGCAGGCGGGCGTATCCGAGCAACCCCCTGGGTCGAACTGCGGGGTACCGCACGACCGCTACGTCGTCTGGATCGCCGGGGCCGGAGTGGGGTGTGTGCCGTGGTGTGCCTACTTCGTCGGCTGGGCGTTCGACACGAGTTCGCTCGGGAATCACGATCATCGCTCCCCTTGGGGCAATTCTGGATATGTTCCATGGATCTACCAGTGGGCCCGCAATCACAACAAGATCGTGTCGAGGCCCGAGCACGGTGACGTTTTCTTCCTCAACCCGACCGATCCGCAGCATTCGCACATGGGTCTCGTCGCTGGCGCCGACCCCGTGGCCGGCACCATATATACCTGCGAGGGAAACTGGAGCGATCGAGTGCTGAGCCAAGTGCGGGCGTACCGGTCAGGTGTCTACACGTTTGCCCGAATCTGAGTGTCGGGACATCGAGCATCATGACCTATGTCGAGCACTTTGTGAAGGCGGCAAAGTACAGCGGTTACGTCATTCTGCCGACCCTGGGCGCAGGTCAATCGCCTATGGCTCAGGCCCTGTCAGCGGCTCGGTCGAAACTGACCTCGCTCAGCCGGAATGCCAACTGGGACGCGATCACCGAGCATGTCAGTTCGCTTCAGGGCGCCGGGATAGCCGCAGTCGGCTTCGAACACGCTGGTTGGACGGCTCGCGAGCAGGGGTTTCATGTGCTAGCCCTACGGCAGCCTCCGAACGTCGACATCCGGCGGGAGCAGGCGTTCGTCGGATCGTTCGGTCCATGGCTGGACGAACTGAAGGGCCTGCTGCCCTCCTTCGCCCTGTCTGGGGACGCCCAAGCCGCCGTCACCTCCTTGGTGAGCGCAGCCGGTCTCGCAGATCCGTTGCTCAGTGCCGGACTCGCAGCAGTCTTGACCTTCGCGCAGAGCAGTGGATCGATCAAGTGCCTCTCCGTCGTGCCGGCGTCAAGCGCATCGGGAGATTTCGTGAAGCGTTGGCAGGCCACCGATCTGGTTTCTGAGCCGATGTTCCGTCCATGGATCATCGAATGGCTCTGGAACGTCGAGGACAACACGGTGCTGGAACCGGGGCACGGGCCGGGCGAAAGAAGTGACCGAACCCTGTTCGGAGGCGCCAAAGGCCTGCAGAACGCGCTGATGGTGACAGGAGGCTAGCCCGGATGCGGTCGATCTATGCCACTGCCGCATGACTATCAGCATCGTTTCCCAGTCAAAACGAGCAGGCGTTCAGGTGATCGACCATCGAGACGAGATGGTGCGCCAACAGCAGAGCATCACCCTGAGTAAGTCGGAGCTGGTATGGCTGGAAGCCAGGGTCTGAACCGCACACACTCAACACAATCGAGGGCGTGGTGGACTCATGGATGCCTGTTCGCTCCTGACCGAAGCGAAAGGGCTGCGCCACAAAGAGTTCCAGTGTCGAGACCCCGGACGATCCCACGCAGTCCACATGCTGACTTCGCGAACGGCACTCGTCGTGGGGCAGGTGGATCTCCGCATCCGGGTAGCCGTCGTTGGCATTGGGGTGACCGCGGCCGTTGACGCACCAGGCCGCGCCATGGTCGTAGAGCCGACTGAGGTCGGCAGCGTCCGGCCAGGGTTTCGTCATTGCTGATTCTTCTTAGCTGCGAGGCGATCGATGGCGGCCTGCTCGACTCGGGTGTCAGCAGCGAACAGCGTGGCCACCGGGCAGCCGAGCGCGCGAGTAATCGCAACCGCGGTGGTGAGCGAGCAGGAGACGCGGCGACCGGTCATCAGGTGATTCACCGTCGAGTGGCTGAGGTTGGCGCGGCGAGAGAGTTCGCGCTCGGAGATCCCGAGTTCTTCGATCAGCGAAACGAAGATGAGGCGGTTACGCAGTTGCATCGCGGGCCCCCGACCGGAGCCGGCGCGTGCGAGTCTGGGAGCTGTTCAGGCTGCCTGCGCGGGCGCAGCCACATGCCACAATATGGAGTGTCACTCGGTGTTCTCCTCGACTGGAGCGTTGGGTGGCAGAAAGGCCCGCCGGGGGTGCCAGCCCCCGGCGGTGCCATGAAAAACAGTCTATCGCAAGTCGATGCGACGTGCGATAGGCTGCGGCCTTCGGGTTATCAGGTCGTCATCGCTGTCGAGCGAAGGAGCAGGCGCGTGTCCAAACTGTCGGACTACCTGAACGCGCACGTGCCCGCCGGCTGGTCCAAGATCCAGGTGGTCCAGGCCCTCGAAGGTCGGGTCGATCGAGCCACGGTCTATCGCTATCTATCCGGCCATCACCCGCAGCGGCCGAGCGAGGCCGTCCTCGAAGCTTTCGCCGCATGCCTGCCCGGCGTCTCGATCACCGAGTTGCGGGCCGTCCTTGGCGCCGCCGTCGGTGAGGAAGAGCCGTGGATCCCAACGCCTGAAGCCAACCGGTTGAACTACGGACAGCGGTTGGCGCTCGACGCGTTCATCCGCGCCACGGTCGGCGCCCAAGATGATGCCGGCACCGTCGACCTGATTCAGGAGCTGCTCGCCGAGCAGCAGCCCGCCCGGCTGCTGCAGCCGAAAACCCGAGCCGATCTTGAGGCCTACGCCGAGCAGCTCTATGCCTCCGGGCGGAGTGACCTCGGCGATCGGTTGACGGCGTCTCTAGCGACAAGCTCGGCCTCGCAGATCGCTAAGAGGTCGTCCAAGGATTGACCATCACGTGGCTTGGCCGCCACGGCAACGCTGCCGTCCACACCCTGATGGTGGAGTGCGGCCCGGACGCGGGCGGCCAGGGCGTCACCATTCACGTCTGGACAATCGACAAGGAGTAAGGCCAGACCAAGCCTCGCCGTCCTCCTCGGCGCAGCCGGCGTCGCGCTCGGCTGGAAACAAGCCGACCCGATCATCGGCCTCGTCATCACCGTCGCCATCCTCGGCGTCCTGCGGTCAGCGGTCCGCCAAGTCGGCGCCCGACTGATGGACGCCGTCGACCCCGCCCTCGTCGATCAAGCCACCGCCGCCGTCACTAGCGTCACCGGCATCAGCGGGGTCCGCGAACTGCGCATCCGCTGGATCGGCCACACCCTCCGCGCCGAAGCCGACGTCACCGTCAACCCCGACCTCTCACTCACCCAAGCGCACGACCTGGCCCACCATGCCGAAGCCCACCTCCTCGCCCAAGTCCGACGCCTCACCGCCGCCACCATCCACGCCAGTCCCGCCGGAGCCCATCAGCACGGGACCACAATCTCCGGCGACAGCTAAGGTCCGATCTCGCTGAGCGTGCTTCTCGCGAGCCTGAATTGGGTGCTGCCCCCGAACCCTGAGCGCCGAAGCCGCCGTGATGAGCGGCCCCGGCAACTAGGGAGTCCTTTACTGAACTTGGCTCGGTCAGCTGGCGGGCAGCGCGGAGAGCAGGGTTTTCAGTTGCTGGATCTGCTGAGTCTGGTTAGTGATGATCGATTGGGCCAGGGCTTTCGCTTCGGGGTTCTGCCCGCCCGCGAGTTCGGTGTGGGCCATGGTCAGCGCGCCTTGGTGGTGAGTGGTCATCATCTGCACCCACATCCGGTCGAACGCAGCGCCGCTGGCCTTATCCAGACCAGCCATGTCGGCATCGCTCATCATGCCGGGCATCGACATCTGACCCATCGACCCCATCGAGGACGAGGGGACGGGCGCGCCCCAGCCGCTCAGCCACCCGACATCCTCACGATCTCCGGGTCCTGGTCTCCCTTGATGGTGGTAGCCAGCGATTTCAGCTGGGCGTTAGTTGCTTTGGCCGGGGCGCTATCGGCCATCTGCACCGCCTGGCGGTGGTGCGGGATCATGTCGGTCGCGAAGGCGATGTCGGCGCTGTTGTGCGGACCACTAGCCGAGGCCGCCACAGCCGCGGGGCCGCTCATGGTCATGCCGGCACTGCTGTTGCTGGTTGAGGTCGGGGAGTTGCTGGAGCAGGCAGTCAGGCCGATCGCCGCGAGCGCGGCTATGACAGTCGTGATCTGGTATTGCTTGGTCATGCGGGTGTCCTTTCAGGACGAATGTGCTTACGTCGGAATGGCAAACGGAGTCTGAGAGCCCCGACATCTCGGCACGCATGTCTTGTGACACGAAGCCAGATGGGAGGGTTCCCCGGTGCTCTGCTCAGGTCCGGCTGATGCACAACCCGATCAACGACACGTCCGGTGGCATAGGCGGTCCGGCGCGTAAACACACCGCTGAGGAGGCCGCCGGTGCGCCTGAGGCGTGGACAGCTGGCAACACCACGGATAACGGCGACAACGGCGCGGACTTGCGTAGCACCGCGACACAGTTGCCGTGATCCATTCCGCAGCTCATCACCAACCCGCTAACGGTGCCGAGAGGTGATGCCGACGTGCTCACGCCACTAGTGGGTGCTGCGGTGCGGATCAGGGCAACACCGGGGTTAGTTACGGCGTGCTCGAATCGCATCGAGCTCATCGCTGCAGTCGGGGAAGTGGTCGGCAGGCCGCCAGCCAGACCATGCATGCCGAGAAGGCCCAGCAATACCAGCAGCGTCACCAACGGGTGGGCACGAACGGCCTGCCCCGATTCAAGCCACCGCCTCATATACCCAGGCTAGCCCGGTATCTGGTTATCCGCACATCCGTACGGACTTGCATATCGGCGCGAATCGGCGTACACCAGAACGTGAACATCCGCAAAGCCGTACGGATGTCGAGGAAGGCATAGCGATGACAATTTTTGGTGGGGCGTGGCACGGCCTGGATGAGGCGTTCTTCATGTTCTGGGAGACGCTGTGGGCGTTGGTGTTGGGCTTTGGCCTGTCCGGAGCGGTGCAGGCATTCGTGTCACGCGGGGAGATGCGTAAGGCTCTCGGTAACCACCGGCCGGCGACGCTGGGTAAGGCCAGCTTCTTCGGAGTGATCAGCTCCTCGTGCTCCTACGCGTCCTCGGCGCTGGCCAAGTCACTGTTCGCGCGAGGGGCGGACTTCACCGCCTCGATGGTGTTCATGATCGCTTCGACCAACCTGGTCGTAGAGCTCGGGATCGTGCCGTGGTTGCTGATTGGTTGGCAGTTCGCGTTGGCCGAGTTCGTCGGCGGCGCGATCATGATCGTCCTGCTCGGCCTGGTCCTGCCGCGCCTGATCCCCGAAGCCTGGATTAGCGAGGCCCGCGACCGGCTCAACGCGAACGAGGCCGCGACCGGCAGCGAAGCGGCGACGGACCCGCACGCCGGGCACGGGCAGATTCAGGACGACGGCGAGCCGCATGAGGCCGAACCGCTGCGCCAGCGGCTACGGTCACGCCGTGGCTGGGGCGATGCATCGGGCTACACGATCAGTGACCTCACCATGCTGCGCAAGGAACTGGTGATCGGCTTCGTGGTCGCCGGTTACCTGGCCGCTCTCGTACCGACCGGGTTCTGGCGTTCGCTGTTCCTTACCGGGCACGGCTTCTGGTCCTCCCTGGAGAACGTCATCCTCGGCCCGTTCCTGGCCATTATCAGCTTCGTCTGCTCGGTCGGCAACGTCCCCCTCGCCGCAGCCCTGTGGCAGGGCGGGATCAGCTTCGGCGGTGTCGTGTCCTTCGTCTTCGCCGACCTGATCACGCTGCCGCTGCTCTCGATCTACCGCAAATACTTCGGCACGCAGATCACGCTGCGGATCCTCGTCATCTTCTGGGCCACCATGAGCAGCGCCGGCCTCGCCGTCGAATACCTCTTCAAACTCGCCCGAATCCCCGAGCCATCCCGGCCGACAATGATCATCCGCACCGGCTTCCAGTGGAACTACACCACCATCCTCAACCTGCTCGCCCTCGCCGTATTCGCTGTCATCTACTGGCTCTACCGCCACCGGGACACGACGGACAGCCGGTACGCGAAGGACCCCGTCTGCGGGATGCAGGTCGAAACCGCGGACGCCCCCGCCAGCCGCCAAACGCACGACGGGCCGGTGTACTTTTGCTCCGATCACTGCGCTCACCGCTATGACAGCGACCCCGCACGCCGCCCAGCCAGCGCGCAGCCAAGCCCAGATGACGGCAACTTTCGGCAAGGAGGCCTCTGATGAGCATCACCGACCACGACCACCCGATCGACCCCGAGCGGGTCGCGCACGCCCGCTCCCGGCTGCCCTCCGCCGAGGACGCCGCCCGCCTCACCAGCCTGCTCTCCCTCATGGCTGACCCGGTACGACTACGCCTAATTTATGCTCTCGACGTTGCGGAAGAACTCTGCGTCGGAGACCTAGCGCTCGCCCTCGACGTCAGCGAAGACTCCGTCTCCTACGCCCTACGCCTGCTCCGCACCGCCGGGCTCATCGTTACCCGCAGAGCCGGCCGAATCATGTTCAACCGACTCGCCGACGACTTCCCAGCACCACTACGCGACCACTGCCTCCGACAACTTATCGCCCTCACTCACACCGGAGACGACAGCGATGGGGACTCGACAGCACTGACCTCATGATCAAGCCCTCACTAGCTAGGCCGGGGCAAGCAGCTCGCTGACGAGCACCTGGATGCGCTGCTTAATGTCGTCGCGGACTTCGCGTACGACGTCGATATCTTGGCCGGCGGGGTCGGTCAGGTCCCAGTCCTCGTAGCGTTTGCCGGGGAAGTAGGGGCAGGTGTCCCCGCAGCCCATCGTGATGACGACATCGGCGCGGGAGACAGAGTCGGTGGTGAGGATCTTGGGTGTTTCGGCGCTGATGTCGATGCCGACCTCGCGCATCGCCTCGACGGCAATGGAGTTGACTTGGTTGGCGGGTTCGGATCCGGCGGACCAGATCTCGATGCGGTCACCGGCCAGCTGTTTGAGCCAGCCAGTTGCCATTTGCGAGCGGCCGGCGTTGTGGACGCACACGAACAGCACAGTGGGTTTGTAACCAGTTGTCATGGCAGTGCCTTTCAGGTTAGGGCCGGGCGATGGCGTCGGCAGCGATAGCAGGTGTGTCCGGGTAGAGGCCGCGGCGTTGGCTCTGGCCAAAGACGCCG
Source organism: Jatrophihabitans sp. (assembly GCA_050999655.1). Classification (GTDB taxonomy): domain Bacteria; phylum Actinomycetota; class Actinomycetes; order Mycobacteriales; family Jatrophihabitantaceae; genus Jatrophihabitans_A. The sequence continues at coordinate 45,509 of JBPCPA010000282.1, forward strand.
TAACGGGGGTACAGGGCCAATACATTTGCACGTTGAACAGCAATGATTTGATCCCCGAGGTCGCCGAGGCTGAATGGTTCACCACGTCTATCGTCCGGACTGTCCTCGACACTGAACACGGTGGAATCCTTGGGGTGTCGTTCTAGCGACCCACCAACGGTCGGTCGCAAGATATCCCTGGGTTGAGGCAAGCAACGCAGGAGTAACAGGACACCTGTCGTCGGCAAGTGCAAGTCAATGGCGTGCACTCATCCATTCCTGCCGTCTAGCGAGGGACTGGAGGCTCGCTGGTTCCCTTGCTTCGGTCGAGATCGGCTAGCAGTTTGGCGTCCAAATGTGCTAGCGCGGACCGGTATGCCGGCGTAGTGCGCGCCAACTCGGTGAGGTACCCGCGGACGGCGGCATCGATGATCGCTTGAAGACTGCCGTACCCAGTGAACTGACGGGCCATCTCAAGCTGCCGTCGCGTTGCCAGGGTCGCTCGATAGCCGGTCGGAGCCGCTTCCTCGACTCGCGCTGGACGGCCTCGTCGACGCGGCAAGGCGGAGCCCGGCGTGTCAGACATCGCTACACCCCCAAAGTCATTGGGCCTCGGTGTAGTCTAATATAAGAAATAAAGTTTCATAATACCTAGACCAAACACCTGTCTGGCAGGCTTCACACTGCAAGGAGGACCCCGTGACCACGACTCTTTCGGCTCGTCATCAGGACGCGGCAATGCTTCCGTTTTTGAGCGGAGTAACTCAAGCAAAGCGGACGATCGTGGTCGCGGGTCGTAGCTTCGAGGTCACCCCGGTGTTTGACACCTACTGGCGATTCGCAGCAGCTCGCCAGCACATTTATGAGGCTCGACAGGCTGGGCGTCCCGGGCCGTGGACCAACGATCCGATTCTTCGGCTGCACCGGTTCACCAACTGCTTCCGCGCGGCCGATCGCGTCAGTCAGTTCCTCATTGGTGAGGTCGCCTATCGTGGATCACAGGAGCCGGAAGAAGTCGTCTTCCGGACGCTGTTATTTAAGCTCTTTAACAAGGTGTCTACCTGGCGTCTGCTCCAACAGCACATCGGAGAGCTGACTTGGCACGGAGCAGACCTCGTGGCCTACGATGCCGTGCTTACGCAGGCATTCGCCGAGGGCCGCCGACTTTACTCGGCTGCCTACGTAATTCCTCCGCCGCAGCTTGGTGGGGAGCGGAAGCACTCTAATCACCTGCATCTTTTGCGCCTCCTGATGGAAGACCGGGTACACGAGCGATTGGCTGCAGCGCCAAGCATGGCGCACGCATTCGAGGTGCTGAGGAGCTACCCGGCAATCGGGGACTTTCTGGCCTACCAGTTCCTCATCGACATCAACTACAGCGGGGCATTGGCCTTCGATGAAGGCGAGTTCGTCGTACCCGGCCCCGGCGCGCGCGACGGCATCCGCAAGTGCTTCGGTGCCGCCGCGTCCGGATTTGAGGCTGAGGTAATCCGCTACATGGCCGACAGCCAAGAAGAACACTTCGATCGGCTGGGCTTAGAGTTCCACGGCCTTCGGGGCCGTCGCTTGCAGCTTATAGACTGTCAGAATCTCTTCTGCGAGGTAGACAAGTACGCCCGTGTCGCCCACCCCGATGTCCAGGGCATCTCCGGTCGGACCCGGATCAAGCAGAAGTATGCACCCGACGCAGCACCGTTGACGGCTTGGTTTCCGCCAAAATGGAATCTAAACGCCGCGTCCTGACCGACTGATCAGGTGGCGTTCATCGCCTCGTACTGCTCGACGGTGTACGGGATGAGCGTCCGGTTATGCAGATCCGCGACTAGGACACCGCTGCGATGTTCTATGAGGAATCTGAAGGCGTTGTACCCGGCCAAGATGGCGTGCTGCCAGTCGGGAATGCTGCGACTCTTTACCTCGAGATGAGCCGTTGCGCGCCTGCACGACTTCAGGAGGTCTCGTGGTACGCGAGTAGTGGTCTTGAAGAACGAGTAGTCGGCTGCCTCGGCGAACACAGACGCCGTGAGGCCTTCTTCGATCACGACTGCTCTAGCGCCGTCCTCGACCCGGTCGAGCCGTTCAACGCTCTTCCGCTTGCACTTCGGGTCGAGGATTGCCCTAATCACCGGCGACCAGCCGAGGACTGCCATGTGGCCCAGGTGCAGCGCGTCGTGGTAGCGATAGAAATCATCGATGTCGCTGTTGTCATCGATTGGGTCGCCCATCCGGCGGAAGGTCGTCTCACCGTTTAGTACCGTCAGGGTCACGACGCCAATTTCTCGACCGTCGCGGATCTCGGTGTGTTCGTTGAAGCGCACGACAAGCTGACGCGGCAACTGCTCATGTGGTTCCATATCTTCGTCGAAGAGATCGTGCGGACGCGGTGGCTCATTGGACAGGAATTCACCGGCAGCTTTGTCCAGGTTTGCTTGGGCAATTTCGCCGAGGGTCAGTCCGACTCGCGACGCCAGTGCGGCCATGTACCACAACGCATCGCCTAATTCCTCCTGCACGGACTCGCCGAATGCCCTGTAGCCTGTTGAGTCACGGTTGCGCTTCTTCCACTCTGCTGCGAGTTCGCCGACCTCACCTACAATGCCGAACAGTGGAAGCACCAAATCGCTAGCCGACCCATCTTTTGGCAGGATATCGGTAGCGAGTGCCCGTCGTTGGTATTCGTCCAGAGACAGTTCAGTAGTACTCATATCAAGATCCTCGCTGCTTGTGCGCCGAAGTTGATCAAATATTCTACCGGGAGAAGCCCATAGCCGCCTGCCCCCCAGAATTCACCCCATGAGTTACGGATCAGAAACACCCGGCCATGCGTGAGATCGGTCCACGCCCCTGTGACGACCACAGCGTGATAGCCCTCGGCGGGGGCCGTGATGGGTGGAACTGTTACGTAGCCGTCCAGATCGGGCGTGCGAAAGTTGGCGCTTATCTCGATCACTAGCACCACTGGATGGCCGTCCGCGAGTTCGTGCTCAACTGCGTCTTCCACGCCATCGTGCGCTATGACGACAGGCGAAAGGTTGGCGCGGGTCCAAGGCGGAATACCGGCGGATGCAGGCGGTGGCTCAGACTCGAACCCGAGGCTGTCGTTGTAGGGCCACAGATCAGCGTCGCAATGGCCGGTGTGCGGCAGCGCGTGGCCTGCTGAGCCTAGGGTCGTACCGTCGTGTCCGGCCAAGCCCCACTCACGAAGGCGCCACCAGATGGGCTCGATCGCGGCCTCGAATCCAGAGCGTTCGGCCTCATGAGCAGCAGCCAGAGCACAGGCAACGCACGTCGGTCGCGGGCCTTGATCCATGACGTCGCTTGAGATCTGCGACGTCAGGTCGACCGCAGGGCGCCCAGCGGCGGACTCACGGAGTTTCTTAAGCCGCTCAGCAGCGGTGGTCACGCGACATCGACCTCGAACTCGGCGTCGTCATCAGGGTCGCCTGGCAACCGCCGGTCTAGGTCACTCTCTAGCTGTCGCCGCCGGAACGCAGTATTCGGAGTTGGCTGGACCGCCAACTGCAGCTCGTAGGTGAAAAGCGGTTCGTCCCGTGGGTCGTAGGCGTGAGCGTAAAAGAGTTGGAGTTGCCACCCACCGGGCCTGACGGTACGCACGATGACCGTACGAACGCCGTTGCCGCCGATCGGTGGGCCATCGGCGATCTCCATGGCTGGGCCACCTTGGCGGGCACGGATTCTGCGTCGACGTTGCCGTTGGATCTTGGTCTGCGGCTCGTCGCCAGCGGTAAACGAATCCTCGACCACGGTGGCCGGCGCGGCATCCTCGTCCGCGTCAGAATCGTCAGGGGCGGAATCGAGGGTTCGAATTTGTCCCAGGGCGGCGAGTGTGTAGTCCGTCGCCGAGAATTGGTCCCGCCGTCGAAGGCTACCGTCGATGACGGGGACTTCCGGCGGTGCAATTGGACGGGACCGAGGCCTCCATGATCCGCCATTGCGTTGGGCCAGCTCATCCTCCGTCTGCCAGCGCCAGCCAGCGAGACGTTGCTCGACCAGGTCCACCATGACCTCGTCGTGCTCCTCGACGACGAGGCTGACGAGCTCATCGTTGCTCGTCGCGTCCCACATGTCAGCTAGCCCGTTTTCCGGGCGGTGGTTGCCGGACGCCCGTCGGAGGGCGGACATCCGACCCAGGTCCAAAATTCGTTGAAATGCAGCCTGGTTGATGAACCGAGCGGCGAGCAGTCGTCGGGCGGTGGCCTCGTAGCTCACACCCAGATCGCGGCTCAATCGGTAGACGTGCTCCGGTTTGATCTGACCTCGTCGCAATCCGTAGGCTGCGACGGCGTGATTCAACAACGTCGGAGGCATCAGGAAGTAGCCAGCGAATAACTGCGCCTCGCGCTCCAACTCGCTGGACGGGTGCCCGAGAACCTCAGCTTCGCCGTCCATCCGTAGGTGGTCCGCGTGTAGAACCCAGTGACCAATCTCGTGCGCTGCTGTATATCGCTGGATCGCAGAGCTCCGCTGTGACGTAATCAGGACCCCGCCATTCCCGTCAGGAACGACTGCGCCGAGCAGGTTGTCCAAGTTAGTGATATGCAGAGCTAGGCCGAGTCGGTCGATTGCCGCGAAGGGATCGATTACATATCTTTGATCGATGCCGAGGAGTTCGAGGGTCTCATCTGCGGCAACTAAGGCGTCGGCGCGCCCCGAGACGGTCACGTTGGCTCCTCCTCCGGCGGTCGTGGGCGTGAGCGAGTGTTTGTCCCGTCTTCCGTGCGTTGTTGTGCGGCCAGAAACTCCGCGAAGCGGAGTACCTGTTCCTTATCGGCATTAGTGAGGTTCGCTGTAGCGCGGTGTAGGGCACTACCGGCAGCTGCCTCGGGCTCTTCCTCGCCTAGCAACCAAGCCACATCTCGTTGATAGAGACGAGCCAGTCGACGGAGTTCCAGGCCAGTAATTTTACGTGTGCCCTTCTCCACTGCGGCTAAGGTCGGACGACTCAAGCCGAGCGCGTCGGCGACATCGGCTTGAGTCAGGCCCATAGCAAGACGCGCATCCCGAAGCCGAGCCCCGACGACTCTGTGTTCGTTCGGTTGATCGCTCAACGGACTCACGCGGCGTCGCCGATCGCTACGACGAATGCCAGAGCGAGGCCCATTTCGTGGCTCAGACTTAGCGACCATTCAGTGAGGCGAAGGTTTGATGCATACTTCGCGGCATCCCCACTGAGACGTAGGCACGGCGTCTCGCCTTGTGCGCTTACGACCTCGATATCCAAATGCTCGATGTCAGGGAATCCCGCTCCGAGCGCCTTCATCACCGCCTCCTTTGCTCCCCATCGAGCGGCCAACCGCTCGGCGTTCCCAGCGCAGTACGCCTGCTCTGCTTCGGTCCATGTCTGATCCAAAAAGGTTCGACCACCCGACTCGGCCAGCCGGCGGAGACGATCGATGTCGACAAGGTCAACTCCCGTTCGCAGCATCTAGTCAGCTCACCGAATCGTCTTGCTGGATCTGACTGCGGACCGTCGTGATGAGCTTCTTAAGAACGGTGTGACTGAACGTGCCGATCTCGGCGTTCGCGACGGTCCCGTGAATCATCAATTCTCCTGGTTCGTAGCCGGTCTGTTGAGACATAAAGTGGAGCAAACGAGTCAAGCCGATGAGGTTGCCATAGGCCTTGTGAATTAGGTGCCAGTGCCGGTAGACGGCCACTAAACTCAGACGATTGTGGACCACGCTGATATCGACATGGACGAGGCAGGGAAAAGCAATCTGACGTTCGTCATTGGCTTTGTATATTTGCAGGCCGGCGGATCCGACTGCGGATTCGATCTCGGCTACGCCTTCGAGAGCGAAGTCGGCGGCATTTGTAGCGGTATGTGCTTGATTACGGTGTGAACGGAGCTGTTTAACGCGGCTCTTCAGTTGGTTGTACCCGTCACTTTCTTTACCCGGCCAGGACACGAGTCGTCCGAAGTAGGTTCCGTGGGCGTTGCCGTTAAACCCGCAGAGGTCCGGCAACATGTCTCGGTAGTTGGCGTACAGATCTTCGGCGGCAGCGTCCAGCAGATGGAGCTGCCCCGGCCTGAGATCGGGGTGATAATCAAGATCGGGTGGGGAGTAGAGATTCGCAGGGAATAGCGTATTAGCAACGGTATCGACTGAGTGATCGCCGCGCGGGATGAGCAACGCATCGTTCGCCGCCACGATCTCGGGCAGGGGTGCGGACGGTTCGGTGATCGACAGCACAGTGTGGAGCAGTCGACCGTCGCGCCTAGCTTCTGCAGCTTCCAACACGCTCAGCCAGGCTACTTCGATGTTAGTGAATGAAGGAAACGCAATCATGCGACCACCACCGCTCGGCGCAGTCGAGCGATGACTCCGGCGACTGACCGGACACTCACAAAATCCTTCGGCTCGCAGTTGCCGCGCAGTCGCGTCCAGTCGCGTGGTCCGAGTACCCGCGCCACAATTCTGCATACGAAGACCGCGAGCATGCTGTCGATAGCCAGGCTGCCGTCGCTAGCAAGTTCGCCAACCTTTAGCTCCGCGATGGTGCGTTGCGTTGAGGCAGTGAGGATGGTGAGAACCTGCTGTTCGATCTCGGTCAACGACCCGGTCTGAAGTACAGAACGGTCGGCCACGAGGACTGCTGGCGCCGTCGCCAAGTCACCAGCCGCGTGCGGCGAGCCCTCATCGGCTTGATGCCGGGGTATCGGCTGTACGGTCCGGTGACGGCCAGAGGCCGGTCCAAACAATGCTGCACGCCGGGCCGATCGCGCGGCGGCATCCATCTCTGTCATTGGACTAGTGTCAGGATAACTGACGTCAATGTCAAGCAGCCTGACTATCTACAGGTGCACGGACCTCGGCCTCGGTCGGCGCATCCGCTGGACACACACAAGACTGGCTCAGTCGTATGGCGGATTTGCTAGGCCGTTGACCAGCATGGCTGCATCGATGTCAAGCGCCGCTGCGAGCTTGAGGATGTTGTGCAGTGTCAGGTTTCGTCGGCCCCGTTCGACCTGCCCCACGAACGTCCAGTGCAGGTGCGCCAGGTCGGCCAGGGCTTCCTGAGTCAACCCAAGTTCATTACGCCGTACCCGGACCCGTCGCCCAAACTCTGCGGTCGCGGCGGACAACGGCGTGGGGGTGCTCGGCATGGTCCGGCAAGCACATACGTCCCATGCCTATTGATCCAGAGACCATACGTATAGAGACTTTACATCCTGCCTGTCTACATGCGAAGGTGCCGTCTCGGACCCCAACACCGTCTGAGAGGGCACCAATGCGTCTGACCATCCCGCCACACCGGCGACCCGCCTGGCACCTGATCCACATCGCCTTAGGTCGCCGCCGCCGCCTCACCGCAATCGCGATCTTGCTCATGACCGCTACGGTGCTCACCGCGTGCTCGTCGGCGAAGGACAAGACCTTTCGGGCACCGTTCACGCCGGAGCCATTGAGCAGCCTGGCACCAGGCCAAACACTGACCCCCACACCGCCCTTCCAGCAGGACGACACCGTCTCACCGAGCGCTAGCGTTGGCGATTCTTCGGTCGATGGCGGCTACACCCCGATCGGCCACATGGTGCAGCACTGGGATGGCGTCACGATCACCGACGACTGGTCAGTCGGCCCGATCACCTACGGCAACCAATCTGGCGCACCGGCCGCAGTGCTGTCGGCCTGCAACATCACGGACCCATCCCAGGTCGCCTCGATCGCCGCCATTCCGGTGCACCTCGTCGTCACCTTCCACGGCACAGTGACAACCTCAGTCCTCATCCCACCCAACGCCGGCCTGCAGATCGGCCTCCAACCCCAGGCCAACGGAGGCGCCTACGCCGCCTTCACCGACACCAGCGGCGTGACCAACTGGGACTGCAGCGACCAAACCCAGAGCTACAGCATGTACGACGGCGGCCATGCCGACCTGACCATCTGGCTCATCGTGCCCGGCACAGTCACCAACGCCAATCCGCGCCCGGGCGACACCACATTCCGTACCTGGAGCTTCGGCGAACCGACCAGCATCATCGGCGCCGGCAACGACACCGTCGGAGTCAGCGGAGCGCTCGCCATGAGCTGCCAGACCGACAACGGCAAATCGCTCGCCATCGCCCTCGCAACTGCGACCGAATCCTTCACCGGAGCCGACGGCGCCGCGGTCAAATGCGCTCCCGCCTAGCTCGACCGGGCCGCCTTTGCTTCGGCGCGCCGGACACTCTGATGCAGATGCGCCTGCAGCGTCTGCGGTCGCGCCATCAGATCAAGCAGGTAGAGATAGGCGAGTAGTCCGAGGTCGTGAGGCAGCGTGCCGTCGTGCTGTGCTAGCAACGCGTCCGTCTGGTGGACCTTCTCCTCACGATTCGATCCATGACCATGGGTGGCGTTCCGCAGCACCCGCACGTACTCAGCGGCAGCAGCTTCCAGCGACAGCTTCAATGGGTTGCCGTCGCTGTCCTCAAACTCAACCGTTGAGGATTGCATCTGCTTTGCAAGGTAAAACCCGTGTTGCAGTGCAAGCAATGCTCGCACGGCCCGGTCTGCAGCCGGTAACAAGACCTCTGACGCCTGCGGCGGCAGTTGTTTGCGGAGCTTGTTCAGCACCGCGGTTGCGGTGGACAGCGTGCACATCTCGATGAGACTGCGAGAGGTGACGCGCTCAAACGTATCGAGCACGTTGAACAACAGCACCCGTCGAGCATGAGTGTCTCGGTGCGCCTGCTGGATTGAGGCCGTAGGGCGAAAGACCTGCTCAATGCTCAGCGTCGCGTGCATATGCCGGACAGCAAGGTAATTGCCCTCGGCATCGCTGAAGACCGCCGGATCTGACACGACACTCAGGGTCTTGCCGAGGTGCTTGGCCCACCACGCAATCGCCTTGCCAGAGGCCGGTGGGCTCAGGTCCGGGCGCGGCGTTGAGTCCCGCGCGCCGTGGGACGGCAGGATTTGTAGTGGCTCGGCGGCGTATGGAAGTACGCCGGACATCGCCATGCCTAGCGCATAGACCACAACCCCGGATGCCCTTGTGGCCGGGACGGCCCAGATGAACGGGGATAAGCAGCCGAAGAGCGGACCGAGATAGGGATCGAGGAGGGTGACGCCGTCGCTCAGTCCGCTGGAGGCTGTGAAGACGAGCTGGCCAGCAAGGTTCGCGGCGGCCACGCCGGAAAGGTCTGCGTCTTTGAGTTGCTGGTCGTGCTGCAGCCGGAGCAGGACTGACGGCAACTTGAAGCGATACAGCAACGCAACGTCGCGTTGGACGAAGTGAACACTGGCACTCGGGAACGCGGCATGGCCGCTGTCAGTCTTGAGTCAAGGAGGTCTTCGAAGATCGTCGTTAGCGCAGCGTCGAGGTCTTCATTCGTAGCGAGCATGGTTTGGAGCTGGCGGAGGCTGAACATGGCAGCTATACCCTGCAGCCCACTGAGCCGGTGGAGCGTCGCTTCCAGTCGCTCGATCTCTATCAGAGACCGTCGCCGGCCCGCCTGCGACTGAACCGCAACGCCTAAGGCCACGGCGCGATCCGCTGCCGCCAGCGACGCGAAGTCGCTCGTCTTCCTACTCGGGCCGGCGATGTCGAGATGGGTTACTAGAGGCGACGCATCCTTCGCTCCAACTCTCTCTTCGACAGCCACCTTCGCACTCCCTGGTGCGGGCGTATCCTCACCTCTGGCCAATCGGGCGATCTCGAAGTATCCATCGACAGACGAACCCCAGAACCAGGCCGGTAACGACACGAAGCGTAGAGCGGCAGTTCGACCTTGTTCATAAAGGAAATCTAACTCACTCTGCGGGCATAGCGCTGGGTGTACCTTCCCATTTGATCACTGTGCGCGATTGGCAAGCTCGATACTCGACTTGCCGCCATCGCAGGCTGATAATCGGGGTCGCGGGCAAGCTGGTGTAGTTGCGATGTCGATCCATTGGCGTAGCCGCGATGGCGCACCGCTGCGGCCCTAGCCTTCGTACCGGATCAACCGTGGCGGCTGGTTGCGTCGTCCGCCTTCAGCTTGCCGGCGGCTCAGCTCCTCGGCCCTTCGTTCCGCCTCCTGTTCAATTCTCCATTCGGCTTGCATATCCGCGGTCAAGAGTTCGGCGGTGTTGGGCAGCAGTCGGATTGCTTCTTTTCGTGTGGGAGGCAGCGGATCATCGGGTTGAAGTACCTCGTTGACGAGGGTCGCAAGGAACTCGACCTTCAGCTGGCTACCACGGCTCCAGGCGTGTGGATCAAGTCGACTGGCTCGGAGGCGGTCGTACATGCTGCGCAGGCCAAGCACAGAGGTGTGTTCGTGTTCATTGCTCGGTGATAGTCGGATGACGGCCCCGTAGGCGTCCGGCGGGATCCAGCTATCTCGTGTCCCGGATGACCAGCGAGTCATGAGCCACGTCACCGAGGCGCGCAGCTCAGGCAGGTTGTGGCGCTCGGCGTAGGCCAAGAAGTCCTGCCGCGATATCGGCACGGCGGCGGCGATCTGCTCTTTGCTGAGAGGCTGAGAGACCGGAGCGGTTGCCTCAGCTGCTTGGCCGAGCGGTTGATGCCAGATCGGGGTGATCTCAACGTCGGCTAGAGATGCATTGCTCTTCTGAATGATCGAGATGAAGCGCTCAGCCTGCTCCGGGTTCAGCCCTGTCAGGTGTTCAGCCGTGATTAAGAGACCCTGCAGTTCAGGTGGGCGCTGGAATTGTGATGGATCACTGTCTGGAATTTGCATGTATTGCTCGATTTAACGCTCTTATTATATTATTTCTGTAGGAATTGTCAATATAGGAGGTAACGTCCGTTACTTAGCGCGCTGGCTCAGGCCGTTGGCGCGGCGGCGCTGTCCAGAGAGCTAGCAATCTTGGTGATGTCGAAACAGACTTGCAGGAGCTCCTTCGACAGGGCCAGGAAGACCTGCGTGTGTGCCTGCCAGAGTGCGCCTTGGCAGGCGTCGTAAAGCACGAATGCTGCTCGCCAATGATCCAGCTCGGTGGTTGTGCTTGCTCCGGAGCCGAGGTCGGCGTCGGCCAGCCGTCGCAGAATCACTTCATCGCTGGGCGGTGCCCAGGTGGACAGCAAGTGTTTTGCCGTCTGGAGCTTCGAGACGGAGTTACGGAGCTGGTCCTGAATGCTGATCCACGGTGCCATAAGGTGTTCCACACCTCGTCGAAGCTGGCGCCGTTGAACCGTGGCATAGAACTTTTGGAATAGGTCGCTGTCGAGAAATTGGAACGCACTGAAGCAAGCTTGCCATATCCTTTGGCAAGCCTCGTCGACATCAAGCCCGTAGTCCTCGACATCTCGCATGGCTCGGGCGTCAGGCTCATAGTTCACAAGGCTGATGTCGATCCTGAACATTGCCACGGAGCGCATCGTGAAGTAGCTGGCGATGTCGGCTGCGCCCCAGCCGTAGGCTTTCAGGTCCCATGCCTCGAAGAGCGTCTGCTGGGGGTTGTCGTAGCAAAAATAGAGTACCGCCGCACATGCTGCGGTCATCTCCAGATGCCGGCAGTACGTGCGAACGAGATGAGCTGTGAAGGGGTCAAGATAGATCCGATCGTCTTGGCGGCGCACCAGACCCATGCTCAGCAGTGGACGAATGGCGGCCGCGTACTCGATTTGTGCCGGAGCCGGATTGTCATGGAAGTAACCGGGGTTCCTCGCAAAGAGTGTCATCGCGCACCGCTCGGTCACGTTGGCATGCCCGCAAAACGCGAGGAACACCAGCAGATCGATCGACGAGGACCCCCGCACTGCTACGAGCATCTGCAGGTAGGTCGCGGCGATCGACGCCTGGCCGGGCGGTGTTGAGGCTCGCAGGACCGTTCGGATATCTTTACGCACCACCTGACAGAACTCCGCGATCCCGATCTCAGGGTGCTCCGATAGGAATGCGCAGGCATTGGCAAGGGCGCGCGGTCGTCGGCCCATCGTGGTAGCCAAATCAGCGGCGCTGTCGCCGAGCGCCGGGTTCAGGAGACGGACCAGTGTGATCGCTTGATCTGCAGTGAGTTCACGAACGGTCAAGACCGGCGCCACCACATGCGGTAGAACGCCGCGAGTGGTGACAACGATCAGACAGGCCGGTTCGTCCGGCAGCCATCCGCGCATGCTGACGCCTGTTGGCCAGCCATCGATTACAACGACTTCCGGGCCCCGACCTGAGCTGAGCAGCTGTGTGAAGCGATCTTGAATCGCTGGCACGCTGAGCGTCGAGACATCTTTGTCGTGCTGCTGAAATAGCTGATACGTGGAAAGGAGTAACGCTTGTTCTGTATCAGCTTGCAGCCATTCCACCGACCGATTGCGGAAGTAGTCGGCCACGAAGTGGGACTTGCCGACGCCAGCCTCGCCCTCGATAAAGATCAGTCCGGGTTGAAGGATCGTATTTCGACCCAGAGATGCATAAACTAGTTCATCCATTTTCTGGGTCAGGTCGTAGCGAGCGACAACGGCATCGACGCTGGGCGTAGGCGCATTGCGGTACGTGCGCCGCGCGATCACCTGGAGTTCTCGCGCGACGAGTTCGAGAATTCTCGGCTCGTACTCGACTCCGCTTTGAAAAGTGCGAGGAGAGACCTTGAACTTGTCCATCGCTGCTTTGCGTCGTTCTCCGATGCCTCGAAGGTCGCCTGAAGCGAGACCGAACTCCTCGTGAGCCGCCTCCCGGTAGGTCTTAACGTCGATGGCTCTGACTGCGGAGCGCATCATCAGCTCAATCGCAGTTCGGATGTCTCTTGCTTGCGGGTACGCCCGAGGAGCGTTTTCGACGAGCCACGGATACGGCGGTTCAAACCCGCCGTCGCTGAGACCATGCACACCAGGCTCACGAAACGCAAGAAGCTCAAGCACGAGGGGGTCGGCATTCTCGTACGGCTTCGGCACCTTGAATGTCGGCGATCCCGTAGTCACTCTCGCATGGTGCTAGACATCGGCCCCTCCCGCCAGTGCCGACCCGTCGAACTGTTTGCCGACCTTCTGCCGACCCCACGTACTTGTGTTCCAGACATCGCACCGCACAGGGCGGGGCGGCGGAAGGAAGAAGGAACGCATGTACGACATGCAGCAGTACGGTCAGCAGAACATCGCGGGTCCAGGCAACTGGCTCATCCGCCGTCAGCAAGCTCAGATCGCTCAGCAGGCCAACCAGATCGTGGCCGATGCGATGCTGACCAGCGTGCGGCTGAGTGCCGCCCACTACGTGACCATGACGGCAATGAACCATCTGGCATCGCTCGCACAGCAGGGGTACGCCATCGCCGGCAGTGATCAGTATTTGGCAAGTCAGCTGCAAGCACTGATCGGCTGTTACGTCGGCTACGCCCGTCAGCAGATCTGGCCCGACGGACCAAGTTACTGAGGTGACTCATCGTTCAGTCGCGCACCTAGCGATCGGACTGGCTGGTGATGGCCCGCCATAACGGTGGGTCGTGGCTCGACCAGCTGGTTGGAGCATGCTTCAGCCTGCTGGTCGGGGCCGCGGCCCTGTATGTCACCGTCCATCTGCTCGAACGGGTCTGGGTGGCGCTGGTGCTCATTCTGGCTATCAGTGCCGCGTCTGCAATTGGTTGGCGAATCTTCCGGCAACGCGATCACGGCTGGTGAATATGGCAGCCGACTTACGGTAACAAGCAAATATGTACTTTTCATTAACTCCTCTCGGTCATCCCATGCTCCAGGTGATCCGATCGGTGTTGTGAAATTAGTAGAAAACATTGACGAGAAATTGCAAGCATCGTTAACTGTCTCGACTCGCGGCTAGTCACTGGTCGCCGAAATTCAGCAAACCTTTGAACGAAAGGAGGGCATTGCCATGTCCAGAACCTACAAAGACTCCCCGAAGTACAACTCACCAGCCGGTCACGGCCCACGTCGTGGACGTGGACGGCAACGCAACATCTCGGTCCGGGCCGTCCGTCGTGATCCGCCGGATCTGCGCAAGCTCAGCCGGGCTCTGATCAACCTGGCGATGGATGAAGCCGCCGCCGAAGCTGAGACGGCTAAGCCAACGTCAGGCACTAACAGCCCGACCAACATTGCCGAAACCGAAACGGCGGCGGATGACTAGCCGCTATATCTGGCAGCAGTTGCACTGGCCCCGTCCGCTGGAGGCGGCGGGGCCAGTGTCGGCTGTGCGCGCCTGGGCCGCTGACCAGCGGTCACCGGAGATTGTGCTGGAGGCGCGGGCTCAGGGTGGCCAGATCCATTACCTGTTGGGCTGCGCCCCGACGGCGATGTTCAGTATCCACCAGCGGCTGACCACGGCGGTGCCGCAAGCCCGACTCACCAAATTCGGCCAGCCACGAGCGGCCGTCGCCGTGGCCGGGATGGTCAAGCTCTCCACCCGCCACCGAGCGCTGCGCAGTGACACCTTCGACGTGGCAGTGCGCCAGATCCTCGGCGCGCTCAGCACCGTCAATAGCGATGAACTGCTGGTACTGCAACTGATTCTCGGTCCGCGCCGCATCCCGCTGGCGGTGCCGAATCAGTCGCCGTCCACAGTGGCCATGCCCTGGTACCAGGCCGCCTGGATCGGCAACGGCGGAACTGTCGACGGGGAGAAACGCGCCGCGCTTCGGGACAAGGTCAGTGACCACGGCTTCGCCGCCACTATCCGCATCGGCGTGTCAGCTGCCACCAAGGTCCGGCGACGGAGTCTGCTGCTGGGCCTGTTTGCTGCGCTGCGGGTGACCGAGGCCCCCGGCTTGAAAGCCCGGCTGGGCCATGAGCCGGCCACCCACCTGAACCTTGCAGCCATCCCGTGGCGCTGGCCGCTGCGCCTGAACGTGGCCGAAGCTGTGGCTTGGACTGGCTGGCCGATCGGTGACGACGAACTACCGGGTCAACCGCCGCTGCATCCCAAGCAGGTCGCCCCGATGGCCTTGGCTGTCAAGGGGGATAGGGTGGTTGGTGAGGCATTGGCTCCTGGCGTGACCGGGCAGCTGGGTTACTCGGTAACGGATTCGCTGCGGCATACCTGGGTGCTCGGGCCGACCGGCACCGGCAAGTCCACGCTGTTATTGAACCTGATCCACCAAGATTTGCTGGCTAATCGGCCGGTGGTGGTGATCGAGCCGAACGACCTGATCACCGACCTGCTGGCCCGCATCCCCGAGTCCCGCAGGGATGATGTGGTGCTGCTGGACTGCCTCGACCCGGCCCCGGTCGGCATCAACCCACTGGCGCGACATGGCCGCAGTCCGGAGCTGGTGGCCGACTCACTGCTGGGGATGTTCCAGTCCCTCTACGGCGAAGGCATCGGGCCGCGTTCCACCGACATTCTGGCCAACTGCCTGAACGTCCTGGCCCGGCGTGATGATGCCTCCCTGGTCATGTTGCCGCTGCTGCTCACCAACAACGGCTTTCGTCGTTCCGTGACTCAACAGGTCAGCCGCGACGACCCGATCGCCGCCGGCCCGTTCTGGGCCTGGTTCAACCAGCTGTCCGACGATGCCCGCTCCCAGGTCATCGCACCGCTGCAGAACAAGCTCCGACCCCTGCTGCGGCCGACGCTGCGCAACGTCCTGGCCCAACGCTCGCCACGGTTCAACATCCGCCAAGTCCTGACCGAGAACAAGGTGCTACTGGTGCCACTGCAGAAAGGAGTCATCGGGCCGGACACTGCCGAACTGCTCGGTGCGTTGGTGATTGCCGAGCTGTGGCTGGCTATCCGCGAACGCCGCGCTATCTCTGAAAACCAGCGGACTCCGGTCAGGGTCTACATCGACGAAGCCCAGGACTACCTGCGACTACCCACCGATCTGTCCGATGCTCTCGCGACCTCCCGCTCGCTGAAGGTCGGCTGGCACCTGGCTCACCAGTACCGCGACCAGCTCAGCCCGAGCATGCGGGCGGCGTTCGAGGCCAACGCCCGCTCCCGGATCTGCTTTCAACTTGGTAGCGGCGATGCCCGGGCCATGGCCGCCGGGCAAAGCGTGATCGCTCCGGAGGACTTCACGGCACTCCCGGCCTACCAGATCTACGCCAGCCTGCTACAGCGCGGGAGCGTCCAACCGTGGGCCTCGGCCACCACCCAGCCAGCACCCGAGAAATGCAGCCAACCCAGCGACATCCGGGCTCGCAGCCGCCGCCAGTACGGCCAACCCCTCGCCGACATCACGGCCGACTTCGCGGCCCTCATCGACACCCCAACTACCGATCCGACCACTAACGCGGCCCCCGGCCGTCGTCGCAGGAGCACGCCATGACCGAAGCTCACTCTGACCCACACCAGCAAGCCAGGCGGCAAGCAGACCCTGACCGCAGCCGGACCAACCATCCTCATATCCAGCCAGACAGTTGGCTCAACCCGACCGATCCCAGCCGCTCCGATCGCTGCTCCAGTCGTGTCGACTCACCGACCCCTGTAACCCCCGAATCATCGGCCATCCGGTCGCAATTCGCGCCCGAATGTCTCACGCGCAGCGGGAGACATCTACTCGCCGAGGGCCGCCCGCAGCAGGCAGCGAACAAATCAGCCACGAAGCATCGTGGTCCAGGCCGCAACAGCCAACGCCGCCAGGCCGAACTACTCCAACCCAAACTCACTACCCGCGACCACGCAGTCCTTACCAGCCTGCAAGACCACCACTACCTGACTACAACTCAACTACAACGACTTCATTTTGACGATCACCAAACCACGTCGGCGGCCGGTCGAATCTGCCGCCGGGCGCTGACCCGGCTGGCGGAGCTGGGCGTCATCGAGCACCTAGAACGGCGGGTCGGCGGTGTCCGGGCCGGCTCCGCCTCCTACGTCTGGCGACTGGGCCGGATCGGGGAAGCGTCGCTGCGACTCAACCAACCGCAGCGGCCACGCGGCCGCCATAAAGAACCATCGCTGCACCACTTAGAGCACTGCCTGGCGATCGCAGACAGCCACCTCGCTCTGCTGGACCTGATGCGGCGGAACCTTGTCGAGTCGGCAACTGTCGTCACCGAACCGACTTGCTGGCGGCGCTACCTGACGCCGAGCGGGGCGATGGCCACCCTGAAGCCGGACCTGTACGCCATGACGACCAGCGGTGAGTTCGAGGACCACTGGTTCATCGAGGTCGACCGGGGCACCGAGAGTTTGCCGACGCTGCTTACTAAGTGTGCCCAGTACGAGGACTACCGCCGGACCGGCGACGCCCAACACGACAACGGCGTCTTCCCATTGGTGCTGTGGCTGATGCCCTCCGTACAGCACGCCGAATGGCTCGGACAGGCCATCGCCAGGGTCAAGAACCTGGACAGCGGCCTGTACCGGATCGGCACCCTGGCCGAACTTGAGCGGATCCTCAGTGAGGTTCAACCATGACCGCGCTCGATCCAATGATCCGGAACCGAATCGTAGTCGGTGACGCGCTCGAGCAGCTGCGCCAGCTGCCAGACGCTTCCGTCGACATGGTGCTGACCAGCCCGCCGTACTTCCGGCTGCGCGACTACGACGTCGCCGGCCAACTCGGCCTGGAATCGCACGTCGAGGAATGGGTCAACAACCTGTTCCTTATCGCGGCCGAACTACGGCGGGTGCTGCTGCCGACCGGCACCCTGTGGCTGAACCTCGGCGATAGCTACTCCATCCACGCCGATCAAGGCTCGGCCAAGAAGGGCCTGCTGCTCGGACCAGAACGCCTGACGCTGGCCCTGATCCAAGACGGCTGGCTACTGCGCAACAAGATCGTCTGGCAGAAGGCCAACCCGATGCCGAGCCCGGTACGTGACCGACTAGCGGCGACTTGGGAGGCGGTCTACGTCTTCACTCGCAACCCGCGCTACTTCTTCGACCTCGACAGCGTCCGCATACCGCACACCAGCTCGCACAAACCGATCAGACAACGGACTCGTACAGCTCAGCCCTGGCGCAGCAGTAACAGCAACGACACCGACGGTCTGGCACGGCTCAAAGCTCGGGGACTCGCAGGGCACCCGCTCGGTAAGAACCCCGGCGATGTCTGGCGATTGGCTTCCAGTGGCTACCGCAGTGCCCACCACGCGACTTTCCCAACGTCCTTGGCCAGCCGGGCACTTCAAGCCGGTGCGCCGGAAGCTCGCTGCAGCCGCTGCCGATCCCCGTGGCAACGCAGCGTGCTCCGCGCGGCCGATGGCAGTGCCAGCAGGACGGCCCTCGGCCCGACCTGTGGCTGCGACGCTGACCGCGAACCAGCCCTCGTCCTCGACCCATTCTTCGGCGCCGGCACAACCGCGGTGGCCGCCGAACAGCTCGGCCGCGACTGGCTCGGTATCGAACTGAATCCGGAGTTCGCGCGCCAAGCCGAACAGCGCATCTTGGCCAGCCGTCCTCCCCGTGCCGGTCCGAAGAATACGGCGGCCTGACGGCTGCCTCATCGCTGTCATGCGGTTGAGCACCACAAGAGGTTTGCAACCAAAGCAAATCCGCTCGCCCGCACCGCATCGAGGAGGTAACAATGTCTGTACCGGACAACGGCGCTGGCAACGGCAAGAACGGCGTCAAAACCCTGGCCTTCCGGTTCAAGCCGGAACTGCACGCTCAGATCAGCTTGGTCGCTGGGCTGCGCGTCCATACCTTGCAAGACGAGGTGATGGCCGCCATCGAAGCCCATGTAGCGGCAGCCAAGGCTGACCCGGAATTGCTGGGCCGCGTCGAAGCCGCCCGGGCCGAGATCGAACAGGAGGCCGCCGAACGGCAAGCCACCATCGCCACCCTGTTCGACCCGCCAGCACCGGAACCAGAAACGGCAGCAGCTGAAGGACCGGCAACGGCCAAGCCCACCAAGGCGACCGGCCGGGGCACAGCTTCACGGCAGTAACTCTGCACCACCCCATGCACCACCTGGCGGCAGGCCGGACGGTTCGAGACAGCACTTCTCGTCTCACCGTCCGCCTGCCGCCAGTAACACCCTGAACCTGAAAGGAGGTCACCCATGAACCAACACGAACAACCAACCGATCCCGAGCCACCAGCTACCGAAAGCGAAGCAGCACCGCCAACCGCTGAGATAGCAGATCAGCAAGCAATACAACAAGAAACGACGCCAGCTCCGACACCGCGGATCTGGGTGACCTCAGAACTCGACGCTGCCAACGGCATCACCCACGGCCGCTGGATCGACGCCAACCAACCCGTCGAACAGCTCCGCAGCGACATCGACGAACTGCTGGCCACCTCGCCGTATCAGGCCGTGACCCGCACACCGGCCACCAGCTGGACCGTCGCAGACAGCCGCGACTTCGGCGACTGCTCGATCCGCGAACACGCAGACTTGCAGTGGATCACCTTGGTAGCACAAGGCATTGTCGAACACGGCTTGGCCTTTGCCGCCTGGGCGGACGTCATGGAGGAGGAAGAACACCTGGCCGGCTTCGATACGGCTTACCTGGGTCACTACGACAGCCTGCATGCCTACATCGAGCAGCTGATCAATGACCTCGGCTACGACCAACTCCTAGACAATGCCGTCCCGGCCAGCATCCGGCCCTACGTCAAGATCGACATCACCGCGACCGCCAACGACTTGCTGCTGGGTGGGGACCTGCACGCTTTACCAGCGCCCGGGGGCGGAGTCTGGATATTCCGTGGATAACGCCTGGCTGCTTGATGCAGCAATGAAGAAAATAGTCCCAGCCCGAGTAATTCAGAGATGCCAAGCGCATTCTTTGGCGCGTCTGAGAATTGGTCGACAACTTAGGCTCGCCTTTTCGGTTTTCGGCTTATACCTTTCCTGGCCTTCACCCGTCTCCATTTCGTGGAAAGGCCCACCATGTGCCAGTCAGACCAAGCCGTCAGCCCCGACCAGACGATCGCCGGACCACCACCAGACACCATCGCCGACCAGATCCGCGACGCCGCCTACCAGGCCTGGTCCCGGAGCCGCGAAGCCTGGCAAGACAGCTCACAAGGCTTATTCGATAGAGCATATCTCGGTCACTACGCCGCCGTCGCGGCCTACACCGAACAGCTCGTCGACGACTACCAACTGGATGCCAAGCTCGACGCCGCGATCGCCGAACCGTTCCGGCCGTTCGTGGACATCGACGTTGTCGCACTGTCACGCTCGCTGGTCCGCAACGGCAGCCTCTACGCACTCATGGCCGCACCGATCGGGGTCTGGGTATTCAACGGCGATATTGAATAGGAAAGGCTGTCCTTTCTTATTTACGGACTCGCTTCGGGCGCAAATTGGGAATATAATCATTAATGGAATGAGGAGTTATTCGTTAATAAATAATGCGTGGCTACAAAAGTTATTCGACAACCAGCGAGCGCGCTTTGCTCAGCACTCGGAGGTAGTACGGCATGGCTAGCACCACTCAACTTTCGACAGCAACCACCACCAGCGTCGGCGAGCTCGCGCACGCGCTGGTCTACCTGCGGGTCTCTACGAAGCGGCAGATGGACACCGCCATCGACATCGACACTGACGGTAACTCCATCTCAACCCAGCGAGACTTCACCGCACGCCGAGCTGTCTCCGTGAATACGCAGATCGATCAAGTGTTCATCGAGCCAGGTAACTCCGCCCAGAGCATCGAGAAGCGGCCGGTGTTCCGTGAGCTGCTCGCCTACGTCGCTGAGCATCCTGAAGTCGAGTACGTGATCATCTACATGCGCTCGCGAGCCTTCCGGAACTTCGGCGACGCCGTCCTCACCAAACGGAAGCTCGCTGCCCTGGGCATTAAGCTCATCTCCGCCAAAGAAGACTTCGGTGAGGGCTACATGGCCGATGCCATGGAAGCCGTCACCGACATCTTCAACGAGATCGAAGTCCGCCGCAACGGTGAGGACATCAAAGCCAAGCTCCGCAACAAAGCCATCAACGGCGGCACCATCTCCCGCGCCAAGATCGGCTACCTCAACATCCGCGCCGAACAAGACGGCCGCCTCTACAACACCATCGGCCTCGACCCGGTCCGTGCGCCGCTCGTGCGGCAAGCCTGGGAACTGTATGCCAGCGGCGACTACTCGATTGATCACCTCCACGAAGCCATGGCCGACCTCGGCCTGATGACCCGGCCCACCAAGGCCCGGCCCCAAAGCAAACCCATCTCGGCCAACAAGCTGCACCAGATGCTGTCCGACCCGTACTACGCCGGTTGGGTCGTAGTCGACGGCCAGCTCTACCCCGGCAGACATGAGGCCATCGTCAGCCAGCAGCTCTTCGACCGCGTTCAGATCGTGCTCCACGAACGCTCTCAGCGCGGTCAACGCGACCGGGTACTGACCCACTACCTCAAGGGCAACCTGTTCTGCGACCGCTGCGACAAAGCCGGCCGCACCAACCGGCTCATCTACACCGAAGCCCGAGGCCGCAGCGGCGACTACTACGGCTACTACATCTGCCGCGGCCGCCAACTCAAGCAGTGCAACCTGCCGCACCTGCCGGTAGCTCAGGTCGAAGAAGCCATCCGACGCAACTACACCACCCTGCAGATCCCCACCGATTTCGCGACCGCCGTCACCGACCTGCTCGACAGCGCCATGGCCGAGCAACAACAACTCACCCACGACCTGCACGCCTCGCTCACCAAGCAGCTGACCAAACTGGACGCCCGCGAAGAACGCCTCATCGACCTCGCTGCCGACGGCGCACTGTCCCGTACCAAGATCCACGAACGCAGTAACACCATCCGACTCGAACGAGCCCGCATCCAGGCCAGCCTGGCCGACACCACCGCCGAACTGGCACTCGGCGCTGACATCCTCCGCACCTGCATCAAACTTGCTACCGACCCGATCAACATCTACAACCAGTCTGGTGACAGCGCTCGCCGCCAGATCAACCGCTGCTTCTACGAACGCTTCTACCTTGACGACCTCTCGACCGCCCAGCGAGTCACCGTTGTCCGCGACGTGCTGAGGCCACCGTTCGATGAGATCCGCGAAGCAGCCAACCTCTTCACACAAGCCCTAGAAACCGCCGGTTCCAATGAAAATGGCCCTAACGTTGCCGCCGGGACCATTCACGAAAACCAAACACCCTTACTCGCTGACATTTTTCGGGTCAGGGGTTCGAGTAAGCGTGTTGTGGTGGAGCTGAGGGGATTCGAACCCCTGGCCCCCTCGATGCGAACTCTGTGTGGGGTATCGCGATCAGGGGTCAAAAGCCGTAGAATCCCCTTGTAATAAGGGATTCCGTGTCAGTCCGTGTCAGCCGATATCGCCTCCTGACAGGCAGTTCGGGTGACAAATGAGTGACAAGACCGGACCCCCTTGGGATGCGGCTGGAACGGAGTGACACCGGTGGGATTCGTCCGCGAACGGCCCGGCACCCATGGCGGTGTGCGCTACCAATCACTCTATGACGACGTCAAAGGTCACCGGCGTTCCGCGGGCACTTTTGTCACCGAGGCCGAAGCGGTCCGGGCCTGGCAGCGGGCCGAGGACCGCCAAGCCGACGGCCGGTCCAGCGACACCCGTAAGACGCGGCAGCGGTTCCGCACCTACGTCGAAGACGTGTGGCTCCCCCATCACGAGATGGAAGCCCGCACGCGGGAGACCTACACCTACTACCTGGACAAGCACATCCTGCCGGTGTTCGGGGCGATGCGAATCAACGAGATCCAACCCGCCGACGTCCGCGAATGGGTGTCGGAGTTGAAGACGGCAGGGGCGTCGGCGACCGTGATCCGCCAGTGCCACACCATCCTGTCCGCGGTGTTCACTACCGCGTTCAACGACCAGATCACCCGGCTGCACCCCTGCCGGGGAGTGAAGACCCCACCCGTGGCGAAGAAGCTGCGCACGATCATCACCCCCGAGCAGTTCGACCAGCTCTACACCGCCCTACCCACCGACCCGGCCCGGCTGATGGCCGAAGTCCTCATCGAATCCGGGCTGCGCTGGGCCGAACTGATCGAACTCCGCCCGGCCGACCTCAACCCCAGGATGCGGATGCTGACCGTCAGCCGGGTCGCGCTCGAGTTGGTGGCCAAGTTCCATCCGACCGGGGATCGGTTCTTGATCAAGGACTACCCCAAAGACCGCGAACATCGCCGCATCAAACTCGCCGCCCCCATCGCCGATCAGCTACAGGCCCACATCACCAAACATGAACTCGTCGACGACGATCTGCTGTTCACCCCGACCCTGCTGCTCACCCCCGACGAACCGTCCCACCTGCAACTCGTCGCCGAAGCCGTCGATCTGGGGCTCACCGAACCGAACGCGGCCGGGCGGCGGTACCGCCACGGCACCCTGTCCGGTTACAACCCCGGCGGCTGCAAATGCGAACACTGCCGCGGCGCCTACGCCACCTACCGCGCCGAACGCCGCGCCGCCGGCAAAGACCAACACGCCCCACCCCGCACCACCCGCAACCGCACCCT
>JBPCPA010000029.1:0-4549 GCA_050999655.1 Jatrophihabitans sp.
GGGTCTCGCTGACCGTCGGCGTGTGGCCGCCGGGTGACTGTGCCTCGATGGGGCTGGTGTCGGCGAGGCTGACGTGGCTGATCGCGGCGACTCGTTTGGTGCCGAAGTGCGACTCGACAGTGACGTGGTGCGGGCTGGGGTGATCGACCACGACGCCGTGGCCCAGGCGGCGGCCGGGGCCGTCCTCGCCGACCGCGTACACGGTCAGGTCGGTGCCGAGCGGGTAGCGCTGGGCGGACAGGTAGCTGCTGATGTCGCGGCCGGTCGGCTGGACGCGGTCGGCGTCGGTCCATCCGCCGGGCGGCGCGAGTTCCATCGCGGTGGCTGGGTTCGCCGCGCGCGGTGCCTGCTCGGCCGGCTCAGGGTGGGCCGTGGGGGTGTCAGCGCGGGTGCGGGCGGCGGTGAGCGCGTCGCGGGCGGCGTACGCGGTTGTGTAGTGGGTGCTGTCGTTGTGGATGTGGCGTAGTTCGCGTTCGACGCTGGGGCGGTCCATCTGCTGGATGGGGACGCGGGCGGTGAAGGTGTCGGCGGCGGTGTCGCGGGCCATTTGGGTGTGCTCGTCGGGGCTGTGGGGTGGCTGCGCGGTCCAGTCCCGGCTCGAGGATGTCGGATAGCTCGGCGCGGGGTCGGCGCTGCGGGTGGTCTCGATCGAGGTGGTGCTGGTTGACGGCTCGGGGCTCGGCGCCGGGTCGCCGGCGGGGCTGTGGTGCTGGTCTCGCTCGGCGAGCTCGCTGGCGAGTTGAGCGCTGCGGGCTCGGGCGTCGGCGAGGGCTTGGGTGTGGGTGAAGGGCTGGCCGTAGTCGCTGCGAGCCCGGTCGGCTTCGGCGGCCAGGTCGTGTTCGCTGGCCTGGATGCGGTCACGGGTGCGTTCGAGATCCGCGGCCCGGTTCTCCAGCTTGACGACGATGCCGAGCGGCCGGTCGCTGCGCAGCTCGTCGTAGTCGACGGAGAAGCTGCTGCGCGGGACGCCGCCGAGTTCGAGGTTCAGGTGCGGCTCGAGGTAGCGGCGCGGGGTGGCGATGACGTCGAAGCCGGCGAGAGTCGCGACGTGGATCGGTTTGTCGTAGCCGTGCTCGCTGACCGGTTGCACGGCGGCCAGGGCGTTGCGCAGTGCGATCGCCGCGTCGGCGCGGCTTGACCACCGGGTGCCGTTGACGGTCATGGCGAACCGGTCACCGGAGGTGTCGATTCGTCGGGTGATCGAATCCTCGACGGCTTGGCGTTCGGCGGCGAGCTTGGGCAGGTCGGTCTCGGCTTTGCTGATGGTGCCCGACAGCACCCGCTGATTGCGGCCGTGCGAGCGTTCCAGGCGCTCGAGGCGGGTCAGCTCGGCGTCGATGCGTGCCTTCTCCAGGATGCGGGGGTCTCCGGTCGCGAGCGCTTTGACCTCGCTGTTTATCTGGACAATTTCGAGTCGGCTCAGCAGAGCGGAGAGAGATCGTCATCGATGTCACCGTCCAGGGACAGGCCGAGCTCGGCGAGCAGGTCGACGCAGCGTCGTGCGAGTGCTTCGTGGCGTTCGACTTCGCGTTGCCAGCCTCGCTCGAGCGCGTCGTTGATCAGCTCTTGTTCGCGGTGCCAGCGCCTGCGTATTCGTGGTGCATGCTCGGCGGTGGTGAAGAACTTCGCGCAGGTCAGGAATAGGTCGCATTCGCAGGGTCCCTCGTCGGGAAGTTTCAGGCAGGCGCCGAGTTCGAGTTCGGATTTGAGGTAGTTGGACTTGAGCCAGTCGATTTGCTGCGTGGACAGTTCCTTGTTCCGAATGAGGTCGGCCGCGGGCCCGGCCAGCAGCGCGCCGGGTTTGAGGGCGCTGTCGTAGTCTTTGACGAGTTCCTCGTCGCTGATGGCTGAATACACCATCGCCATGGTCGCGTTCGAGTGGCCGAGGATCGCCATGATCGTCCTGATCCGGGCGTGCTTGTTGGCCAGCTGCGTGCCGACGGTGTGCCGAAATCGGTGAGCGGTGATCGCGTTCCCGGTGCCGCTGGCGGGCACGAGCCCGATTGTCTGGCATACGTGTAGCAGCGGCTCGTCGTAGAGGTAGCTCGCTGACCGCAGCCGGCCTCGGTCGAGGAAGAGGTAGCGGACCTGGCGTTCGGTGACGCGGTCGGTCATGCCGAGGTCGTGATCGTCGGTGCGGCGGGTCTGGGCTTCGGTGATGGCGTCGGCGGCTTCGGCCGCGATGGGCACCATCCGCTCGGTTTTCGTCTTGCCGGCGGGGATGCGCAGGCGGGGTGTGCCGTCGGGGTAGGCGTCGAGGCAGTCCAGTTCCAGGCGGCGTATCTCGTCGCGGCGGGCACCGCTCCAGCGCACCGCGAGCAGCGCCGCGCGCTGGTGGGGGTCGCGGAGTTCGCGGATGGCCTGCATTACGGCGATGAGTTCTTGTTCGGGGATGCACCGGGGGATGTGCGTCGATGCGCGCGGTGAGTCGGCTCGGCCGATGAGCTGCCGGCCGGGGACGTGCTCGTATTCCCACTCGCTGGTGTCGCCGAAGAACTGGCGCAGATAGCTGATGATCTGTCGCCGAGAGGCGATGCCCAGTGGCCGGTTGTGTTTGGGTCGCGGCGCTGTCCGCAGGTGCTCAAGGTAGGCCTCGACGTCCGAGCGGCCGACGTCGGCGAACGTGTCGATCGTGGGGTGGCGCTGACATAGCCAGTCGACGAACAAGCGCAGTTCCCGCTGTCGTGCTTTCACGCCCTGCGGCGTGGTCATGTTGGAGCGTTGGGTGCAGTAGCGCTGCAGCACCGCGGCGATCAGTGGCGGGGCGACCCATTCGTCGGCAGGCTCCACTCGGCGGAACGGGCGCACATGGGGGACGTCGGTCTTGCCCTGGCAGAACCAGAAGCCCTGCAAGGCGCTCAGTCGTCCCCGGGCGGCGTTCAGTCGGGTGGCGGGATTGCCGCCGCCGCGGGTCGACAACGCGGTCTGCTGATGGTTCAAGGCGATGCTCTGGTGCCGGAGTTCGGTCAAGTCATCGAGGCCGTACCGATCAACGTTCGCGTCGCCGCTGTGCAGGATGAACCGGCTGTAGGCGAAGATCAGCGCACCTTTCACGCTGTCGCCGCACCAGCCGTAGGCGATGCCCTCCTGCCGCTGCTGTGTCAACCACGCTCGGTTGAACGGCAGTCCGAGCGCGTCGCCGTAGTCGATCATTCCGGCGGTGTCGGCGGCGAGCACGAAATCCCAGTCGTAGCCCGCCCGCCCTGTCAGAGCCAGGTACTTCAGGTAGGCGCGGGCTCGGTAGGAGACCGGATCGGTCTGGGTCGATCGCTTGTCCTGCCCGCGGACCCGACCCAGCCGGGTCTCCAGCGGTTCAGCGGCCCAGTGGCCCAGATCTGGCCAGCGCTCCCGGAAGTGCCGATACAGATGGGTCTGCTTCTTGATGGCGTGCGCGCCGAGCCCGAGGCGGGTCAGGAAGGATCGCCACTCCTGCAGCTCCGCGTGTTCCAGCCTGCGGACGTGGGCGGCACGGTCAGCGACCAGCGCCAGCGCCGAACCGCTCATCGACTCCACCGCGGATCAGGGTCGATCTGGGTGTCCAGTGCGGCCTGGTAATCCTTGACGACCTGCTCGTCGGTGACCAGGGTGTAGATCCGGGTGCTGTCCGGGGAGCCATGGCCAAGACGCTTCTGCAGGGTCATCTCCCGCATACCCGCATCCCACATCTCGGTCGCGTGGCTGTGACGCAGCGCGTGCGGTGTCAGCCACGGTTCCCGGATGCCGAGCTGCTCGCAGCGTCGGCTGAACCCCCGCACCACCGCGTCATAGCCGAGTGGTTCGGCGCGCCGCGTCCCGGCGCCACCGACCAGGAACAGCCATCTGCTGCCAGTGTCGGTGGGACGTTCGGACATGACGTAGTCGTTGATCGCGGCCAGGGTGAGGCCGTCGTGCAGGTCGACGACCCGGTCTTGGCGGGATTTGCCCCGCGCGCCCCTGGGATGCGGATCCTCCGCGCGGTTGCGGACGAAGACCCTGCGGCGCCCGTAGGTAACGTCATCGAGTTGCAGACACAGCACTTCCGCCGGGCGCAGGCCGCCGTTGAGCATCAGCAGGTAGATGGCCCGATCGCGTCGGGTCTTCAGACAGTTCAGCAGCGGCTCGATGTGCTTGCCGCGATCAGCCGGTCGCGGCAGCCGATGCACGCGCCGCACCCGGACCGACCGCCGTAAGGGACGCTGCCGGCTCGCATTGCCCAGCAGCGGCCGGCGCCGATCAGACACCCGCGCAGCCGCAACGTCGGGCACCTTGTGCAGCGGGTGTTCGGCGTCGGCGTACTGCTCCACGGCGATGACGTACTCATAGAACGATGACACCGCCGCCAGCGCCCGGGCGATGCTGTCCACGCTGACCCGCAGCGCCGGCTGACCCGAGTCATCAACGGTGACCGCGGCCAAACTCGCACGTCGGACGCCACGAGCCTTCACCGGCACATGTCGCAGATAGCCAAGCAGTTCGATTCCGTGCTTCGGACGGAATGCGTTCCAGTCCAGCTCGCACGATTCCAGGAAATTGAAGAAATGGCGCAAGTCATTGGCGTAAGCGCGGATGG
>JBPCPA010000035.1:0-7652 GCA_050999655.1 Jatrophihabitans sp.
GCACTTCAGCTGGCTGGCCGGCTTCCTCGCGACCGACAGCCCGGCGTCGAGCGCCCTGACCCGCGAGCTGATGGACTGGCAGCCGACGCATCCCGGGCTCATCGACGATCTCGAACAGGGCCATTACTTTCACGAGCCCGCTGCCTGATCGGGCGGCACCGCAGGCTGTGAAGGGTCATGGAGGCGTCCAATAATGTCCGGGCATGACGAAGGAGACGCCGTCGGTGGTCGGCGTCCCCTTCGTTACCAGGTCTGGCTTGGTTCTTCGTGCGTTATCGCGCAATTGGCGCCGAGAATTCGGCGGCGCTGGCGGTTACGGTCGGTCAGGCGCCGAGCCGCTCGCCGGTCTCGGGGTTGAACGCGTGCGTCTCGTCCTGGCGGACTTCCAGCAGGATCTCGTTGCCGATCTTCGGCGGCACCCGGCCGTCGAAGCGCACCGTGAACGGCTTGGCGCCGCCGTCGTCGCCCACGTCGTGGGTCTTGGTGCCGGGCAGTTCGCCGTATACGAAGGCATCAGCACCGAGTTCCTCCACCAGGGTGGCCCTGAGCTTGAGGCCCTGGCCGGACTCGGAGGCGTGGAAGGACTCCGGCCGGATGCCCAGGATGATCTCCTTCAGGCCGGCCTTGCGAGCATCGGCGGCAGCATCCGGCTTGATCGGAATGGTCAGACCACCGAGTTCGGCACCTGCGTCGGTCCAGGGAACCTTGATCAGGTTCATCGCGGGCGAGCCGATGAAGCCGGCCACGAAGGCGTTTCCGGGGCTGTCATAGAGGTTGCGTGGCGTGTCGACCTGCTGCAGGATGCCGTCCTTGAGCAGCGCGACGCGGTCGCCCATGGTCATGGCCTCGACCTGGTCGTGGGTGACGTAGATGGTCGTGGTGCCCAGTCGGGCCTGCAGCGCCGCGATGTTGGCGCGGGTCTCGACCCGCAGCTTGGCGTCGAGGTTGGACAGCGGCTCGTCCATCAGGAACACGCTGGGCTCACGCACGATCGCCCGACCCATCGCCACCCGCTGGCGCTGGCCACCGGACAGTGCCTTCGGCTTGCGGTCGAGGTAGGGCTCCAGATCCAGCAACTTGGCCGCGGCCAGCACCTTGGCGGCCCGCTCCTCCTTGCCGACACCCTTGAGCTTCAGGGCAAAACCCATGTTCTCGGCGACCGACATGTGCGGGTAGAGCGCGTAGTTCTGAAAGACCATCGCGATGTCGCGATCCTTCGGCGGCTTCTGTGAGACGTCCACGCCGCCGATCCGGATCTCGCCCTGGTCCACGTCCTCCAGGCCGGCGAGCATCCGCAGCGCGGTGGACTTGCCCGAGCCGGACGGACCGACCAGGACCACGAACTCGCCGTCGGCGACATCGAGATCGAGCTTGTTGACTGCCGGGACCGGGTTACCCGGGTAGAGGCGAGACGCCTGTACGTACTGGACTTCGGCCATGCCAAATCCTCTCGGTGACTGTTGACCGCACCGGGTACGGGCCCTCGCGGTTGCGCGAGCCTCACGGTATTCCGGCCAGCGCTGGGAGCCCGCCTCCACCGATGGAAAGCGGCAACGCCGACCGACATAGCGGTCTGGACCAGTTCATTGGACAGGGGCACGGGGACGGCCGTCAAGACCGCCGACGGTTTATCAACTATTGAGAGGGTCTTAGGTATTGACCTAGAAGCGGCTTATATCCATATTTAGCATGACGGCTCCCCGTGCCGTCCCAGCAGAAGGAGAACCGCATGTTCGCAGCAGCGCCGTTCGTCAGCCGGTTACGCACAAGGTTGTGCGCCAGTCTGGCCGCGGTCACCGTCGGGGTCGGTCTGGTCACCGTCGCCGTCGCCGGTGCCGGTCCCGCAGATGCCGCCACGGTCGTGAAAGGGATGGACGTCTCCAGCTACCAGGGCAATGTCGCCTGGCAGACCGCCTACAACAACGGAGCCCGGTTCGCCTACGTCAAGGCCACCGAGGGCACCACCTACACCAACCCGTACTTCTCCCAGCAGTACAACGGTTCCTACGGCGTCGGGATGATCCGGGGCGCGTATCACTTCGCGCACCCCAACAGCTCCACCGGTACCGCGCAGGCCGACTACTTCATCGCCCACGGTGGTGGCTGGTCCGGCGACGGCAAGACCCTGCCGCCGGCCCTGGACATCGAGTACAACCCCAGCGGCGCCACCTGCTACGGCCTGTCCCAGTCGGCGATGGTCAGCTGGATCCGGGCGTTCTCCAACGAGATGCATGCCCGCGAGAACAAGTACCCGATGATCTACACGACCTTCGACTGGTGGAGCACCTGCACCGGCAACTCCAGTGCGTTCGCGGCCACCAACCCGTTCTGGATCGCGATCTACCGCTCCACCCCGCCGACCTCGATCCCGGCCGGCTCCGCAACCTGGACGATGTGGCAGAACGCTGACTCCGGGGTGTTCCCGGGCGACCAGGATCAGTTCAACGGTTCCCTGGCGCAGTTGCAGGTACTGGCCACCAACCACCACCGACCCAACCCCGCCACCCCGGGTGGGCACCGAAACTCTTCGGTCCCCACCTGACGTCCCCGGTGGTAGCGACCCAGAACCGCAGCTTGCCCTCGTACTCGTCCTGCAAGGTGCCGCCGTTGGCCAGGATGACCTTGCGGGAGCCGACATTGTCCAGGTCGCAGCTGATCAGGGCGGCGTCGATGCCCAGCGCTCGTGCCCTCGGCAGCGCGGCGGCCAACATCGCGGTGCCATGCCCCTGGCGCCGCGCGTCCGGCGCGATGTCGTAACCGATGTGGCCGGGACGGCCAGGTTGTGCCGAATCCGGATGCTGCCGAGGTACCGCGGGCCGGCCACCCACCAGAAGGTGCTGGTGTGCACCCAATCCAGCGGCGGCGCCACGTTCGGATCGCCGGCGCGGCGCAGCGACTCGATGAATTCGGCCAGCCCCTCATCGGTGTGCCAGCGGTCGCTGAATTCCCGGATCTGGCGCCCGAGCGCGGTGTCGTCGCCCAACCGGCCGCGGCCCTCGGCGGCGAAGTCGGCCATCGCGACCCGAAACGATTCGGCCACTCGGGGCGCGGGCTCGATCAGCTCTGGCATGACCCGGATTCTGGCGGTACCCGGAGGACGGCGCGAGCGGTTTTCCGCGGCCGAAGCACTACCGTGACGGGAATGACCAGCCACGGCGATGCGGCGGAGCTCCCGCGACGGGGTCGTCCGGGTGCCACCCTGGCTGCCGTCGCCGCGCGGGTGGGTGTGTCGCGCACGACCGTGTCGAACGCCTACAACCGTCCCGATCAGCTTTCGGCCGTACTGCGCTCGCAGATCCTGGCCGCCGCCGCCGAGCTGGGGTACTCCGGACCGGATCCGGTGGCCCGCTCGCTGCGGACCAGGCAGGCTGACGCGGTCGGGCTGATCTTTTCCGAGCGGCTGGGTTACGCCTTTCGAGACCCGGGCGCGGTGGAGTTCCTGCACGGGCTGGGGGAGGCCTGCACCGAGCGGGGCCGGTCGCTGCTGATGGTGCCGGCCGCGCCCGTGGCCGGGCATGTGGACACGGTATTGCGTGCCGCCGTCGATGGATTCGTGATCTCGTCGCTCTCGGCCGAGGACCCGTTGCTGGCGGCGGTGCTGTCCCGGCCACAGCCCGCGGTGATCGTCGACTCGCCGCGTGGGGTGGCCGGAGTGGACTTCGTCGGCATCGATGACCGGGCCGGATTCGCCTTGGCAGCACGGCACGTCTTCGAACTCGGCCATCGCCGGGTCGGCGTGGTGGCGGTCCGCCGGAGTGAGGCGGTGGCGGCCCAGCCGCTGCCGACCCCGGTACGCGATCGGCTGGCTGTCGCCGGCGTGGCGCATCCGGTCCGGCAGCTACGGCTGTCCGGGTTGTTGGATTCGATGCCGGCCGGAGCCTGCGCACTGGTCACCGAGCGGTCGGCGAACGCTCGCGAGGAAGGGGCGATCGGAGCGGCGGTGTTGCTGGCCGAGGTCGCGGGGCTGAGCGCCATCATGTGCACCTCCGACATCCTGGCGCTCGGGGGGCTCGACGAGCTTGCCGCCCGCGGGCTTGGTGCCGGCCAGGACGTGACCGTCACCGGCTTCGACGACGTGCCGGCCGCCGCGCCGGCCGGCCTGACAACGGTCCGCCAACCGTTGGAGGGCAAGGGCCGTTCGGCGATAGAACTGCTGCTGGACGACCGGCCGCGGGCGCTGGCCAGCACGCTGGTGCTGCCGACCACGCTGGTGATCCGGTCGAGTTCAGGCCCGCCCGGCTGAGCCTGGCCGCTCGTCGCGCAGCTGGGCGACCTCGGCGGTGACGGCGGCCATGATCTCGTCGGTCAGCTTGCGCAGCAGGTCCGCGGTCGGTTCCTGGCCGTGGTAGCTGCTCAGGTCCAGCGGCCTGCCCAGGCTGGCCTGATGCAGGTGCCGCGGCCACGGCCGGAACCGTCCACCTCGGCCGAGGGTCTGCTGCGCGCCCCACTGGCCGATCGGGATCACCGGGATGTTCGGATTGGCCAGAGCGAGCCGGGCGACGCCGGTCTTGGCCTGCATCGGCCAGTAGTCGGGATCCTTGGTGATGGTGCCTTCGGGATAGATGATCACGCACTCACCGCGCTGCAGTGCCCTGGTCGCCTCGCGCAGCGAATCAGCGGCCTGCTCGCTGGCCCGGTAGACCGGCAGCTGCCCGGCGCCGGACATGGTGCGTCCGACGATCGGCCAGCCGAAGACGGTGCTCTTGATGAGAAAGCGCGGGATGCGCCCGCTCTGCCAGATCAGCCGGGCCATGGTGGCCGTGTCGGCCTGGGAGATGTGATTGACCGCGACCAACACCCCGCCGCGCTCGGGCATCCGGTCCAGGTGATGCCAGCGGATCGTGAACAGCAGCGAGTCGAGCGGATACAGGATGAGCACGCACAGCCGGATCCAGAAACCGGCCTTCGGCCTGTACTGCCGCGTCATCCTGTGCTCCCTCGTCGCTCGGTCATTCGTACCCGGTCGGCCGCCGGGATGGGTCGCCGGGGGTGGCGTGCCGCCGCGCGGTGGGCGACTACGATGATCGCGGCTGCCGGCGCTTCGGCGTGGCACCTGGCCGACGTGGCGCAATTGGTAGCGCACCGCTCTTGTAAAGCGGTGGTTAGGGGTTCGAGTCCCCTCGTCGGCTCACCCTCGTCGGCTCCCACGGCGAATCACGCTGCGGCACGATGGCTCGTTGAGCTATAGGTGCTTGTTCGTGTAGTACTGCTGCATGGTGCAACCAGGACCCGACCCGGACAACTACCCGCCGATCGACCCGGCCGAGCCGGTGCCCGACGATCCCGGCGAGCTCTCGCCCGACACCCCGGAGACGCTGCCGCCGGCGCCGGTCGAGCCATTACCCGGCCCGGACGATCCGGACAGTGTCCCGGCCGGCTGACCGACCGCGGGCTGACCGACCCCGGGCTGACCGGCCCCGGGCTGACCGACCCCGGGCTGACCGGCCGCGCCTGATCGAGAGCCGCGCTGAGCTGACAAATTGTCGGTATATTCGATTACCATCGGTGTTAGCGGATCCCCGGGCGGGCCGCTCGACCGAAGGAAGATCAGATGCGAGGCGACCGAGTAGAAATCGTCATCGACGCCGGCGACGGCAGTCGTACCTACGACATCGTCGCGACCCGGGCCGGGCGTCGGGTCGAGGTCACCCACGGCCGCGGTCTGGTCGAGGTCGCCGAGGTGACCCGGGGCGGCACGGCGGTCCGCACCGCCCGCTTCATGGCCGCCCGGGTGCTGGCGGTGGTCGAGCATCCGGCCGCGAACCCGGCACAGTCAGACGACGCCTCGGTCACCAGCCTGCCGCGGTTGGCCTGAGCCCGCGGCGGCCGGCCGGCGATCGGGCAGCGTCCTGGCGGCTCCCAACGGGGTCAGCAGGATCGCCCAACAGGCCAGGGCATGAATGCCGGCCATCACGATGATGGTGCTGCGGACGCCGACATGACCGCCCAACCAGCCCGCGACCAGGCCGGCCACCGGCATCGTCCCGTAGTTGAGGACCTGGCTGGTGGCCACCACCCGACCCATCAGCGCTCTCGGTACGTAGCGCTGGCGCCAGGCAGCCCGGATGACGTTGCCGGCGACGACCGCGGCGCCGACCAGCACCAGGCCGGCGACGACCAGGTAGGCCTGCCGGGCTCCGGTGGGCAGGCCGATCAGCAGCGCGGCCGGACCACCGATCAGCAGCAGCACGGTGGACGCGCGTCCGGTGCCGAACCGGCGGGCCAGCACCGTCGCGACACCGGCTCCGGTCAGGCCCCCGCAACTGCCGAGCATCAGCACCACGCCGACCGTGGCCGGCGACAGTTGCAGGTTGCGCACCAGGAACAGCACCAGCAGCGAGCCGTAGCCGGTCAGGCCGAAGTTCGCGATCCCGCCGCTGATGGTCAACGCGCGCAGGTGCCGGTCGCCGGCCACCAGTCGCACGCCCTCGCGGATCTGGCCGAGTAGGCCGGCCGTTCGCTCGGCCGCCTCGATCCGCCTGCTGCGCTGGTCGAGCGCGGTGGCCGGCCGGATCCGCCACAGGCACGCCGCCGACACCAGAAAGCTCGCCGCGTCCAGCACCAGGCCACCGGCAGCTGACAGGGTCTGGGAGATCACGCCGGCGAGACCGGGCCCGGCGACCTGCATCGCCGATTCCGTCCCGAACAGCCGGGCATTGGCCGTCTCGAGCTGGTGATCGGCCACCATGGTCGGCAGCAGACTGACGTAACCGGTGCGGAAGAACACCGTGGCGATACCGCCGAGAAAGGCCACCAGCAGCAGTTGCGGCAAGCCCAGCACGCCCAGCCACCAGGCGATCGGCACGCTGAACAGGACTGCGGCCGAGACCAGGTCGGCGGCGATCATCACCACCCTCGGCGCCAGCCGGTCTGCCCAGGCACCGGCCGGCAGTCCGATCACCAGCCAGGGCAGCCAAGCGGCCGCTGTCAGCATGCCCAGCCACGCCGGCCCGGCCTGGAACCGGACCACCGCCAGCAGCGGGATGAGCACCGAGGTGGTGGCGTTGCCGAGCACGCTGACGCCCTCGCCGAACCAGAGCAGGTGAAAGGGGCTGACGCCGGCGGCTGGCCGCGATGCGCCGGACCGGTCACGAACGGTGCTCATGGGGCCTCCTGGGGTTGGCTGCGGGCAGCGTTGAGCGCGCCGGGGTAGCTGGCGTGGAGATCGGCTGTCTGGATTAGGAGCAGGGCCGTCCGGGCGGGACGGCCGCTGGTCAGGGTTGGGCCGGAAAGCCGCGAGCGAAGACGAACACGGTGTCGCGCTCGACGCCGTCGGCCGGTAGCTCCCGGTGGCTCCAGCGCTGGGTCAGCGCGATCAGCTCTTCGGAGAACGTGCTGAGCTCATCGGGCGACAGCCTCAGCCAGGTCTGGGTGGCGAATGCTGCCGCCGACCATCCGTCGTTGCCCTCGGAATTGGCCAGCCAGTCCTGCGCCCGGTCGAACTGCCGCTGCAGTGCCACCGACTCGGCGGCCAGCGCCGCGGTCACCGCTCCGGCATCGTCGGCGAACTCCGCGCGCGACCAGCGGGTGCTGAGCGAGACCAGCCGCCACCAGCGTTCGCGGCGGTCGCGGGCGAGTTCGGGCGCCTGTTCGCCCCGACCCGCCCCTCCCCATGCCCCTCAGTGGTGGTCGTCGCTTCCCCCCCCCCCCCC
>JBPCPA010000087.1:0-18883 GCA_050999655.1 Jatrophihabitans sp.
AGACCTCGTTCGTCATCGACGACACCGCATTCAACGCGTCCTGACCCCACCCGCTCGATAGCGAAGGCCCGCCGGGACGAGTTCGTCCCGGCGGGCTTTCGGCCGTCCGGGCCCTGCCTGCCCGGTCTGCCCTGCCTGCCCGGTCTCAGCCGAGGGTGAGGCCGGTGGAGGACCAGCGACGGCCGTCCGGGTACACGATGAGGCCCTGGCAGTCCGGTAGCGCTTCGATCCACTCCGGCGCGGCCACGCCCATCGCGAACGCCGCCGTCGCGTAGGCGTCCACGCTCGCCAACTGCCGGCCCACCAGCGACACGCTGGCCAGCTCCGCCCGGGGGTGGCCGGTGTGCGGATCCAGGATGTGATTGCCGCGCTCGGCGGTGCCGGACGTGGCCACCGCCAGATCCCGGCCGGCGACGATGCCGGCTAGCCGGCCGGCCTGCAACGGATCGGCGATTCCGATCCGCCAGGGCCGGCCGGCGGCGGCCGGGCCGGCACACTGGACGTCGCCGCCACCGTTGACGCAGTGGCTGGTCGAACCGGCCGCGCTCAGCATCTCGCTGGCGTGCTGGATCGCCCAACCCTTGACCAGACCGGACGGGTCGAGCACGCCACCGGCCGTTGCCGAGAAGTAACCCCGGGTCTCGGTTTCGAGCTCGGCACAGCGCGCCAGGATCTGGCCGACCTCCGGCACGCAGTCCTCGACCGCGAGCTCATCCCGGGCCAACCGGCTGAGCTGACTGTCCTGCTGATAGGGCGAGAACGTCCGGTCCACCCAATGCAACCAGCTGACCGCATCATCGATGGCAGCTGCGGCGCAGCCGGGTAAGCGCACCTCGATCGAGAACACCGTGCCCATGCACTGCTCCACCCGGCGCACCGGGCGCACCGTGGCCAGCTCGATGCTGGCCGCGTCGCCACTCACGTGCGGCCGGCCTGGTCCAGCGCGCTCTGCAGCGATTGCAGGTAGCCGTCGGTGGTGTAGGTGGCGCCGGAGACGGTGTCGATCTGGCTGCTCTGGGCATCCATCGTCTCCTGCAGCAGCACCGGCGCGGCCTCGTTGTTGATCTCGTTGGAGCGGCCGTCGTTGCCGGTGAGCTGGACGAAGGCCACGTTGGTGATCTTGCTGCCGGCCACCGTGATCTGCACCTGGACCGTCCCGTAGCGGGTCTGAATCGCCGATCCGAGGTAGGTCTTGGCGGCACTGCTGGCGGTTGGCTTCGTGCTGGGTGTGCTGGCCGACGATGCCGTTGACGACGATGCCGTTGACGACGATGCCGTTGACGAGGACGGGTCCGGCGGCGCACTGGTCGCGGTGGGACCGGAACTGCTGCCGGCGGCGAGCCCGGCCGAGGGCAGCTGGGCCCCGATCACGGGCTGGGCGTGTGACTTGAAGCTCAGCAGCCCGACCAGCCCGAGGATCGTCGCCAGGACGGAGAAGATGACTCGTTTCATTCGTGACCTCAGAAACTGAAGGATTCGCGGTGGATGTGCCGGCGCGAGACGCCCGCCTGGATCAGGGCAGCTTTGGTGGTGGCCATCATCTGCTCGGGGCCGCAGAGGTAGACCTCGTGCTGGCGCAGGTCGGCAATACCCTGCCCGAGACGCTGGCTGGACAGCTGGTCCGGTCCCGAACCGGACGGTCCCAGCAGGTAGTGCACCCGCCAGCCACGGTGTTCGGCGATGGCGTCGAGTTCGGCGCGCAGCACCAGGTCCTGCGGAGTCCGCGCCCGGTAGAGCAGGGTCACGTCGCCGGGGCGACCGGAGATCGATTCGAACAGCGCCCGCAGCGGGGTGATGCCGACCCCGCCGGCGATCAGCAGCACCTTGCGCCGGCTGCGGCGGGCCTCGGTCAACGCCCCGTACGGTCCTTCGGCCAAGACCCGGGTGCCGGGCGTGAGGCCCAGCAGCGCCCGGCTGTGCTCACCGGTCATCTTCACCGTGATCCGCAGCTGGTCAGGACGCGGCGCGGCCGACAGCGAGTAGGGATTGGCCGCCCACCAGAGCTGGCGGGTGAGAAAGCGCCAGCGAAAGAACTGGCCGGACGTCGCGTGCAACCGCCCGATGGCGGGGCCTGCGAGGTAGACCGAGACGGTGTCGGCGTTCTCGCGAACCACCCCGGCCACCCGGATCGGGTAGCGCACCGCCCGGTAGACCGGGACCAGCAGCCGGTAGTGAACCAGCAGGCCCGCGACCAGGACGTACATCGCCGACCAGAGCCAGCGCGCGGGCCGGTTGTCGATGAAGTCCGCGCCGGTGGCGAACTGGTGGCTGAACACCAGCGCGATCGCCAGGTAGGTGTAGAGGTGCAGCAGGTGCCAGGTCTCATAGCCGAGCCGGCGCCGGGCCGCCCGGGCCGAGACGGCGCCCACCCCCACCAGCAGGCCGAGCCCCACGGTGGCCAGCAGCATGTCGGGGTAATCCAGCACCAGGGTGCCGGTCTGGTGCACCACGTTGGTGTGGGCGGTGATGGCGTAGCCCCAGATGATCAGCAGGGTGTGGGCCACCGAGAGGCAGACGGTGTAGCGCCCACCCATCGCATGCCAACGCGCCAGTCGATCAGCGCCCACCCCACCCTCCAGCGCAGGAACCCGGGCCATCAATGCCAGCAGCACCACGATCGTGTAGCCGGCCCACAGGCCGGTCAACCGGCCGGCGCCGGTCAGCCAGTCCCCCAGGCCATGCACAGCGAAGGTGTCATGCCACCACAGGAAGGTGACCGCGACAGCCCCGGTGGCGATCAGGCCGAGCACGAGTTCAGGGGAAACCCGCGCTGCCTGCCTGCTTGCCGTTGCCACGCCGTGCTGGCGCGGCGGGGCCGTCACGGTCACCAAGTCCCTGGTCCTCTCTGCGGTACGGCCTCTCCGATTGCGGGCCTGACTTTGATTCTGCGTCGGGCGACTCTCTGCCAGCTCTGCTGAAACTGTGACCTGCCTGGCACTTGTACAGAGCTTGCCCAGAAATTCTTGAGAAGATTTTCAGAGCTGGCACCGGGAAGCATCGGGCATGCTAAGCACGTGACTGCGCCGGCGACGCCCCTGGTAGGCCCCGACGGAGCCCCG
The DNA here is from genome assembly GCA_050999655.1 of Jatrophihabitans sp. Classification (GTDB taxonomy): domain Bacteria; phylum Actinomycetota; class Actinomycetes; order Mycobacteriales; family Jatrophihabitantaceae; genus Jatrophihabitans_A. The sequence goes on from JBPCPA010000087.1 coordinate 3,060, forward strand.
CTGCGGGCGCTGGTGGTGGAGGACGAGCCGAACCTTGCCGACGTCCTCGTCCGGATGTTGACCTTCGAAGGCTGGCAGGCACGGCAGGCCGGCGATGGCGCGGCCGCACTGCGGCTGGGGCGGGAGTTCGTGCCCGACGTGGTGGTCCTGGACATGATGCTGCCCGACCTGGACGGCATCGAGGTGCTGCGCCGGCTGCGGCTGGACAATCCTGAAGTGTGCGTGCTGTTCCTGACCGCGAAGGATTCCCTGGAGGATCGGATCGCCGGCATCACGGCCGGCGGCGACGACTACGTCACCAAGCCGTTCAGCTTTCAGGAGGTGCTGGTGCGGCTGCGCGGGTTGGTCCGGCGCGCCGGCCTGGCCCGCGGCGTGGGTGGCGCCGAACTGGTGGTGGGCGAACTCCGCATGAACGAGGAGGCGCGCGAGGTCCGGCGGGGTGGCACGCTCATCGAGCTGACCGCCACCGAGTTCGAACTGCTGCGATTCCTGATGCGCAACCCGCGGGTGGTGCTGTCCAAGGCCCAGATCCTGGATCGGGTGTGGAGCTATGACTTCGGCGGCAGCAGCCATGTTGTGGAGCTCTACATCAGCTACCTGCGCAAGAAGATCGACTTTGGCAGCCCACCGATGATCCACACCGTCCGCGGCATCGGCTACATCCTCAAGCCCGCAGCGGCCGACCCGGCCACGTGACCGAGCAGGCCCGGCCACCGGCAGTGCGGCGCCGGCTGCATCGGCTCAGCCTGCGAAGCAGGCTCCATCGACTCAGCCTGCGAAGCCGGCTCCATCGACTCAGCCTGCGAAGCCGGCTCAGCCTGGTCCTGGTGGGTCTGCTGCTGCTCAGCTGTTCGATTCTCACTGTTGTCACCTCGCTCGCGTTGCACGGCTATCTGGTGAACCGGTTGGACCAGCAACTGGCCGCGGCAGGCACTCGCTACGCGGCCTCGCTGGAGGCTCCCAACGACCATGACGCCGACAACGACTACAGCTCCGTCATCGGGCAGGCCTCCGGCACCCTGGGCGCGCAGGTCGTCAACGGGGCGGTCGCGGCGGCCGGCATCGTCACCGACGGGCTCGCCGTCCGATCGGTGTCCGAGGCCGACCGGGCAGTCATCTCGCGGCTCGCGGTCGGCCGGCCGCGTGATGTCCAACTTCCCTCACTCGGCGAGTACCGGGTGCTCGTGATCCTCGACGAGGACGGCGACGGCGACCTGCAGGTGACCGGCCTGCCCAAGCGGGGGGTGAACGAGACGATCGGCCGGCTGGCCGTCATCGAGATGGTGGTCTTCGCCGTGGCCCTGGTGCTGACCGCGCTGGCCGGCGCGGTGTGCGTCAAGTTGACCCTGCGCCCGCTGGACCGCCTCTCGCGGGCAGCCACCAGCGTCACCGATCTGCCACTGGGCAAGGGGGACGTGCAGCTGCCGCCACGGTTGGTCAATCCGGCGCCGGGAACCGAGGTAGGGCGGGTCACCGAGGCCGTCAACCGGATGCTGGAGCATGTCGAGTCGGCGTTCGCCGAGCGGCAGGTCACCGAGGGCCTGCTGCGCCAGTTCGTCGCCGACGCCAGCCATGAGCTGCGCACCCCGATTGCGGTCATCCGCAGCCATGCCGAGTATGTCGAGCTCACGGCGGGCAGGCTCGGCGCCGACGTCACCGGCGCGCTGGCCCGGATCACCTCGGAATCGCAGCGGATGGGCACTCTGGTCGACGACCTGCTGTTGCTGGCCCGCCTCGATTCGGGTCGCCCGCTGCTGCACGAGCCGGTCGATCTCACCCGGCTGGTGCTCGACGCGGTGTTGGACGCCCGAGCGCTGGGACCGGATCACGAATGGCGCCTGGACCTGCCAGAACAAGAGGTGATGGTCCAAGCCGACCCGAACTCGTTGCGACAGGTCCTGGCGAACCTGCTCGGCAATGCCATCGAACACACTCCGGCGCACACGGCGGTATCGGTCACCCTGCGGGCCGACGGCGAGCACGCCACCGCCGTGATCGCCGACGACGGGCCCGGCATCCCGGCCTCGTTCCTTGCCCACATCTTCGAGAGGTTCGTCCGAGCCGACAGCGCCCGCGCCCATCCCAACGGCGAGAGTGGCCTCGGGCTGGCCATCGTCGAGGCAATCGTGCAGGCGCACGGCGGTACCATCACGGTCGCCAGCGGGCCAGGAACCACCGCCTTCACGCTGCGCCTGCCGGTCGGTGACCCGCCGGAAGCTGAGAAAGAGCCGAAACCTTGAGGATGATTGTCGGGGGGTCGGAGTAGACATCTGGACGTGCCTAACCTGGGCGATCTGACAGTGGTGTCGACGAGATTCCTCATCGGCCTGCTCGCAATCACCCTGGCCGTCTGGGCGGGCCTGGCGCAGCGGTGGCGGTCGAGCCGGGGCGGCGGCCGGCCCGGCCGCGGTGGTCGCCGGGCCAGTGCCGGGATCGGCCTGATTGCGACGGTGCTGACCGTTCTGCTGGTCGCCGACGGCGTCAACTCCTACTACTCCTACCTGCCCAATGTCAGCGACGTGGTCGCGGCAATCGGCAGCGATCCGCCCCCAGCCCTGCCCGCGGCGGTCAGCGACCTGCGGACGGCCGGCTCGCCACATGGCAGGCTGTTCCGGCTGCCGATTCCCGACAACGGCAGCGGTTTTCACGCCTCGACGGCCTGGGTCTGGCTGCCACCGCAGTACTTCACCGCATCGCTGCAGAGACTGCCGGTGGTCTACCTGTTCCACGGTTCGCCGGGCATGCCCAAGGACTGGTTCCACGGTGGCGAGGCCGGCCAGATCGCACGATCACTGGCCGGCCGGCGGTTGCCGGTGATCGTGGTGGCACCGCAGATGAGCAAGAACTGGTTGGACGATCCAGAGTGCGTGGACGGCCTGCACGAGAAGATCGAGGCACACCTGCTGCGCGACGTGATCCCGACGGTGGACCAGCGACTGCACACCATCGCCTCACGGACCGGTCGGATCTTCGCGGGCATGTCGGCCGGCGGCTACTGCGCGCTGAACCTGGGCCTGCGCCATCGCAGCCTGGTCGCCACCGTGCTCGACCTGTCCGGCTACACCATGCCGACGCACGCCGGCGGCATGGCTGCGCTGTTCGGCCGAGACCTGGCCGCGGTGGCCCCCAACTCCCCCGACCTCTACGCGCGGTCGCTGGCGGGCGGGCCGGCCATGCGGATCTGGCTGGACAGCGGTTCTGCCGATCGGCAGGTGGTGCTGCAGATGAACGCCATCGCGCCGCAGCTGCGGGCCGACGGCATGACCGTGGTGCAACACACCCGTCCCGGCGAGCACACCTACAGCGTGTGGCGTCCGGCGCTACGGCAGTCGCTGGCCTGGGCACTGGGCGGGCTGCCCGACACCTGAGCGCCGGCACCCGTCCACCCGACCGCCACCGCCGGGCAATCGCACCGAGACCCCTTGGACACGTGCTCAAAATGGGCCAGCGCCGCTCCGTTGCCTCCCGGCCATATATCTTGGATATCAATATGAGTCAGCAACTGGGGTCCGTCGCCGTCCGGCAGCCCGTCGGCGAGGCCGTCGAGGCTCCGCCGGCCGCCCAGCAGCGCACGGTTCGGCGACCGCTGATCCTCGGCGAGTTGCTCGTGGTGCTGCTGTTGCTGCGTGCCTACGACCTGATCCGGGGCCACGCCGAGGTGCGCCAGGCGGCGGCACTGGCGCACGGCTGGCAACTGTTGCACGCAGAGCGCTGGCTGCACGTCGACGTCGAACTCTCGATCAATCACTGGGCAAGCGCGCACAGCGCGCTATCACTGGCCGCCAGCTACTGGTACCAGTTCCTGCACATCACCATCACCCTGTGCGTGCTGGTCTGGTGCTGGTGGCGCCGGCCGGAGAGCTACCGCCGGGCCCGCAACGCCCTGGTGCTGACCAATGTCTTCGGGCTGGTGTTCTTCCTGCTCTACCCAGCCGCGCCGCCCCGCTTCCTGCCCGGCGCCGGTTACATCGATGCGGTCGCTCAGGCCGGCTTCGGCACCACTCACGGTGGCCCGGTCACCGCCGACCAGTACGGCGCGTTCCCATCGCTGCACCTGGCCTGGGCGGTGTGGACCGCGGTGGTGGCCTACCGGCTGGTCCGTCCGACCTGGTTGCGCCGGCTCTGGCTGGGCTACCCGCTGATCACCGCCACCGTCGTGATGGCCACCGGCAACCACTACCTGCTCGACGTGGTGGCCGGGGTGTTCATCGCCCTGGTCACGCTGGCCATCGCGCACCGGTATCCGCGCAGCCGCGGCTACGGCCTGGGCCCGCACCGGTGGGCGCTGACCCGCTGGCTGGACGCGGCCGTCAGGGCAAAGCTTGGCCGTCCGGCTCAGGCGCTGTCAGATCGGCCGGGCCCGCTGAGTCGGCTTCGGCGCGGCGTGCTGCTTCGCGCATCTCGATCACGTCGGTGAGCCAGTCGCCGATCTCGCGGGTCACCTCCCGCACCGCGCCGGTGAGGATCACCCCGATCCGACCGGCGTGAGCCGCGCCTGATTCGGTCAGTTCCTGCACGACATCCTTGCGCCGTTCGAACCTGCTGGTCATGGCCGCTCCGTTTCTGATCAGTCATCTGAGATCAGTCATGCGAGATCGTCGCCGCGAAGCACCGGGCCGCGAAAGCCCCCAGCCACGAAGCACCCAGTCGCGAAGCGCCGGGGCACCACAAGGCCACGGCGCGGGAGCCGGCAGCTAGGCCGCGGTCTGGTCGGCCAGCACCCTGACCGCCGGCGGCGACGCCGGCTGATCGCGGCGGGGCGGCCGGGCCAGCGAGAAGATCTTGCCCCACACCGAGCCGATCTGCTTGGACAACCGGCCGCTGTTGTAGGCCAGGCCGTACTTGGCGCACAACTGCGCCACCTCACCGGCGATCTGGGGATACCGCCGTGCGGGCAGGTCCGGGAACAGGTGATGCTCGATCTGGTGGGACAGGTTGCCCGACATGATGTGAAACAGTTTGCTGCCGGTGATGTTGGCCGAGCCCATCATCTGGCGCAGATACCACTGGCCGCGGCTCTCGTCGGCGGTCTCCTCCTCGGTGAAGGTGGCCACCCCGGCCGGGAAGTGACCGCAGAAGATGATCGAGAAGGCCCAGATGTTGCGCACCAGGTTGGCGCTGGCGTTACCGGCCAAGGTCGGCAGGAACAGCGGGCCGGTCAGCGCGGGGAAGAGCAGATAGTCTTTGAGCACCTGACGGCCTGCCTTGTTCCACCACTGGCCCAGCAGGGGCTTGACCTCCGCCCAACCCTTCTCCCCGGCCACCACCCGCTCGGCCTCCAGGTCGTGCAGCATCACGCCCCACTCGAAGCCGAGCATCAGCGCGAAGGCGTAGAGCGGGTTGCCGAGGTAGTAGGGGTTCCACCGCTGCGCCGGATCCATCCGCAGGATGCCGTAACCGATATCGCGGTCCTTACCCAGGATGTTGGTGAAGGTGTGGTGCAGGTAGTTGTGCGAGTGCCGCCACTGCTCGCTCGGGCAGACGGTGTCCCACTCGAACATCGTGGAATTCAACGCCGGATCGCGCATCCAGTCGTACTGGCCGTGCATCACGTTGTGGCCGATCTCCATGTTGTCCAGGATCTTGGAGACCGACAGTGCCGCGACGCCGGCCAGCCAGAACGGCGGCAGCCAGCCCAGGTACATCAACCCGCGACCGGCCACCTCCAGGCCGCGCTGCACCTTGATGACCCGGTAGATGTAGTCGCGGTCCTCGGCTCCCAGCGACTCGACGAGTCGCTGCCGGATCGCGTCGAGTTCCCGGCCGAGCTCGTCGACCTGGGTTTCGGTGAGTACCACTGTTTCTGGAGACATGAACGGTTCTCCCTTGTCAGATAAGGCTGTTGGTCAATGGCTGGTCGATGGCCGGGTCGGCGGGCCGGCCGCGTCAGAGCCGGACGGCGACGTCGCCGACCGGTGCTGAGATGCACAGCTGGATCTCGGTGTCAGCATCGGCGTCGAGTTCGCCGGTGCGGAGGTTGCGGGTGCAGCCGGCGGTCTTGATGGCGGTGCACGAGAAGCAGATGCCCATCCGGCAGCCGTGTGCCGGGCTCAGGCCGGCCGCCTCGGCCTGCTCCAGCAGGCTCTGGCCGGTGTTGGCGACCGTCCGGGCGCTGTCGCTGAAGGTGACCTCGCCGGTAGCCGGACCGGCCGGCGTCGCGACGAGGGTGGGCGTGAACGATTCCAGGTGCAGCCGATCGGCAAGTCCGGCCGCTTCGAACTGTGACCGGACGGCCTCGATCAGGCTGGCCGGCCCGCAGGCGAAAGTCTGCGCGTCGGTGAACCAGGGCGCGACCTGGCGCAACTGGTCCAGGTCGAACCGGCCGGCCAGTTGGCCCCGAGCGGGCTGAGCGGAGTAGCCGAAGGCAGCGATCCGGTTCGGGGAGTGGCCGACCAGTTCGACGATGTGGGCCCGATGCGGCACGGCCGACTCGCTGCGGGCGTAGTGCAGCATTGCGATCCGGCCCGGGTGACCCTCGTCGTGCAGGCTGGCAAGCATCGACAGCACCGGCGTGATGCCACTGCCGCCGCTGATCAGCAGCACGTCGGCCGGCCGGGGCGTCGGTAGGGCGAACTCGCCCTGGGCCTGGGACAGGCCGAGCACCAGGCCCGGCACGGCGTGCTCGAACAGGTGGCGTGAGACCACCCCGTCCGGATGCGCCCGGACCGTGATCACGATGCGGCCGTCCCGCCGGTGCTGGGAGCAGGCCGGTGAGTAGTAGCGGGTACGCCGGACACCGTCGATGTCGACGGTCAGCGCCAGGTGCTGGCCGGCCCGGAAGCCGCGCCAGCGATGGGTCGGGCGCAGTGTCAGGGTCACCGAGTCCGTGGTCTGCCGCTGCACCTCCACCACCTTGGCGCGCAGGTCCCGGACGCTGAGCATCGGATGGACCAGTTCCAGGTACCGGTCGATGCCGTGCGGGGTGGCCAGCGCCTCGAGCAACGACAACGCCGACCGGCCGGGGCGGAGCAACGTGTTGGTGGCCATCCGGCTCTCCCTTCCACAGCTCATTCAGTGAACGTTTGTACACTGAGCAGTGTTTAACAATCTCGCCGGAACTGTCAATTCACGGCTGTGTGAGGCTGGGTACATCCGGCTCGATACGCCTGATGACCTCCTGGCGCGCTCGGCTATCCCGACAGGGCTGCCGGGTCGGAGCACGGGCGTACTCTGGCCGGGTGTCATCGTCGCGCCGTCCACCCATCGACCGCCGGCTGGCCGGCCCCGAACCGGGCGGCGTGCTGGTGCAGAGCCGCGCGCAGCGCAAGGAACGCACCCGGCAGTCGCTGTTGGACGGATGCCTCAAGCTGCTGACCGATCGCAGCCTGGCCAGCTTGAGCCTGCGCGAGGTCGCCCGCGAGGTGGGCATCGTGCCGACCGCCTTCTACCGGCACTTCCCGTCCATGGACGAGCTCGGCGTTGCCCTGGTGCAGGACAGCAGCCGGCCGCTCCGGCAGCTGATCCGCGAGGCACGTCGTCAGGGCAGCTCGCCCGAGGCCCGGGATCTGATCGCCGACACCGTCGACATCCTGGTGCGCCAGGTCAGCACCAACCCGGCCCAGTTCCGCTTCGTGGTCCGCGAGCGCTATGGCGGCATCGCCGAGGTCAACCGTGCCATCGCCGCCGAGCTCAGGCTGTTCGCCAGCGAGCTGACGGTGGACCTGGCCCGACTGCCTGGCCTGCGTGCGTGGAGCACCGACGATCTGAAGATGGCGGCCGACCTGATGGTGGCGGCGATGCTGGCCACCGTGCAGGCGCTGCTGGAGGTCGACAACCGCTACCTCCAGGACCGGGAGCAGGTGATCAGCCGGGCGCGCCGGCAGTTGCGACTGATCGTGCTCGGCATGGCCGGTTGGCGCAGCGATACCGAGGACGGGTCAGCGGGGCGCGCCACCCTCGACTGACGGCGCGGGCAGCGAGGCCGACCAGGCCGCCTGCAGGCCTGCGGTCAGGTCCGCGGCGGTCGGCAGCCCGTCCGGATCGAGTAGGAATTGCAGCGCCAGACCGTCACACACCGCGATCACGAAGCTGGCGATCGCGGTGCTGCGCGGGTCGGTCTCGGTGATCTCGCCGGTGAAGGAGCGGGCCACCAGGCCGGCGATCTGCGCGCGGCAGCGGCGATACTGCCCCGCCACCTGCTCGCGCAGTTCCGGTGATCGCTCGGCCTGGGCCAGCGCTTCGACGTAGGACAGCAGGAAGGCCCGCTTGCCGGCGAAGCTGCCCAGCACCGCGACCCAGGTGATCCGCGCCCGCTCCAGTGGCACCACGTCCGGCTCGGCCATCGCGATGGCGGCCAGCTGATCGGTCCATTCCTGGAACACGGTCGCGATGGCAGCATTGAGCAGGCCGGCCTTGGAGCCGAAGTGATAGCCGATCGAGGCCAGGTTGGTGTTCGACTCGGCCACCAGATCGCGGGTGGTGGTGTGGGCGTAGCCCTTGGTTTCCAGCATCCGGCGAGCGGCCTGCAACAGCTGTTCGCGATGACCCACCGGCTCACAGTAGCGCGCACGATCGCGATCTAGACGGATGTCTTATACGGGCGTATAAATCGTGGCAGGGCTACCGAGCGGTGGCAGGAAGGGTCGGTGACCATGACCGCCACCAGCGAGGTGCTGACCGCGTTGCCGGTGCCACCCGGCCCGCGGTTACCGGTGCCGATCCAGAGCATGCTCTTTGCCAGATACCGGCACCGCTGGCTGCCCCGGTTGCGCCGCCGCTACGGCGACACCTTCAGCGTGCGGATCGCCCCGCATGCGCGGCACCTGGTGATCCTCGGCCGGGCCGAGGACATCAAGACGGTCTTCGCCGGACCGGCCAAGGTGCTGCATGCCGGTGAGGGCAACGCCATTCTCGGCCCGATCATGGGCGATCACTCGGTGCTGCTGCTGGACGAGGCCGAGCACCTGCGCGTCCGGCGGCTGCTGATGCCGGCCTTTCACGGCGCCCCGCTGCGCGGCTATCGCGACCTGATCACCGACCTGACCCGGGCCGAGATCGAGCGCTGGCCGCTGGGCACCTCGTTACGGATCCACGACCGGATGCGGGCACTGACCCTGGAGATCATCCTGCAGGTGGTGTTCGGGGTGACCGACGAACGCCGGCTGCTGGAGCTGCGCCCGGTGGTCGAACAGGTCCTGGACGTCAGCCCGCTGACCATGCTCGGCTGGTTCTACCCGCGACTGCGCCGGTTCTGGCCGTGGCGCAGGTTCACCGAGATCCAACAGAGCCTGGACCGGTTGCTCTACGCCGAGATAGCCGAGCGCCGGGCGGCGCCCGACCTGGCCACCCGGACCGACGTGCTGTCGCAGTTGCTCCGGCTGTCGCTGGAGCCCGCCGACAGCACCGGCCGGCCCGCCGGGCTGACCGACCAGGAACTGCGCGACAACCTGATCACCCTGCTGCTCGCCGGCCACGAGACCACCGCGACCGCGCTGGCCTGGGCCTTTCACGAACTGGCCCGCAGCCCCGAGGTACTGGCCCAGGCCCAGCACGCGGCCGATGCCGGCGACGGTGACTACCTGGAGGCAGTGGCGAAGGAGTCGATGCGGCTGCACCCGGTCATCTACGAGGTCGCCCGCCGACTGACCGAGCCTTTTGAGGTCGGTGGCTACCTGATCCCGGCCGGCGCCACCATCATGCCGGGCATCGGGTTGGTGCAGTCCGACTCCGAGCACCATCGCGATCCCGACCGGTTCGACCCGCGCCGGTTCGTCCAGACCCAGCCGCCGGCCAACACCTGGATTCCTTTCGGTGGCGGGGTACGACGCTGCCTGGGCGCGGGCTTCTCGCTGCTGGAGGCCACCGTGGTGCTCGGCGAGGTGCTGGCCCGGTTCGAGCTGAGCGCCGACCGGGACCGGCCCGAACCGCCCAAGGCGCGCAACATCACCCTGCCACCGGGACGGGGCGCCAGGCTCAGGCTGACACCGCGCGATCGCCCAGTTGCACCGGCGCAGGACTGACCCGCTGGGCAGGAATGTCGATGTGCGCGGCGGGGTCGGTGCCAGCTATGTCAGCTATGCCAGCTATGCCACGGTGGCGGCGGATCATCACCACGGTCCGGTCGTCGACCTGTTGGGTGGGCACCCGCTCGATCAGGTAGCGGGCCACCCCGACCCAGTTGGAGCGGGCGGCAAGCAGCTCGACGTTGTCCTTGAGCCGCAGGGTGCCCGCGTCGATATCGCGGGTGCGGTCCTCGACCACCCCGTCGGTGTAGAGGAACAGCGCCTCGCCGGGACCCAGCACGCACTCGTCGACGGTGCCGGTCAGCGTCGGCAACACCCCGAGGACGGTGCCGGTCGCCACCGAGGTCCGCCACACCGGTGGCTCGTCCGGCCGGAAGTGCACCGCCGGCGGGTGCCCGGCCACCCGGACGCTGTACGCGCCGCTGCTCAGATCCAGCCGGACGTAGATTGCCGAGGCGAAGCCCAGCGACCATTGCTGGCGGGTCAGGTAACCGTTCGCGGCCGGCAGGAACTCATCCGGCGCCACCGATCCCAGCAGGCCACCCACCGCGCCGGACAGCAGCAGCGCCCGCGGCCCGGCGGTGATGCCGCTACCCGAGACGTCGATGACCGCCAGGTGCAGAATCTGGCTACTGCCCTCGCACACCAGCCGGTTGGACACGAAATCGCCGGAGATCGCAGCACCGTCGGCAGGCCGCTGTTGGATCTCCACGGTCCAGCCGTCCGGCACCGAGGGCAGTTGCGACTGCACCAGCAACCGCTCCCGGATCAGGCCGATCACGGTCTCGGCGCTGACCTCACGCAGGCCCAGTGCGTCCCGGCGACGAGCCTGCACCACGCCGACCAGACCGGTCACCGCGACCATCACGAAGCCGGACACCGACAGCTGCCCGGCGTTGAGGCCGTGCACCGAGAACACCGCCGTCAGGCTGAGCACCACCGCGCCCATCAGCACCAGCATGCCGACCATGCTCAGGATCAGCGAGGACATCACCACCACGATGATGATCACGCCGGCGACCTTGACCTCGGTGTTGTTGTCGATGATCGACCAGCAGGTGCCGGCCGCCAACCAGGCAATCGCCAGCACCAGCGCGACACGCTGCGTCGGCCGCTCGTGCCTGGGCAGCAGGCGGCGCATGTGTGATAGAAAACCAGCGGACTTCATCGTGTTCCATAAGGTACGTGAGGACGGCCCGGAGCTCCAGGCTCGGCGGCTGACGGCAGAGTATTGGCTCGGTCCGGCCGGCTGCCGGCGGGCATCCGCTTGGGATGCCGGCCGCCGTGGCGCAGGATGGTCAGGTGAGCACTGCCGACCTGCCGCCGCGACGGCGACGCCGCGCGCAGCGACCCGCCGGGCCACCGGTCAGCGCCGAACAGCAGGCGGCTGCGACCGGACGGTCGGATGAGCCGGCGGCCCCGGCCAGCCCCCGGACCCGCAAGCAGGGCGGCCGGCGGGGCAGCCGGACGGGCGATCCGTCCCCTCAGCACGGCCGCGACGCCGACCGGGGCTGGCGGGAGCTCGCCGGCAGCACACCGTCCCAGCTGGGACTGAGCGGCGCGCTACGAGCCCGGGACGTGGCCCGCCCCGGGCCGGCCGAGCTGGCCGCCGCCGAGCGGGACCTGGAGATCGTGCGCCGCCAGTGGCAGCCACCCGCCGATGATCCGCCGATCGGTCGCTGATCGGGAGGAACGCAGCGACGTGACGGCCGGTCAGAATAGTGCGGGAGCAGCGGTCAGCCCATGGCACGATTCATACATGGCATCCGGGGCCCGTCAGCCAGTTGTGGTCCGACTGCCCACCGAACTGGTCACCCGATACCGCGCGGTCGATCGTGAGTACATCGGCGCACCCATGGAGGTAGTCGACACGCCACGCCATCTGGATGCCCTGACCGAAGACATCCGGCGGCGCGGCATCCTGGTCCCGTTGGAGCTCTGGTTCAACGACGACTTCGGCGCTCTTGACGGAAACCATCGGATCGCCGTCGCGATACGACTCGGACTCGACGAAGTTCCGGTCGAGCTGGTCGAGAAACCGACCAACCCCCGTCCGGGCCACGCGCAGCCGATGCACCCTCGAGACTTGCTGGTGATCCGGAACGCGCGGGCCACCTCGGCTCTCGCGAAGTTGTCAGATTCACCCTAGGCGGCGGGCCGGCGCGAGAAGGTCAGGTGGATGACTCCGCTCGGCGCGGCTACCGATTCGATGTCGAAGCGCTCCTCGAGTCCTTCCAGCCCGTCCCAGAGTCGGACGCCGCGGCCGAGCAGGATCGGAACGACGACGACGTGCATCTCGTCGATCAGGTCGGCCTGAAGGAACTGGCGGATCGTGGTGGCGCCCCCGCCGATGCGAACGTCGAGGTCACCTGCCAATCCCCGGGCTTGTTCGAGCGCGTCGGCGGGCTCTGCGTCGAGGAAATAGAAGGTGGTGCCGCCGTCCATCTCCAACGGCGGGCGTGCGTGATGGGTGAGGACGACCACCGGCGTATGGAAGGGCGGGTTGTCGCCCCACCAGCCTCGCCACTCGTGGTCGGCCCACGGGCCCCGCTGGGGCGCGAACTTGTTGCTCCCCATGATCTCGGCTCCGATGCCGGTGGCCCACCGGCTCGCGAAAGCCTCGTCGACGCCCACGGAGCCATCTCCGTCACCAGGAAGCCCCATCTGCCGGAACGTGCGCGTCGGCAGCGCCCACCTCACCAGGCGGTGTCCGGCATGACCGAAGGGCGCATCGAGCCGCTGGTCCACACCAACGCCGAATCCGTCGAGAGACACGGAGAAGTTGTGAACGCGGACGAGTGACATGCGGCCTCCTGGTTGTCGGTCGGCGTCCGGGATTCGGTCGGCGTCGTTCCGGGTGAGTTCGGCGATCGATCTAGGCCGCCAGGTTACGCAGGGTCTGCTCGCCGCCCTCGATCGCGTGGTTGGTCTGCCGCAGGAGCCAGCCGAGGACCGGACGGGCTATTCGACGGTGCCGTGCTGCTCGAAGGCGGTGAGCATCGCGATCCGGCGAACGTGGCGGGGATCGTGGGAGAACGGCGTGCCCACGAAGGCGTCGGCAATGGCCAGCGCCTGCGCGCGTTCGTGCATCCGGGCGCCGAGTCCCAACACGTTGGCGTCGTTGTGTTGGCGGGCCAGCGTCGCGGTCTGCACGTCGTAGCCGAGCGCGGCTCGCACGCCGGCGACCTTGTTCGCCGCGATCTGCTCGCCGTTGCCCGAGCCACCGAGCACGATGCCGAGGCTGCCGGGGTCACCGACCACGCGCTGGGCGGTGCCGATGCAGTACGGCGGGTAGTCGTCATCGGCCTGGTACCGATCCGGTCCGCAGTCGGTGACCTGATGACCGGCGGCGCCCAGGTGCTCGGCCAGCACGGCCTTCAACTCGAAGCCTGCGTGATCACTGCCCAGGTACACCCGCATGCCGGTCATCGTGCCAGCAACGCGGCGGCGGACAATGGCCGGGTGGCATCCGCATCCGAGCTGACGCTGGCTTCGATCGCCGGCTCCTGGTCGCCGCAGCCGGTGGCGGTGCTGCTCGCCGGCGGCGCGTTGTGGTGGTACCTGAGCCGGCGTGCCCGCCTTGATCGGATCGGGCAGCCGTGGTCGGCACTGCGGACCAGTTCGTTCGTGGCAGGTCTGGGCCTGCTGGTGATCATCTGCTGCGGTCCTGCCGCGCATTTCGGACGCTCGGTGTACTGGGTCTGGCTCAGCCAGTCGTTGACCCTGCTGCTGATCGTGCCGGTGCCGTTGATGGCCGGCCAGCCGATCGAGCTGGCCCGGCTCAGCAACCCCGCCGGCCGGACGTCCGGCTGGTTGGACGCGGCCACCGGTCGGTGGTTCAGCTCCCCGCTGGTGGGCCCGGCGCTGATGCCGCTGGTCTGCGTGGCCGCGCTGTTCGGCCCGGTGCCGGGCTGGGCCGCCGGTTCGGCGCCGGTCAGCTGGCTGGTTCAGCTGCTGCTGCTGGGCATCGGCTCGGTGATCGTGTTGCCGCTGGTGGTGGCCGGCGACACCCTGAGCTCGGTGGCGGTCGGCGCTGCGGTGGCGGTCGGCTTCATCGAGTTGCTGGTCGACGCGGTGCCGGGCATCGTGCTGCGGCTGTCCACCCATCCGGCCTCGGGCTTCTTCAGCCACCGCCACAGCGTCGCCGGGGCGCCGGCCTGGTTGCACGACCAGCAGATCGGCGGCGGCATCCTGTGGTGCGTGGCCGAACTGTTGGACCTGCCGTTTCTGCTGCTGGTGTTTCGTCGGTGGGTACGGGCCGATGCCCGGGAGGCGGCCGCCGTCGACGCCGTTCTGGACGAGCGTGAGCTGCGCCGGCCGACCGACCAGGACGACGACACGCCCTGGTTTCTCACCGATCCGCGGATGCGGGATCGCTTTCGCTAGAAGGCGAAACTGAATCGGCCCCGGGCATCGCGCGGCAGCGGATGCTCGGCGATCGCGGCGGCGGTGTCGATGGCGCCGTACACGTGCGGAAACTGCTCCCCCGCCCCGTAGAGGTCCTCCTCGACCACCGGCTGGCCCAGCCGGTCCGGGTCGAACTCGACGACGATCAACCCCGCCTGGTCGCGATAGAACCGGTTGGCCGCACCCGCCACCTGGTGGGCATGGGAGAAGTGCACGAAGCCGTCGGAGGTCAGCGACGCCGGCGCGTAGCTACCGAGTGCGCGGGCCGTCCGCCAGTCCGGTTCGGCGAGGATGTGAAAGAGCGAGGGCATCGGCCCAGCATGCCAGCAGGCAACCGGGCCGATGCCAGCCTCGCCGGCCACCGCCGGCGCGGCGCTAGGCCACCGGCTCAGTCGAAGCGAGGGCTCTCGGTGCGGGTGCGCTTGAGCTCGAAGAAGTACGGGTAGCCGGCCAGCAGCCGGGTGCCGTCCCAGATCGTGACGGCGTCCTCGCCGCGAGGTATCCGGGTGAGCACCGGGCCGAAGAAGGCCACGCCGTCGACGTGAATGACCGGGGTACCGACGTCCATACCGACCGCGTCCATGCCGGCGTGGTGGGACTTGATCAGCGCGTCGTCGTACTCGGTGGAATCGGCCGCGTCCGCGAGCGCCTCGGACAGGCCGGCCTCGGTCAGCGCCTCCACGATCACGGCACGGTCGAACTCACGGCCCTCGTCGTGGTGCTTGGTGCCCAGCGCGGTGTAGAGCTGGCGTAGCGCGCCGGTGCCGGCGTGCTGCTCGGCGGCGATTGCCACCCGGACCGGGCCCCACCCGCGCTCCATCAGCTCCTGATACTGCTCGGGTAGCTCGTCGCGGCCCGAGTTGAGCACCGACAGCGACATGACGTGGAAGTTGAGGTCGATATTGCGCTGCTGCTCGACCTCGAGAATCCAGCGAGAGGTCACCCAGGCAAACGGACATAGCGGGTCGAACCAGAAGTCAACCTGCGTGCGGTGGCTGTCTGCAGTCGTCATTGCGATCCCTACCGTCGTGGAGAACCATGAAAGAATAGTTTCACTGATGGTCAACACCTCGTGAAGGAGCGGCATTCCGTGCCCAGCGTCAGCAAGCCCGGCCAGCACAACGCGGATCTCGACACCGTGAGCATCGACGCCAACACCGTGCAAACGCCGAACCTCACCAAACAGGACGCCGCGCTGCGCGCCGGGTTGCTGTCGGTCCAGTCCTATGACGTGGTGCTCGACCTCACCAACGCCGACGGCGGCCCCAGCGAGCGCACCTTTCGCTCGCGGACCACGCTGATCTTCGACGCGCGCCGGGCCGGTGCGTCCACCTTCGTCGATGTGGTTGCCGAGCGGCTGTACGAGGTCAGCCTCAACGGCCGTCCGGTCGACGTCGAGGGCTACCAGCCCGAGGACGGGATCGTGCTGGCCGAGTTGGCCGAGCACAACGTGCT
>JBPCPA010000108.1:0-9373 GCA_050999655.1 Jatrophihabitans sp.
CGCATCGCCTGTACCAGCGGGCCGTCGACGAAGATGTCGGGTTGGTAGCCGCGCGCCAACACCAAGGCCGGATCGAAGTTGCCGACCAGCCGGGCCGGGGTCAGCTCGGCGTTGCCCTCCACCAGCACGAACGGGATCCGCCGGCCGGCGGCCACCCCGCGCAGCAGGGTCGACTTGCCGGTGCCCGGCGGACCTTCCAGCAACACGTGCGCACCGCTACCGAGCGCTGCCTGCAGCAGCTCCACCTCCCGCTCGCGGCCGATGACCGAACCGGGCGCCGGGCCCGGCACTGCAGGCTCCGGCCGGTCGACCGTCCCGGCATCGCTCACGAATGCTCGTGGATGACGACGCCGAGGACGTTCTTGCCGGCGAGCAGGTCGTCGTAGCCCTGCTGGACCTCCTCGAGTCGGTACGTGCGGGTGATGATCTCGTCCAGCTTCAGATCACCACTCTGGTACAGCCCCAGGATCTTGGGAATGTCGACGGTGGGGTTGCAGTCGCCGAACAGGCTGCCCTTGATGCTCTTGCGGTACAGCGTCAGGATCGTGCCCGGCAGCTCGATGGTCTGTTCCATCACCTTGTTCAGCCCGGTCAGCACCACGGTGCCACCCTTGCCGATCGCGTTGAAGCCGGCGCTGACGATCTCGGCAGTCATCAGCCCGGGCGTCAGGATCGCGGCGTCCGCGAGCTGGCCGCGGGTCAGGTCGGTGATCGCCTGCTGGGCCTCCTCGGCGGTGGCGAAGGCATGGGTCGCGCCGAGTTCCATCGCCTTTTCGCGCTTGTTCTCCAGCGGGTCGATGGCGATCACGTACTTGGCGCCGGCATACCGGGCGCCCTGCACGGCGTTGATGCCGATGCCGCCGATGCCGAACACCGCGACTGTCTGGCCGGCCTTGACGTTGGCGGTGTTGACCGCCGCGCCCCAGCCGGTGGGCACCCCGCAGCCGACCAGGACGGCCTTGTCCAGCGGCAGGTCGTCATCGACCTTGACCACCGAATTCTGGTGGATCACGCCGTACTGGCTGAAGGTGCCGAGCATGCACATCGCGCCGTACTGGCCGCGCGGGCCGGTGATCGGGAACCGCTCGCCGGGTAGGTAACCCTCCAGGATGGTCGCGCCCATGTCGCAGATCGACTGCTGACCCGAGGCGCAGTAGCGGCAGGTGCCGCAGTTGGGGATGAACGAGCAGACCACGTGATCGCCGGCCTTGACCCGGGTGACGCCCGGACCGACCTCCTCGATGATCCCGGCACCCTCGTGACCGAGCACCATCGGCAACCGGGCCTCCAGATCGCCATGTGCGACGTGCACGTCGGAGTGGCACAGGCCGGCATGGGTGTAGCGGATCAGCACCTCGCCGTCGCGCGGGCCGTCGAGGTCGAGTTCCTCGATCTCGATGCGCTTGCCGGGCTCGTAGACGACCGCTGCTTTGGTCTTCATGCGCTCTCCTCGGTGGATAGACAGTGAGCCGTTCCAGCACTGCGTCCGACGGTCCGGCCACCCGTCAACGTTCTACAAAAAATTGTCGGGCGGTACGGATTGAAGGATATGACTGGACTTTTACGCGCGGTGACCTCGGCAGGACAGCCCTGCTCGCCGGCAGTTTTACCTGGTCGAAACCTTTCCGGTGAGATCCATCTTTCCGGCCGGCGGGGCTTGACAGTTCGTGACCTGGATCACTAAGACGGTCTAGGGCGAACCGCGCCCGACAACTGGCCCACTCCCGATCCGGTGGAAACCTTATGAACCCCTTTCCTGCTCGTTCGCACCAGCCTTCCGCCCCGAGGACCGGGCGCCGGTGGAGCCGCCGGGTAGCCATCGGTGCCGCGGCAGCGCTGGTCGGACTGACCGTGGTACCGGCCAGCGCGATGACCGGCTCGGGTGGCTCCCGGCATGACCACGACCGGACCGTGAAGGACGTGGTGGTCAACCTCTTCGAGTGGAACTGGCCCTCGGTGGCCGCCGAGTGCACCAGCGTGCTCGGCCCGGCCGGCTATGCCGCGGTGCAGGTCGCCCCGCCACAGGACTCGCTGCGACGTACCGCGCTGGGCAATGGCAGCGACACGGTGCTGCACCCGTGGTGGGAGGTCTACCAGCCGGTCGACTACAACCTCACCAGCCGGATGGGCAACGAGGCCCAGTTCAAGTCGATGGTCAGCACCTGCCGCAGGGCCGGGGTGAAGGTCATCGTGGACGCGGTCATCAACCACATGACCGGCCAGGGCGACACCTCCTACGGCAACGTCAGCTACACCAAGTACAACTACGCGGGCCTGTACACCAGCGCCGATTTCCACCACAACAGCAACCCGGCCGACTGCCCGACCAGCGACGGCGCCATCGACGATTTCAACAGCTACACCCAGGTCTTCAAGTGCGAGCTGGTGGGCCTGTCCGACCTGCGCACCGAGTCGAACACGGTGCGCGACACGCTGGCTGCCTACCTGAACAAGCTGCTGGGCTACGGGGTCTCCGGGTTCCGGGTGGACGCCGCCAAGCACATCGGCCAGACCGATCTTGCCGCGATCGAGTCGCGGTTGCGTCCGACCGTGGACGGTGGCCGTCCCTACTTCGCGCTCGAGGTGGGTACCGGCAGCCCCGGCCGGATCTCGCCGCAGGCCTTCGAGAGCGTCGGCAGCCCGCTCGGGTTCGACTTCGCTGGCCAGATCGAGTCAGCGTTCAAGAGTTACACCGCTACCCCGGGCGGCAACATCGGTGACCTGAAGGTGCTCGGCGAGGCGTCCGGCCTGCTGCCCAGTGACCGGACCCTGGCCTTCGTGGAGAACCATGACACCGAGCGCAACGGCTCGACGCTGAACTACAAGAGTGACTCCAACACCATCGCGACCGAGTTCATGCTCGCGTACGGCTACGGCACGCCCGAGGTTTATGCCAGCTTCGCCTGGGACAGCGCCGACCAGTCGCCGCCGGCCGATGCCAACGGCTTCGTGACCAACACCGACTGCGCCAACGGCTGGGTGTGCGTGGATCGCTACACCGGCGTGGCCAACATGGTCGGGTGGCACAACTACGCCGGCGACGCCCCAGTGGCCAACTGGTATGACGACGGCAACAATCTGGCCGCTTTCAGCCGGGGCGATCGGGCTTGGATCGCGGTCAACAACGAGACCACGGCCAAGACGATCACGGTCCGGACGGGCCTGTCGGCCGGGCACTACTGCGACCTGATCCACGGCTCGCTGGCCCAGCACCGCTGTTCCGGGCCGACGGTCACGGTGGATCGGCACGGCTCGGCCACGGTCAGCGTGCCGGCCAAGGATTCGGTGGCCATCGACAAGCTGGGCCGGCTCTGACCGACTTGCCGGGCGGGCTCCGGCAGATCGGTTAGGGTGGGCGGCGTTGGAGTAATCCGGCTGATTCCGTGCTGCCGGCCGCCCCGTGAAGGGAATGCTCGCCGATGGTCAGCCCGATCGATGCAGGCCGTCGATGACGGCGCTCTATCTGACCGGACTGGTCGGCCTGCAACTGGGGCTCACCCTGCTGGTGATGGCGGCGGGCACCCTGAGCGCGCTGGCGCTCGGGGTGACCCACCGGCTGATCCTGCTGATGATCGGCCTGGCCGGCTTCGGCGTGCTGGGCATGCTGACCTTCTGGGTCTACCTGGCCAGCGCGCACGCCGGCCGGGCCTTCGCCATCGATGCGATGCTGGCCTGCCCGATCGTGTGCGTCCTGGCCGCGATCCGGATCCGGCGGGCCGGCACCGCCCGGCTGCTCCGACCGCTGCTGCCGCCGGTGGCCTTCTTCGCCACCACGACCTGGTTCATGACGGCGATCGGCTACCAGCGCGGCGGTCTGCACGCGGCCGACATGACCTCGCGCAACCGGTTCGTGGCCAGCCTGCCCAACGACAACACGCTGCCCTACCTGCTGGCCAAGCAGTTGCAGGACCCGAGCCGGCCGCTGCCGCACTTTCTGGCCAAGCCGTGGCAGACCAGTGACCGCCCGCCGATGCAGACCGGGGTGTACCTGCTGGAACAGGGCGTGCTCGGGCACGTGAACTTCCTGCACTTTCAGGTCGTGTCGATGCTGGCGCAGTCCTGCTGGGTGTTCGGGGTCTGGGCGTTCATGGTCGCGGCCCGGATGAGTAGGCGCGCGGTGGCGCTGGCCCTGGCGGTGACCGCGTTCTCCGGTTTCGCCTTCGTCAACACCTTCTTCGTCTGGCCCAAGCTGTTCCCGGCGGCCTACCTGATGCTGGCTGCGGCCGCGGTGCTGGGCGGATCGTTCGAGACCTTCCGGCGAAGCCGCGGTGCCGGCCTGGCGCTCGGGGTCACCATCGGCTGCGCGATGCTGGGCCATCCTGGCAGCATGTTCGTGGTGCTGGCACTGGCCATCACCATCTTCGCGGTCCGGGCCTGGCCGTCCTGGCGGCTGCTGCTGGCTGCCGGCGTCGGGGCCGCGGTGATGTACGTGCCGTGGATGCTGTTTCAGAAGTACTACGCGCCACCGGGCAACTTTCTCACCAAATACCAGCTGACCCCGATCCGCAGCTACTTCAACACCCAGAGTCTCAGCTCGGCGCTGCGATCCTCCTACGAGAAGGCCGGCTGGACCACTTCGCTGTGGAACAAGTGGCAGAACCTGCTCACCCCGCTGCACGACTGGTGGGGGATCTGGCCCAAGGTGTGGCACTCGGTCACCGAGCACCCGTTGCAGCTGAGCGGAACCAGCGACACCAACTACAACGTCGAGCACTCGATCTTCTTCTACTTCGTCCCGGCGATGGGCCTGATGGCCTGGGGCATGGTGGCGCTGCTGGTGCGCATCGTGCTGGCCCGGTGGCGCCCGTCGCCGGGCACCGAGCCGCAGAGCTGGCAGCTGCGGATCGGCCTGCTGTCACTGGTCTGCCTGGTGGTGAACTGGGTGATCTGGGCGATCGCCCTGTTCGGCCCCCGGGCAACGGTCAACCACCAGGGCTCCTACTTTCTGCAGCTGCTCGGGTTGTGCCTGGGCGTGATCGGCTGGTGGCTGGTCTCACCGCGGCTGTGCGCGGTGCTGGTCACCGTCCAGTGCGTCTACGAGGTATGGATCTACGGCTACGGACCGCCCTACAAGGTCGGTGGCGCGCGGCCCATCAACGCGCACAACTCCACCCAGCTGGTGCTGCTCAGCCTGCTGGCGCTGGCTGGGGCGCTGGCCAGCCTGTGGTGGCTGAGCCGCGACGATGGCGAGGCGGGCTTCGAAGCCGGCTTCGAGCAGCCCGTCCGGCGTGCCGGCCGGCATGGCCACAGCGACGTCGAGAGCGTTGCGCCGCCCAGCCCGGCGCCGGTGACCTGAGCGACCCGCCTGAGCGAAATCTGGGTAGGGTGATCGACAGACGAGGGGGCGGTACGAGGGTGGAGCTGCGCAAGTCCTTGCTGGCCTGGCCGGTGGTCCGTCAGCTTCGCGACGGTGACCCGCTGGGCCGGGGCACGGCCGCCCGCTCGCAGCACACCGCGGACTGGACGGCTCGCACCGAGACCGCCGATCGGGTGGTGCAGAGCATCTGCCCGTACTGCGCGGTCGGCTGCGGGCAGCGGGTTTACGTCAAGGACGACAAGGTGATCGGGATCGAGGGCGATCCCGACTCGCCGGTCAGCCGCGGCCGGCTGTGCCCGAAGGGCTCGGCCAGCGAGCAGCTGGTGAACTCGCCCGGCCGGCAGACCGCGATGCTCTACCGGCGACCGGGCGGCACCGACTGGGAGCCGCTGGATCTGGAAACCGCCACCGACATGATCGCCGACCGGGTGCTGGCCACCCGCAACCGGACCTGGCAGGATTGCGACGAGCACGGCCGGCCGCTGCGGCGCACGCTCGGCTTCGCCGGCCTGGGCGGCGCCACCCTGGACAACGAAGAGAACTACCTGATCAAGAAGCTGTTCACCGCCCTCGGGGCCATTCAGATCGAGAACCAGGCCCGCATTTGACACAGTGCCACCGTCCCCAGTCTGGGGGCCTCGTTCGGACGTGGCGGCGCCACCTCCTTCCTGCAGGACCTGCAGAACTCTGACTGCATCGTCATCCAGGGCTCCAACATGGCCGAGTGCCATCCGGTCGGGTTTCAGTGGGTGATGCAGGCCAAGGCCCGGGGCGCGACGGTCATCCACATCGACCCGCGGTTCACCCGGACCTCGGCGGTGGCCAGCCAGCACGTGCCGCTGCGGGCGGGCAGCGACATCGTCTTTCTGGGTGGGATCATCAACTACATCCTCGCCAACGAGAAATACTTTCGCGAGTACGTGGTCGCCTACACCAACGCCGCAACGATCCTGCGCGACGACTTCGTCGATGTCGATGACCTGGACGGGGTGTTCTCCGGCTATGACCCCGAAACCGGCGTCTATGATACGACCACCTGGAGCTACCGGGGCCAGTCCGACACCCCGGCGCCGGGGCAGCGGGATCGGCAGCCGGCTGGCGAGGACTCTTCGGGTGAGAGCGAGGGCTCGCAGGCCGAGCGGGGCGGCGGCCACGAGATGGGCGGCCACGGTGCCAAGCTCGAGCACGCCGAGGTCGAGCGCGACGAGACCCTGCAGCACCCGCAGTCGGTCTTCCAGGTACTGACACGGCACTACGCGCGCTACACCCCCGAGCTGGTCGAGCGGGTGTGCGGGGTGGCGCCGGCCGATTTCGTCAAGGTGTGTGAGGCGGTGACGGCCAACAGCGGCCGGGAACGGACCACCGCCTGGGTGTACTCGGTCGGCTGGACGCACCACTCGGTGGGCGTGCAGTATATCCGCGGTTCGGCGATCATCCAGCTGCTGCTGGGAAACATGGGTCGACCGGGTGGTGGCATCATGGCCCTGCGCGGGCATGCCAGCATCCAGGGCTCGACCGACATCCCGACCCTGTTCAACCTGCTACCCGGCTACCTGCCGATGCCCAAGGTCGGTCAGCACGACGACCTGCCGGCCTACCTGGACACCATCCGCAGCACCGAGCAGAAGGGCTTCTGGGCCGAGGCGGAGTCCTACACGGTCAGCCTGCTCAAGGCGTACTGGGGTGCCGCGGCGACATCGGACAACGAATTCGCCTTTCATTACCTGCCTAAACTCACCGGTGATCACGGCACCTACCAGACCGTGCTGGACATGATGGACGACAAGGTCGAGGGCTACTTCCTGCTCGGGCAGAACCCGGCCGTCGGCTCGGCGCATGGCAAGCTGCAGCGGCTGGCGATGGCGCACCTGAAGTGGTTGGTGGTCCGTGACCTGAACATGATCGAGTCGGCCACCTTCTGGAAGGACAGCCCCGAGATCGCGACCGGCGAGTTGATGACCAGGGATATCGATACCGAGGTGTTCTTCTTCCCGGCCGCCTCCCACGTGGAGAAGGACGGTACCTTCACCCAGACCCAGCGGATGCTGCAGTGGCACCACAAGGCAGTCGAGCCGCCAGGTGACTGCCGCAGCGAGCTGCACTTCTTCTACCACCTCGGCCGCAAGATCCGGCAACGGCTGGCGGAATCGACCCTGCCGCGCGACCGTCCGATTCTCGATCTGACCTGGGACTACTCGGTGGACGAGACCGGCGAGCCGTCCGCGGCCGACGTGCTACGTGAGATCAACGGCAGGCACCTCAGTGGTGACAAGGCCGGCCAGCCGCTGTCGTCCTACACCGAGATGAAACCGGACGGCTCGACCGCCGGTGGCTGCTGGATCTACACCGGGGTGTTCGCCGACGGGGTGAACCAGGCCGCTCGCCGCGTGCCCGGTCAGGACCAGAACTGGGTCGCGCCGCAGTGGGGATGGGCCTGGCCGGCCAACCGCCGCACCCTGTACAACCGGGCCTCGGCCGACCCGGCGGGCCGGCCGTGGAGCGAGCGCAAGGCCTACGTCTGGTGGGATGCCGAGGCCAAGAAGTGGACCGGCCACGACGTCCCGGACTTCGTGGTCGACCGGGACCCGTCCTACCGCCCGGCCGTGGGTACAGCGGGCGTGGCGGGCATCGCCGGCGATGACCCGTTCATCATGCAATCTGACGGCAAAGCCTGGCTGTTCGCGCCCGAAGGAGTGCTGGACGGGCCGCTGCCGGCGCACTACGAGCCGGCCGAGTCACCGGTGCGTAACCCGATGTACCGGCAGCAGGCAAATCCGACCCGGCAGGTCTTTCCGCGCCCGGACAACCTGCAGAACCCATCGCCGCCCGAACCGCACTGGCAGGTGTTTCCCTACCTGTTCACCACCTACCGGCTGACCGAGCACCACACCGCCGGTGGCATGAGCCGTTGGCTGCCCTACCTGGCCGAGTTGCAACCGGAGTTCTTCTGCGAGGTGTCGCCCGAACTGGCCCGCGAGCGCGGCTTGGTGGACCGGGGCTGGGCCACCATCGTCACCGCGCGTACCGCCATCGAAGCCCGAGTGATGGTCACCGAGCGGATGAGCCCGCTGGACATCGACGGCCGCCGTTTCCACCAGATCGGCCTGCCCTATCACTGGGGGGTCGGCTCGTCGGCCCTGGTCAGCGGCGATTCAGCCAACGACCTGTTCGGGGTGACCCTGGATCCGAACGTCCACATCCAGGAGAGCAAGGTCGCCTCGTGTGACATCCAGCCCGGCCGCCGGCCGACTGGGCCGGCGCTGCTGCGCTTCGTGGAGCAGTACCGGTCCCGGGCCGGGATCACCATTCAGACCGGCAATGTCAAGCGCACGCCGCCCCCGCAGGAGGACTGATGCCGAGCCTGTCAGGACCGCTGGACGATCCGGCCGCCGACGCCGGTTGGCAGGATGGTCAGCCCCGCAAGGGATTCTTCACCGATACCTCGGTGTGCATCGGGTGCAAGGCCTGCGAGGTCGCCTGCAAGGAATGGAACGACGTACCGGCGGACTTCTCGGCCGGCCTGCTCGGCTCGTCCTACGACAACACCGGTGCGCTCGGTGCGTCCACCTGGCGGCACGTCGCGTTCATCGAGCAGCCGAAGAAGCCGTCCTCGCAGACGGTCAGCCTGGGCATGCCGAGCCTGCAGCGGCCCGGCGCGGCGATGGAGCCCGACTCGGCCACCGAGTTCCGCTGGCTGATGTCTTCTGACGTCTGCCAGCACTGCACCCACGCGGCCTGCCTGGACGTCTACCCGACCGGGTCGCTGTTTCGGACCGAGTTCGGCACCGTGGTGGTGCAGGACGACATCTGCAACGGCTGTGGTTACTGCGTGCCGGCCTGCCCGTTCGGCGTGATCGACCGCCGGATCGGCGAGCGGGGTGACCGCGGCGTCGGCATCGCGCAGAAGTGCACGCTGTGCTACGACCGGCTCGGCGCGGGCAACACCCCGGCCTGCGCGCAGGCCTGCCTGACCCAGTCCGCCCAGTTCAGAGATGTCGACAAGCTGCGCGAGCGGGCCGCGGTGCGGATGCACCCCCTGCAGTCACCGGGTGTCAC
>JBPCPA010000120.1:0-5957 GCA_050999655.1 Jatrophihabitans sp.
GACCGGCAGCAGGGTCAGGTTGGCATCCGGGATGCCGTGGCTGAAACGGGCCCGGTTCATCGCATAGATCCGGTGGCCGTTCATGCCCTTCCAGCGCACCGAGTAGTCCTCGTCGACGATGATGTCGCCGTCGGTGTCGACGTCGAGCCGCTCGCGCAACTCGGCCGAGAACGGCACCGGAGCGCTCTGCCGGCCGACCGCGATGACCGCGATGCGGACCCGATGCTCCTCGAGCTTCTCCGGCGTCGTGCACTGCAGCACCAGGTCCCCGTTGTCGTCCAGGGTGCCCTCGGTGACGTCGCGGCCGGGCAGCAGCGTGACCGGGAACTGCCCGGTCTCCAGCATCCCGTCGTAGTTGGCCTGGTAGAGGGTCTTGAGCGCCCCCGGGGTCAGCGCGTCGCCGGTCGGGTTGGCCTCCTCCACCAGCCGCTTGCGGGTGGTGCGGGTCAGGCCCTGCAGAAACTGCTGGTGCGCCGGGCGGTAGATGTCATTGGCTGCCGGCGAGTCGTCGATGGTCTGGAACCACTGGCGCCGGCCGAGCCACCTGATGTTGGTGAAGCCGGAGTTCAGCAGTCGCAGCACCGCCTCGACGCCGGTCTGGCCGCCGCCGACGATCGCCACCGGGGCGCCCTTGTCCGCGCTCATGGCCGGCAGGTGCATCGCCAGGTGGTCGGCGATGAAGGAGCGGTCCTCGGGCAGGCCGGCCAACCCCGCCGGAATGCTCGGCCGGGTACCGACCCCGAGCACCAGGTGCTCCGAGTGGGCGATCCGCTCGCCGTCAGACGTCGCGTAGAAGCCCTCACCCTCGACGAAGCTCACCTCTTCGACGGCGGTGTCGTAGTGGATGTCGTCGATCTGGTCGGCGGCCCAGGCCAGGTAGCGCATGTACTCCCGGCGCGGGATCACGTCGAACTGCGAGTTGATCATCGCGAACAGCCGGCCCTGGGTGACCAGGTAGTTCAAGAAACTCAGCTTGTGGGTCGGATCCACCAGCGAGACCAGGTCCTTGAGCCACGAGGTCTGCATCCGCACCCCGGGGTGCAGTAGCGACGAGTGCCAGGCCGAACCCGAGGACTTGTCGAAGAGTGCGATCTTCTCCTCCGTGCAGGACTGGAACAGCGCCGCCAGGCTGAGGTGGGCCGGCCCGGCGCCGATTCCCATGGCGTGGAAGTACGGCAACTTGCTCGACTCGCTCATGATGATGGAGGTCTCCGTCCGATCAGGGTGGATTGTGGTTCCGGGCGGCCGTCGACAAGCTGGATTGCAGCTTGTCGGCTGGCGGCGAGCACGGTCTTTGCCGCGCTCCCCGTCCCGCCGGTGAAGGTGAACAGCCGGTCCTCGCTACCGCTGACCGGACGAAGGGCGAGCGTGCCGGACGCCGCGTAGCAGTCGACGGCGGTCACCGGCGTCGCTGCCGAGTGCAGGCGCAGTTGCGGGAACCGGCGGACCGCGAGGTCGGCGGCCGCCCTGCTCAGCTCCAGATCCGGACGCACCCCCCGCGGTGAGACGTCCCAGGCGTGGGTGGGCAGCCCGAGCAGCAGCCCACCCGGCACCGGCTTGCCGAACAGGTCGCTGAGGTCATCGACGAAGGTGGTCGGCCACGCGCCGCTGGCCTGGTGCACGGTGTACTGGATGGCCTTGGTACGCAGGCCGGCGGCCTCGAAACCGTGCTGGCTCAGCAGCAGCGGCGTCCAGGCACCGGTGGCCAGCACCAGCACGTCGTAGCGGTGCCGTTCACCAGCGAGGCCGAATGCACCGGCACCGAGTTCGGTGACCGGCGCGGCTGCCAGCAGCCGGACCCGGTCGCGGCCGAGCAGATCGGCAAGCACCGACTGGCGCAGCCGCTGCGGGTCCAGGTAGCCGGCCTCGGTCTCCAGCAGCCCGACCACCCCGGCGTCCAGACCGGACCAGCCGCGCCGGGTCAGTTCGGCGGCGTCGAGCAGCGACACCGAGCCGGGCAGGCGGGCCTCGATCTCAGCAGCGGCGTCGGCCAGCCCGTCCGGCACGGATGGCAGGTACACCGAACCGCAGTCGGTGTAGCCCGACCACTGGCGCAGTCGCGGATCGTCGATCAGCTCGCACATGCTGTCGATGGCCAGCCGGCGCTGGACGGACCGCACCTCGTAGCAGCGGACGGCGCCGCCCGAGGCCGCGGTGGCATCGGCCGGCGCGTCCGGACCGGGTGCGAGATCGACCTCGACGCCCGGTTGCTGAGCCAGCCGCCACGCGAGCAGGGCGCCGGCGATGCCACCCCCGATGACACATACCTGCATGATCGGCTACCCGTCCGCAGAGCCGGCAGCCCCGCCGGTACCGCACAGCGCTGCCTGCAACTGCTGCCAGCCAGGGTGCTGCGCGCTGCCGAGGTTGGCCAGCAGGCAGCGGGCGGCCAGTGCCGAGTCGTAGCCGCCGGGCCGCAGCGCGTCCAGGCCCCGGATCAGATCCGCCGCAGCCAGTTCGGCCGGCTGCGGCTCGACCGCGGTGACGCCGGCCAGCTGTGCGCCGTACCGGTCGCGGAAGGCTTCGAAGCCGGCCATCGTGAAGTCGCTCTGGTAGCGGTCGGGCCGGTCCCAGGCCAGGTACAGCCGGACCAGCGCCCGGTCCTGGCTGCTCAGCAACTCATCGGCCCAGACGGCGTGATTGCGGCTGGTGGAGAACTTGGAGCCGTCCAGGGTGTAGAACTCGTTGACCACGGTGCCGCCGATCTGGTCCGAGCGCACCCCGAGTGCTGCGTAGAGGGCCGGCCACAGCAGCGCGAAATAGAAGCCGTTGTCGATGCCGTGAAAGTGCCAGAGCTTGCCGACCTGCTGCCAGGCGGCCTGATCATCAGCCACCCCGGCCACCGACGGGTCGATGCCCGCCGCGGCGCAGTGATAGGTGCTCAGACCCAGTTCGACGTTGACGTCCAGCCGCAGGCCCTGCATCGAGCCGATGCCCTCGACCCCCCAGTTGGTTGGGTAGGCCAGCGGAATCTCGGGCAGCCCGTCGCGCAGGTAGCCGGCAACCAGGTCCCGGATCCGGCGTGGCAGCTCGACGCGCATCCAGGTCTGCTCCAGCTGGGCATGGAACTTCTCCAGCTGTAGCACCGGGACGACCGCCTGGAACGGCACCGGCACGCCGCCGCACCGGTTGCAGCTCGCCCCGATCATGTCCTGGGCCGAGGTGTAGCCGCCACAGCCCTCGCAGGTGCCGCCGTTGGAGCCGCTGCCGCACCGGGAGCAGGTGCCCACGACATAGGAGTTGTGCAGGGTGCGGCCGCAGTCGGCGCAGGCGTGCAGGGTGATCTCGCGCGGCGGGCAGCCGGTGTCGGCCAGGTAGCCGGCCAGCCGGGCCACCGCGTCCTGGTGGGTTGCCTGCTGCGGATCGAGATAGACATCGCAACCGATGCCGGCCAACGACAACGCCTCGTCGATGCGCTGGCGGTAGTCCCAGATCAGCTTCTCGACATCGACGCCCTCGTCCTCGGCCCGGGTCAGCACCCAGTTGGGATGGACGTCCACGCCGCCGATGGTGAGCACTCGCTCGCCGCGATTACGGGCGGCCCGGGAGACGATGTCGGTCGCCAGGTAGGGCCCGGACAGGTGCCCGATATGCAGCGGGCCATTGGTGGTCGGCGGTGCGATGACGAAGACATTGACCGGCTCGCGGCCGGCCGGAGTCTGCTCAGGCACCGGCAGGCTCCTTCTCCTGCAGCTGTGCCGGCTGCTCTGCCACGCCATCCTCGGCCTGGTCCAGCGGCATCCAGTAGGCGCTGAAGATCATCAGCGGCTGGTCGGCCGTCCGGTTGTGGATGACGTGGGCTTCCTCGCTGTCGAGCAGGAAGGCGGTGCCGGTGGGGACCTCGGTGATGCGGTCGCCGGTGTCCACCGAGGCGGTGCCGGCCACCACGATCGACAGTTCCGGTTCCGGATGGCAGTCCCGCACGCTCGAAGCCCCGGGTGGCACGGTGTACCACATCGCGTCGAAGGGCATCACGTTGCCGAGCTGGTACTGCTCCCACCGGGCGACCTCGATCGGGCCGGCCTGACCGAATTGGGACTTCGTGCTGTCAAACGTGCGCATTCCATTGACTCCTAGCCACTATCTGTGCAGACACCGTTCGATTCCGGGTCGTCCCGAGTAAAGGGGCGCACGACCGGTGTGGGCTATCTGGTGAGACGCCTGTGCCGATTGCCGCGATGGGCCGTTTGATTAGGCCGCTGTAAACAGCTCGTACTCCCCTTATGACTCAACTCAGTACGCGAACACTATGTCCGACATCCGTCGTGCCGTCTAGTGCGGGCTTATTTTTACATACAAATTCTTGCCGGATTACTACAAAGGCCGATGACGTTCCGCGGGATGTGAGGCACTGTCGGCACACCGCGCGACCTCGCGGTGACTGCGCACCGGACGCCGGATCAGTGCGCTATTTGCTGCGGCGCAAAGGGATTGGCTCAGCTCGCGGTCATCACCGGTGCGGCTGACCGCCTCATCAACGCCCTCCATAAGCGGTCCTTCACCACCAAAACGGCGAGACCGCCCATACCCGTGCACCTGCCGGGCGAGGCGCGGGGCCAGCGCTTTACCTTGTTGTTGCAGGGTGAACTATTCCGTGATCTGACTGTCCGTGTCCGACAGGTGACTGACTGGTGACTGACAGAGACGATGAGAGCGCGCGAGCCGTCGCCGGCCGGTGGCAATTCACCCGCACTGGCACCGGGGCGCGATTAATTGCGAGATCAACAAAATAGGCGTGCCGGGCAGCCGCGCCGGTGAACTCTGTCAGCCCAGTCCGCAGTCGGCATCGAGGCATTCCACGCTGACCGGTACCGGATCGAGCTTGCTCATCAGCTGCTGCAGCCGGCGCAATTCATCGTCGCTGAGCCGGCTCAACACCAGCCGCGACACCCCGCCCAGATGCACGGTCGAGGCATCGCGCAGCGCGTTCAGGCCGGCGTCGGTGAGCACCGTGAACAGGCCGCGGGCATCCTCGGGATCCGGCTCCCGGCGCACCAGACCCTCGCGCTGCAGCCGATCCACCAGCCGGGTCAGGCCACTGCGCGAGAGCAGCACCGCCTCGGCGAGTTCGGACATCCGCAGCCGGTGGGCCGGCGCCTCGGCAAGCTGCACCAGCACGTCGTAGCCGCCGAGGGCGATCTTGTGCTGTGCCTGCAGGTCCTGTTCCAGGATCCGCAGCAGGTGGTTGTGGGTGCGCAGGAAGCTGCGCCACGCGACCAGCCGCCAATCCCCGGGGCGTAGCGGCGCGACACCGTCGGATTCCTGGCTGCCGACGGTGAGGTCGGGTTCACTGATCCCTGGCATCACCGCACATCGTAGTGACGGCCGGCACCGCCGTACGATCGATTGGTGACAATCGAGCAACCACCGCACCAGACAGCCACCCTGCACGCAGCCGTCCTGGCGGCGCTGGCAGGCGTATCCGATCCCGAGATCCGCCGGCCGATCACCGAGTTGGGGATGGTCTCGGCGGTCGAGGTTCGGCCGGACGGGACCGCCAACGTGCGGATCCTGCTGACCGTGTCGGGCTGCCCGATGCGCGAGAAGCTCACCACCGATGTCACCGCCGCGGTGGCCGCGGTGGCCGGCATCAGCTCGGTGGCGGTGGAACTCGGGGTGATGAGCGACGAACAGCGGACCGAGTTGCGCACCAAGCTGCGCGGCGACAACCCGGTCAACGAGATCCCGTTCGCCCAGCCCTGCTCACCGACCCGGGTGTACGCGGTCGCCGCGGGCAAGGGTGGTGTCGGCAAGAGTTCGGTGACGGTGAACCTGGCGGTCGCGCTGGCCCAGCGTGGCCTGCAGGTCGGGGTGCTGGACGCCGACATCTACGGCTTCTCGGTGCCCCGGATGCTGGGTGTGACGGGCAAGCCCACCCAGGTCGAGAAGATGATCATGCCGCCACAGGCCCAGGACGTGAAGGTCATCTCGATCGGGATGTTCACCCCCGGCAACAC
>JBPCPA010000121.1:0-14199 GCA_050999655.1 Jatrophihabitans sp.
CGATCCGATAGGTCCAGTCGTGATTGGCGATCAGCGCGTCGATGACCGCCGGCCGGTCGGCCGCGGCCAGCCCGTAGGCGTCCAGCAGCAGGGCGGTGCGCTCCAACCGGCGATCGGGGTCGGCCGCGAGCTCGGCGGGCAGGTCCGGATCGTCCACCAGCGGCACCCAGCACCGGGCAACCGTTGCCAGATCCCAGATCGGTCCACCGGGACCGGCCAGGTCGAAGTCGATCCGCCCGACCGCCCGGCCGTCGGCGAAGATGATGTTGCCCGGATGCAGGTCGTTGTGGCTGAGCCGGCCGCCGCGGTAGCCGGTCGGGACCGGGACGGGCCATCGATGTCGGGCGCTCGCACCCGTCCCGAAGCTGTCCGCCGCGTGATGAAAGCCCCGCACCAGCACGGCCACGCTGGCCAGCGTGTCATCGCCCAGCGCCCAGTCCGGTAGCGGGTGGCGCGCTGCCTGACCCGGTATCCAGGACAGTGTTTCGGTGGTCTCGTCGGCGCCCAGCAGTCGCGGCGAGCCGCCGAAGCCCACCGCTTCCAGGTGTCGGAGCAGTGCGTGGGTCGCCTGCCGGCACGGCGCGACCGGACGCCGGACGGTGTCGCCGACCCGGAACACCCGGCCCCGGTTCGCCACCGCGCCACCGAGCAACTGCCCGCCAGCCGAGCTAGGCACGTGCCGGGACTGCTCTGGCCGCCGCCGACCGCCGAACCGGGTACCCCGGCCGCCGTTGCGAACGCGGCATCGCCAGCACGGCACGGGCCAGGCTGGCATGGGTGATGAGGCCGTTCACCACACCTCCATTGAGCGCGGACCACACGGCGTGACTCTTGGCCGCTCCGTAGGCGACCGCCAGCACGGTGGGGATCGCCAGCAGAGTCTGGCCGCCGGCCACGATCATTCGGTCGTCCAGTGGAGTCTGGCAAATGCCGCCGTCGGAATCCAGGAAGATCCCCGAGACCTCCGAACGGACGCCGGCGCCGGTGACCAGCGCGCGATCGGCCTCCGACAGCGAGTCATAGATGCTGGACAGCCCCGGCATCCAGGACCCGATGCCCACCATGCCGACCGTCACCGAGGGCAGCATCGCCACCGCACCGGCCACGTCCGGATGCCGGCGGATCACCTGGGCGGTACGCCGGTCGGCCACGATCATGGGGGCGTAGAAGCCGTAGGACGGCCCGCCGCCGACCCTGGTCACCGCGCGCACCACGTCCAGCAGGTCGTCCCCGCCGGGACGCGACAGCGCGCCGGTCATCTGCACGATCGGGCAGGGCGGAAAGCTGACCAGGCCGCGCGCCAGCCCCGACAGCGATCGGGACCAGGCGATCCCGATCACGTCCGAGGGCATGGCGATGTCGGCGATCGCCTCGCCGGCCGCCTCGCCGAGCCGGTGCCGCAGCGAGCTGTCGCTGTCGTCGGGAAAGTCGTAGACGAAGGCGTAGCGCAGGTCGAAGGCCGCCGCGAGTTCGGCGGACAGGGCCGCGTCGAGCGTGCCGGGCATCCCGATCTCGATCCGGACCATCCCCATCGTCCGTGCCGAATCCAGCAGCCTGGCCACCCGGAACCGGCTGATGCCGAGGGTCGCTGCGATCTCAACCTTCGACTTGTCATCCAGGAAGTACAGCCGGGCCACCCGGGCCGCCAGCACCAGCTCGGCCGGTCCGGTGCTTGCCATCTTCGCCACGCAGCCCCTTCTGTCCGACGTCCGGAACGATCGGGCGCCTCAACCGGGCCGGGTTCAACCGGCCAGCTCGATCTACCGACAGCATGCGCTCATTTGAGCGCTGCGGCCTCAGATTATCGCCACATTCTTGACTGTGATGCCCGTTACCCTCATCGTGGTTGCATACCGAGCATGCACCGCTCAAATGAGCGACAGGATGGTGGCAGCTGATGCGAGCACGTCAGAGAGTTCGACGATCGTTCATCGGGTTGGGTTCGGCGCTCGCGCTGGTGGCCGGCCTGACCGCCTGCGCGGGCGCCGGCGGAACGGGGGGTGGCGCCAACTCCATCAACGTGCTGATGGTCAACAACCCGCAGATGATCGATATCCAGAAACTGACGGCGGACAACTTCACCAAGCAGACCGGCATCAAGGTCAATTACACGGTGCTGCCCGAGAACGACGTCCGGGACAAGATCAGCCAGGAGCTGTCCAGCCAGGCCGGCATCTACGACATCTCCACCATCAGCAACTACGAGGTGCCCTTCTACGCAAAGGCCGGTTGGCTCGCCCCGCTGTCGGGCTACGTGGCCAACGACACCGCCTTCGACCAGGGCGACATCTTTCCCGGTATGACCAAGTCGCTGACCGCCTCGGACGGCAAGCTCTACGCCGAACCGTTCTACGGTGAGTCCTCCTTTCTGATGTACCGCAAGGACGTCTTCGCCGCCAAGGGCCTGACCATGCCGGACAAGCCGACCTGGCAGCAGGTGGCCGACCTGGCGGCCAAGGTGGACAACGCCCAGCCCGGCATGCGCGGCATCTGCCTGCGCGGCCAGGTCGGCTGGGGTCAGATCTTCGCGCCGCTGACCACCGTGGTGAACACCTTCGGGGGCACCTGGTTCGACAAGGACTGGAATGCCCAGGTGAACAGCCAGCCGTTCAGTGACGCGGTGAACTTCTACGTCAACCTGGTGCGCGCCCATGGCGAGGCCGGCGCGCCGCAGGCCGGTTTCACCGAGTGCCTGAACAACCTCGAGCAGGGCAAGGTCGCGATGTGGTACGACGCCACCTCGGCTGCCGGCTCGCTGGAGGCAACTGGCTCGCCGGTGGCCGGCAAGATCGGCTACGTACCGGCGCCAGTGGTCAAGACCGAGAACTCCGGCTGGCTCTACGCCTGGTCCTGGGCGATCGAGCATGCCAGCAAGAAGCAGGACGCAGCCTGGAAGTTCATCTCGTGGGCATCGAGCAAGGACTACGAGAACCTGGTCGGCGCCAAGCTCGGCTGGACCAGTGTGCCGGCCGGCAAGCGGTTGTCCACCTACGACAACCCGCAGTACGTCGCGGCGTCCACGGCGTTCGCCGCACCCACCAAGACCGCGATCCTGGCCGCTGACCCGGCCAATCCCGGCATCCAGCCGCGTCCGGTGCCGGGCATCCAGTTCATGGACTTCCCCGAGTTCAGCGCGCTGGCCACCACGGTGTCGCAATACGTCAGTACCGCGATAGCCGGGCAGTTGAGCGTGCAGAAGGCCTTGAACGAGGGCCAGAAGGTCGCCACCCGCGAGACCAAGACCTACCGGAGCAACTGATGAGTGTCATCGACGCACCCCCGGCCGCCCGGTCGACCGCCGACCTGCCGGCTCCGACCAACCTTCGCCGCAGTTCGGACTGGGCCAGGCGCGCGCCACTGCTGCCGGCGCTGATCTTCATGTTCATCATCACCCAGTTGCCGTTCGTGGCGACCCTGGTCATCTCCTTCGTCCAGTGGAACGCCCTGCGGCCCGACCTGGGCAAGAAGTTCACCGGCCTGTCCAACTACCGCGCGGTGCTGGCCGACCCCGACTTCCGCTCCTCGATCTACTTCACGATCATCCTGACCGTCAGCGTGGTGCTGGTCAGCCTGATCCTCGGGCTGCTGCTCGCGCTGCTGCTGGACAAGCCGTTCCGGGGCCGCAGCATCGTGCGGACCTTACTGATCGCGCCGTTCCTGGTGGTGCCGGTGGCCTCGGCGCTGCTGTGGAAGCATGCCCTGCTCAACCCGGTGTACGGCCTGTTCAACGCGCTGCTGAGCATGGTGTGGAAGATCTTCGGCTCGAACAACCCGCCCCAGCCGGACTGGATCACCGCGCACCCGCGACTGTCGGTCGAGGCCTCGCTGATCTGGCAGTGGACGCCCTTCATGATGCTGATCCTGCTGGCCGGCCTGCAGAGCCGGCCGGGTGACGCGATCGAGGCGGCCAACATGGACGGCGCCTCGTCGTGGCAGATGTTCCGGTTCATCACGCTGCCGCATCTGCGCCAGTACCTCGAACTCGGCGGCCTGCTCGGCTCGATCTACGTGGTGCAGAACTTCGATGCGGTCTTCACCATCACCTCCGGTTCGCAGGGCACCGCCAACCTGCCGTACTCGATCTACAACATCTTCTTCACCGCACATGACTACGGCCAGGCCTCGGCTGCCGGCGTGATCGTGGTGATCGGCTCAATCCTGATCGCCACCTTCGCACTGCGAACCGTGTCCTCGCTCTTCGCGGAGGAGGGCAAGTGAGCGAGCATCGCAGCGAGGAACGAGCAAGGAGCGCAGCGAACCCAGCGATGAGCGCTCGCGCGAAGAGCCACCAGCACCTGAGCGAGCATCGCAGCGAGGAACGAGCAAGGAGCGCAGCGAACCCAGCGATGAGCGGAGTGCAACGATGACTGCCAACGTGGACGCGGGAACCCGTACCGAGCAGCAGGCCGAGCGGGCGTTGGCGGCCGAGCCCGGCAGGCGTCAGCGAAGCATCTGGGGCTTCGTGGCCTGGGTGGTCGGGTTGCTGTTCGTCTCACCGGTGCTCTGGATGGTGTGGATCTCCTTCCACTCCGAGCAGGACGCCTCGGCGAACCCGCCGAAGTTCACCGCTCCGTTGACGGTCAGCGGCTACCGCGACTTCTTCAGCGGCGGCCAGAGCCCGTGGCCGTCGCTGGCCAACTCGGCTACCGCCAGCATCTGCTCGACGATCCTGGTGCTGCTGCTGGCGGTCCCGGCTGCCTACGCGCTGTCGATCCGTCCGGTGAAGAAGTGGACCGACGTGATGTTCTTCTTCCTGTCCACCAAGATGCTGCCAGCGGTGGCCGGGCTGCTGCCGGTCTACCTGATCGCCAAGAACGTCGGCGTGCTGGACAACATCTGGCTGCTGGTGCTGATCTACGCGACCATGAACCTGCCGATCGCGGTCTGGATGATGCGATCGTTCCTGGCCGAGGTCCCGGTCGCCATCCTGGAGGCGGCCGCCATCGACGGGGCGAGGCTGCCGACCATCATGACCAGGATCATCGCCCCGATCGCCATGCCCGGAATAGCGGCCACGTCCCTGATCTGCTTCATCTTCAGCTGGAACGAGTTGCTGTTCTCCAAGGTGCTCACCGCGGTGGTGGCCCAGACCGCCCCGGTCTTCCTGACCGGCTTCATCACCAGCCAGGGCCTGTTCCTGGCCAAGGTCTGCGCTGCCGCGACGATAATCTCGCTGCCGGTACTGGTTGCTGGCTTCGCCGCCCAGGACAAGCTCGTCCAGGGCCTATCCCTCGGCGCGGTCAAGTAACAGCTGTTCGACGAACCGGCTGCCCGTCGCGTGCACGTCAGGAGAAGCCCATGAAAGCTGCTGTCATCACCGGGATCGGCCAGTCCGAGGTCACCGAGGTGCCCGACCCGACACCGGGACCACGCGACGTTGTCGTTGACGTGGCAGCCTGCGGCATCTGCGGCACCGACCTGCACATCCTGCAGGGAGAGTTCGCGCCGACCTTGCCGATCGTGCCCGGCCATGAGTTCGCCGGCGAGATCGTGGCGGTCGGCCGCGAGGTCACCGAGTTGCGAATCGGTGACCGGGTGGCCGTCGACCCGTCGCTGTACTGCTTCGAGTGCTACTACTGCCGCCGCGGGCAGAACAATCTGTGCGAGAACTGGAACGCGATCGGGGTGTCCAAGCCGGGCGGCGCCGCCGAGTACGCCCTCGCGCCGTTCGCCAACTGCGTGAAGCTGCCCGACCATGTCCGCACCGAGGACGCCGCGTTGATCGAGCCGCTGTCGTGCGCGGTCCGTGGCTATGACGTGCTGAAGTCACAACTGG
The DNA here is from genome assembly GCA_050999655.1 of Jatrophihabitans sp. Taxonomy (GTDB): domain Bacteria; phylum Actinomycetota; class Actinomycetes; order Mycobacteriales; family Jatrophihabitantaceae; genus Jatrophihabitans_A. The sequence continues at coordinate 5,777 of JBPCPA010000121.1, forward strand.
CCAACACGGTGCTGATCTACGGCTCCGGAACGATGGGGTTGATGATGCTCGAGCTGGCCAAGCGGGTCGGAGCCGCGTCAGTCGACATGGTCGATCTCAACGCCGAGCGGCTGGCCACCGCCAAGCAGCTGGGGGTGAGCGCGGCGGCCCAGACGGCCGACGAGATCGATCGACCGCGCGGTTGGGATCTGGTCATCGACGCGACCGGCAACGCCAAGGCCATTCAGGACGGGCTGTCCCGGGTCGGCAAGGGTGGCACCTTTCTGCAGTTCGGGGTCTCTGACTACGCCGCCCGGGCCACCATCGAGCCGTACAAGATCTATAACCAGGAGATCACCATCACCGGCTCGATGGCCGTCCTGCATTCCTACGAGCGGGCCGCTGCGCTGTTCGCCGACGGGATCATCGACCCCGAGGTATTCATCTCCGATCGGCTGCCGCTGGCCGACTATTCAGCCGCCTTGGAGCGGTTCGCAGCCGGGATCGGCCGTAAGATTCAGGTTCGGCCCTGAACCGCCCGACGCCGGCCCGGTGACGGGGGTGCACAGTGTGCCGCGGTTCGTGCTACGGTTTTGATCGGTTGCAGTTGCAGTGTTCCACGATCGTTTCTTTGAACGCCCGCGGTTACTCGCAGCGGGCGTTTTGTTTTCCCAGCTGAACGGCGGGGGTAACTGACGACAACCCGGAGGCCACGCGGTGTGGCCGCCGAACCGCATTCAGCAAGGAGAAAGACATGGCACAAGGCGTCGTCAAGTGGTTCAACAGCGAAAAGGGCTTCGGCTTCATCGCCCCGGATGGTGACGGACCCGACGTCTTCGTTCACTACTCGGCCATCGCGACCGAGGGCTACCGGACTCTGGACGAGAACCAGCGCGTCGAGTTCGAGACCACTCAGGGCCAGAAGGGCCCGCAGGCGGAGAACGTCCGCCCGGTCTAAGCCTCACCGCCTTACCAGCAGGGCCGTACCCGTCAGGGTGCGGCCCTGCTGTTCGTTTGCGCCAGGTTGCCTCGCCGGCCTGCTGGGCCCGGTTGCGCTGCCGAAAGCAGCGCTGCTGTGAGCAGCAGGCGGCCCGAGGCAAGCGACTGACGGGCACGCTGAGGTCATGGGCAATGAGACGGCGGTGCCGGGTCACCAACTCGACGAGGAGCTCTATCAGCGGCTGTTCGAGCGGCGCATGCTGCTGCTGGGCGAGCCGCTCGAACACTGGAACAGCAACCGGCTGTGTACCGGGCTGATCCTGCTTGCGGCCGAGGATCCGGTCGCCGACATCCGGTTGTTGATCAATTCGCCGGGTGGCTCGGTGCCGGGCATGCTCGCGATCCGCGACTGCATGCGGGCGATCCCGAACGACGTCGTGACGGTCAACCTGGGCATGGCTTATAGCGCCGGGCAGTTTCTGCTCAGCTCCGGCACCAAGGGCAAGCGTTACACCGCGCCGCACTCGAAAGTGCTGCTGCACCAAGGCTCTGGAGGTATCGGTGGCACCGCGATGGACATCGCGATCCAGGCGGACGACCTCCGCCGCACCCGCGATACCGTGCTGGGTCTCATCGCCGAAGACACCGGGCAGGACGTCGCCGTGATCGAGCGCGACTCGCGCCGCGACCGCTGGTTCAACGCCACCGAGGCCCTCGCCTACGGTTTCGTCGACCATCTTGTTGAGCTTGGCGACGACATCATCCCGAGACCACACCGACCGATCGGATTGGGGGCGCGCTGATGACGAGCTACTCGATTCCCTACGTCACGACCCGTACGAACCAGGGCGAGCGCACCGTCGACATCTACAGCCGGCTGCTGGCTGATCGGGTGATCTACCTCGGGACGGGTATTGACGACGGGGTGGCCAATTCCGTCATCGCGCAGTTGATCCACCTGGAGTCGGAGAGCCCGGACCAGCCGATTCAGCTCTACATCAACTCGCCTGGCGGCTCGATCCCGGCGACGCTGGCGATCTACGACGCGATGCAGTACATCCGGTCCACCGTCGAGACGACCTGCGTAGGGCAGGCAGCAGCAACCGCGGCCGTGTTGCTCGCCGGCGGGGCGCCAGGCAAGCGGCGGATCCTGTGCCACGGTCGGGTGGTGATCCACGCTCCCGCGGCCGAGGGCCGCGGCGCGATTCCTGACCTGGTGCTGGAGGCCGATGAGGTAGCGCGGGTTCGTACCATGCTCGAGCAGATCCTCGCTGAGCACACCGGTAAGCCTGCAGAGCAGGTGCGCGAGGACACCGAGCGCGACCTGATCCTCACCGCTCACGCCGCCGCGGACTACGGCGTCGTCGACGAGGTGCTGACCAATCGCGACCTGCCCAGTTCGTCAGGCCGCTAGGCAGACCGGCCCACCGGTCGCGCCGGCCGGCGTGACCATCAGGCGGTGGCTGGCGCGGCGGGCCAGTTCGAGAACCGACAGGCCGAGCGCACCAGACACGGCCGACAGCACCTCCGACGACGGGTCCTTGAGGCCGCGTTCAAGCTCGGACAGGTATTGCGGTGCCACCCCGGCGCGACTGGCCACGTCTGCGATCCGCTCCGCCCGGTTGGTCCGTTCGGCGCGTAACTGCTCGCCAACCACCTCGCGCCACAGCGGCTCGGGCTGAACCTGCGCGGTGGGCTGCGAACGCAGCGAGACGACGTTGCCCATGGACGCGACCCTAGCCACCGGGAGCCAGCATGGCAGCAGGCGTTCGCTCAGCGCGAAGCTCCATCGCCGGCAACCATCACCTGCCACGACGCAGGCGTCCGCGCCGAACCGCAGACAGAGCGAGGGCCGGCTTCCGTCGCGGAAGCCGGCCCTGCTCGTCTAGCCCTGCTGGTGTCTAGCGGAAGTCGTTGTACCCGAAGTCATCGAGTGCAACGGCTTGGCCGCCACCCTGGCCGAAGCCGTAGTAATCGCTCTCGTCGTAGCCGGCCATGCTGAATGCTGCCGCACGGGCCTCCTCGGTGGGATTGACCTCGACGTTGCGGTACTTGGCAATACCGGTACCCGCCGGGATCAACTTTCCGATGATCACGTTCTCTTTCAGACCGACCAGCGAGTCGCTCTTGGCCGAGATGGCCGCGTCGGTGAGGACGCGGGTCGTCTCCTGGAAGGAGGCGGCCGACAGCCACGACTCGGTGGCCAGCGAAGCCTTCGTGATACCCATCAGCACCGGACGGCCAGAGGCCGGCTCGCCACCTTCGGCGACCACCCGACGGTTCTCGGCCTCGAACTTGGCGCGCTCGACCAGCGAGCCAGGCAGGAACTCGGTGGCACCGGAGTCGATCACCGTGATGCGCTTGAGCATCTGCCGGATGATCACCTCGATGTGCTTGTCGTGGATCGCCACACCCTGGCTGCGGTAGACCTCCTGGACCTCGCGGACCAGGTGCAACTGCACCTCGCGCGGGCCCATGATCCGCAGCACGTCGTGCGGGTTGACCGCGCCGGCCACCAGCTGCTGACCGACCTCGACCTGGTCACCGTCGCCCACCAGCAACCGGGCGCGACGCAGGATCGGGTACTCGATCTCCTCCGTGCCGTCGTCCGGCGTGACGACCAGCTTGCGACCCGAGCCCTTGCCGGTGCCCTCGACCTCGTCGATCCGGACCCGTCCGGTGGCCTCGCTGATCGGCGCGACACCCTTGGGCACCCGAGCCTCGAACAGCTCGGCGACCCGAGGCAGGCCGTGCGTGATGTCATCGCCTGCGATACCACCGGTGTGGAAGGTACGCATGGTCAGCTGGGTACCGGGCTCACCGATGGACTGGGCGGCGATGATGCCGACCGCCTCACCGACGTCCACCAGCTTGCCGGTGGCCAGCGAGCGACCGTAGCAACTGGCGCAGGTGCCCAGCTGAGACTCACAGGTCAGCACCGACCGCACCCGAACCTCGGACACACCGCGGGCAACCAGCTCGTCGATCAGCACGTCACCGAGATCGGCGCCGGCCGTGGCCACGACTGCACCATCGGCCTCGACATCCTCGGCGAGCACCCGGGCGTACACGCTGGTTTCGGCGTGACCGTCCTTGATCAGGCGTCCGGTCGCGTCGTTCGCGGCGATGACCAGCTTGACGCCACGCTCGGTGCCGCAATCGTCCTCACGGATGATCACGTCCTGGCTGACGTCGACCAGTCGCCTGGTCAGGTAACCCGAGTCGGCGGTCCGCAGCGCGGTGTCGGCCAGGCCCTTACGGGCACCGTGGGTGGAGATGAAGTACTCCAGCACCGACAGGCCCTCACGGAAGTTGGCCTTGATCGGACGCGGGATGATCTCACCCTTGGGGTTGGCCACCAGACCACGCATACCGGCGATCTGACGCATCTGCATCATGTTTCCGCGAGCACCGGAGTTGACCATGATCCATACCGGGTTGGTCTGTGGGAAGTTGGCTTCCATCTCCTTGGCGACCTCGCTGGTCGCCTTGGTCCAGACCTCCACCAGCTCCTGACGACGCTCGTCGGCGGTGATCACACCACGCAGGTACTGCTTCTCGATCTTCTCGGCGTCCTTCTCGTACTTGTCGAGGATCTCGGCCTTGCGCGGCGGTGTGACCACATCGTCGATCGCGATGGTGATGCCCGAGCGGGTGGCCCATTGGAAGCCGGCCGCCTTTAGGTTGTCCAGCGCGTGGGCGACGGCAACCTTGGGGTAGCGCTCGGCCAGATCATTGACGATCTGACCGAGTTCCTTCTTGGTGACCTCATAGTTCACGAAGCGGTAGTCCGCGGGCAGCGTGTCGTTGAAGATCGTCCGCCCGAGGGTGGTTTCGACCAGCAGCGGTTCGCCGGGGGTCCAGCCTTCTGGAGCAATCCAGGGGTCGGACTTGCCGTTGTCGACGCTGGTCACACCCTGCAGCCGGATCTTGACCGGAGCCGACAGACCCAATGCCTTGGCATCGCGGGCCATGAGTCCCTCGGCCGCCGAGGAGTAGGCCTGGCCGGCACCGATCTGCTGCGGACGCACGGTGGTGAGGTGGTACAGGCCCAGGATCATGTCCTGGGTCGGCATCGTCACCGGACGTCCGTCAGCGGGCTTGAGGATGTTGTTGGTCGACAGCATCAGAACCCGGGCCTCGGCCTGCGCCTCGGCCGACAGCGGCAGGTGCACCGCCATCTGGTCACCGTCGAAGTCGGCGTTGAACGCGGTGCAGACCAGCGGGTGGATCTGGATCGCCTTGCCCTCGACCAGCTGCGGTTCGAAGGCCTGGATGCCCAGCCGGTGCAGGGTCGGTGCGCGGTTGAGCAGCACCGGGTGTTCCCGGATGACCTCTTCCAGCACGTCCCACACCACCGGACGAGCGCGCTCGACCATGCGCTTGGCCGACTTGATGTTCTGCGCGTGGCTGAGGTCCACCAGCCGCTTCATCACGAACGGCTTGAACAGCTCGAGTGCCATCTGCTTGGGCAGGCCGCACTGGTGCAGTTTCAGCTGCGGGCCGACCACGATGACCGACCGGCCGGAGTAGTCCACGCGCTTGCCGAGCAGGTTCTGACGAAACCGGCCCTGCTTGCCCTTGAGCAGGTCCGACAGCGACTTCAGCGGCCGGTTGCCGGGGCCAGTCACCGGACGGCCGCGCCGGCCGTTGTCGAACAGCGCGTCCACCGACTCCTGCAGCATCCGCTTCTCGTTGTTCACGATGATCTCGGGTGCGCCCAGGTCGATCAGCCGCTTGAGCCGGTTGTTGCGGTTGATCACCCGGCGGTACAGGTCGTTGAGGTCTGAGGTCGCGAAGCGACCACCGTCGAGCTGCACCATCGGACGCAGGTCCGGCGGGATCACCGGGACGCAATCCAGCACCATGCCCTGCGGGGAGTTGCTAGTGTTCAGGAACGAGGCAACCACCCGCAGCCGCTTGAGCGCGCGGATCTTCTTCTGCCCCTTGCCCGAGCGGATCGTCTCCCGCAGCAGTTCGGCCTCGGCGTTCAGGTCGAAGCCGGCGATCAGGGTCTGCAGGGACTCAGCACCCATGCCGCCCTCGAAGTAGTCACCGAACCGGTCGCGCAACTCGCGGTAGAGCATCTCGTCGCTGATCAGCTGCTTGACGTCCAGCTTGCGGAAGGTGTCCATCACCTCATCGAGCCGGTCGATCTCACGCTGGGCGCGGTCGCGCAGCTGGCGCATCTCGCGCTCGCCACCCTCGCGCACCTTGCGCCGGACGTCGCTCTTGGCGCCTTCGGCCTCGAGCTCGGCCAGGTCGGTCTCCAGCTTCTTGGCACGGGCTTCGATGTCGGCGTCACGGCGCTTCTCCAGCGTCGACTTCTCGGCGCTGATCTCGGCCTCGAGGGTCGGCAGATCGCGGTGCCGGGTCTCGGCGTCGACCTTGGTGATCAGGTAGGCGGCGAAGTAGATGATCTTTTCCAGATCCTTCGGCGCCAGGTCGAGCAGGTAGCCCAGCCGGGACGGCACACCCTTGAAGTACCAGATGTGGGTGACCGGGGCGGCCAGCTCGATGTGACCCATCCGCTCACGGCGCACCTTGGCGCGAGTCACCTCAACGCCGCAACGCTCGCAGATGATGCCCTTGAAGCGCACCCGCTTGTACTTGCCGCAGTAGCACTCCCAGTCCCGGGTGGGACCGAAGATCTTCTCGCAGAACAGGCCGTCCTTCTCAGGCTTGAGAGTCCGGTAGTTGATGGTCTCGGGCTTCTTGACCTCGCCGTGGGACCACTGGCGGATGTCATCAGCGGTGGCCAGGCCGATACGCAGCTCGTCGAAAACGTTGACGTCGAGCAAGGTTCCTACCTTCTATTTTTACCCCACCAGGTTTTCTCGCTGGCGCTGGAAAACCTGTCGGGGACCCCTGTGATTCTTGGGTTTAGTTATTGCTTCAGCCTCTGCGGGCCGCCGGATCGAGATGAACCCGACACCGGCGGCCTACCCCGTGCTAGACCTCTTCGACCGAACTCGGCTCCCGGCGAGACAGGTCGATGCCCAGCTCCTCCGCGGCCCGGAACACGTCGTCGTCGGTGTCGCGCATCTCGACCGCCACGCCGTCGGAGGACAGCACCTCGACGTTCAGGCACAGCGACTGCAGTTCCTTCAGCAGCACCTTGAACGACTCCGGGATGCCCGGCTCGGGGATGTTCTCACCCTTGACGATGGCCTCGTAGACCTTGACCCGGCCGAGGATGTCGTCGGACTTGATGGTGAGCAGTTCCTGCAGCGCGTAGGCCGCGCCGTAGGCCTGCATCGCCCAACACTCCATCTCGCCGAACCGTTGACCGCCGAACTGCGCCTTACCACCGAGCGGTTGCTGGGTGATCATCGAGTACGGCCCGGTCGAACGCGCGTGGATCTTGTCGTCCACCAAGTGCAGCAGCTTGAGGATGTAGACGTAGCCCACCGAGACCGGCTCCGGGAACGGCTCACCCGAACGGCCGTCGGTCAACTGGGCCTTGCCGGTCCGGTTGATCAACTGGTCGCCGTCGCGGGTGCGCTGCGTGGAGTCGAGCAGACCGGTGATCTCCTCCTCCCGGGCGCCGTCGAAGACCGGGGTCGCGACGTTGGTGCCGGGATCGCCGTGCCGGGCCGGCTCGGGCAGTCGGGCTGCCCAGTCCGGGGTGCCCTCGACCTGCCAGCCGGTCTTGGCGACCCAGCCGAGGTGGGTTTCGAGCACCTGGCCGACGTTCATCCGGGACGGCACACCGAGCGGGTTGAGCACGATGTCGACCGGGGTTCCGTCCTTGAGGAACGGCATGTCCTCCGGCGGCAGGATCTTGGCGATGACGCCCTTGTTGCCGTGCCGGCCGGCCAGCTTGTCACCGTCCTGGATCTTGCGCTTCTGGGCGATGTAGACCCGAACCAGCTCGTTGACCCCCGGCGGCAACTCGTCGCCGTCCTCGCGGGAGAACACCCGGACGCCGATCACCTTGCCATCGCCACCGTGGCTGACCTTCATAGAGGTGTCGCGCACCTCGCGGGCCTTCTCACCGAAGATCGCGCGTAGCAGCCGCTCCTCCGGAGTCAGCTCGGTCTCCCCCTTTGGGGTGACCTTGCCGACCAGCACGTCGCCGGTGACGACGTCCGCGCCGATCCGGATGATGCCCCGTTCGTCGAGATCGGCGAGCACCTCGTCGGAGACGTTCGGGATGTCGCGGGTGATCTCCTCGGCACCGAGCTTGGTGTCGCGGGAATCAACCTCGTGCTCATCGATGTGGATCGAGGTCAGCACGTCGTCCTGGACGATGCGCTGGTTGAGGATGATCGCGTCCTCGTAGTTGTGGCCCTCCCACGGCATGAACGCGACCAGCAGGTTCTTGCCGAGCGCCATCTCACCCATGTCGGTGGACGGCCCGTCGGCGAACACCGGGCCGACCTCGACCTGGGCGCCCGCGTGCACGATCGGCTTCTGGTGGAAGCGGGTGCCCTGGGTGGAGCGAGCGAACTTCGACAACCGGTAGGTGTTGCGGGTGCCGTCGTCGGCCATCACGGTGAGGT
>JBPCPA010000139.1:0-4411 GCA_050999655.1 Jatrophihabitans sp.
CACCTTTTGGTGGCCCACAACCCCGGGGGGGTTGTTGAAGAGCCTGATCGGCAGGAAGAACGGGTAACGGGGCGACCGCGGTCCGCCCCAACCCCCCCGCCCCGCTGCCGATAAGTACACCGAAGGACCCACGGATGGGTCCTGTGACATACCTGGATGGATCCGATGATACTTCTGCGCCGGCTGGGTGGACCGCTGTTCACCCTCAACCCAGACCTGATCGAACGGGCCGAGGCCACGCCGGACACCGTGGTCACCCTGATCGGTGGCAACAAGTACATCATCTGCGAATCCCTCGACGAGCTCGTCGAACTCATCCGTGACTACCGGGCCCGGATCATCGCGGCCGCCGAAGCGATGATGCTCGAGCACAACCTCACCGCCGACACCCCGGTCAACCACGCGGGTAACGGTCGGGTCCGGGTGCTCTCGGCTGCGGTGTCGCCGGGTACGCCGGTCGTCCCGATCCGACGGACGGATGCCTGATGGATCCGTCCCTGCTCATCGGCCTGGTGCTTGCGGTCGTTGCGATCGTCGGATCGGTGACCATGGAAGGCGGCAACATCGCCGCGATCTTCCTGCCGGCACCGATGATCCTGGTCTTCGGCGGCACCATCGGCGCCGCGGTTGCCGGCGCGGTGCTGCGCGATGCCAAGTCCCTGCCGCGCGAGCTGATCCGGGCGTTCAAGGCCAAGCCCCCGAACTCCGACGCCGCGGTCGAGACCCTGGTCCGGCTGGCCACCAAGGCGCGTCGGGAGGGCCTGCTCGCGTTGGAGGCCGAGGCAGCCGAGATCGACGATGAGTTCCTTCGCCGGGGCCTGCAACTGGCCATCGACGGCACCGATGCCGAAGAGGTGGCGATCATCCTGACCACCGAGGTCGACACCAAGCGGGCCCAGGATCGCGCGGCTGCCAAGCTGTTCTCCGACATGGGCGGCTACGCCCCGACCATCGGCATCATCGGCACCGTGCTCGGCCTGGTCAAGGTGCTCGGCCACCTGTCCTCGCCGACCAAGCTCGGCGCCGAGATCGCCAGCGCCTTCGTCGCCACGCTCTGGGGCGTGATGAGCGCCAACGTCTTCTGGTTGCCACTGGCCAGCCGGCTCAAGCGGGTCAGCGAGGCCGAGTGCGAGCAGATGGAAGTGATCATCGAGGGCATCCTGGCGATCCAGGCCGGGGCCAACCCCCGGTTGATCGAGCAGAAGCTGCAGAGCCTGCTACCGGCCGTCAGCAAGCAACCCGAGCGGGACGTGGCCTGAGATGACGACCGGAATCCTGCGATGACCGCGGCCCGCTCGCCCCGGGGCAGGCGCAAGGCGCAGGTCGAGGAGCACGTCAACCATGAGCGCTGGATGGTGACCTACGCCGACATGCTCACCCTGCTGCTGGTGCTGTTCATCGTGCTCTACGCGATCTCGTCGGTGAACACCTCCAAGTTCATCCAGCTCAAGGCCAGCCTGTCCTCGGCCTTCGGCAACGGGCCGTCACCGGTACTCAACGGCGGCAACGGCCCGGTCGACGGCAGCACCGAGACCCAGCTCAAGAGCCTGCAGACCAACCAGAGCACGCCGGCCGCCCAGCAGCTGAAGGTGGCCAGCGACGCCGATGCCAGCGCGGCCCAGCGCGAGGTGGACGAGTTCAAGAAGATCGAGGCTGCTGTCAAGGCATCGCTGCACAAGCGCGGCCTGGACGGCGCGGCGGAGTTCACGATCGACGAGCGCGGCCTGGTGATCACCCTGGTCACCGACGAACTGGTGTTCGCCGGCAACAGCGCGGTGCTCGAGTCCGAGGGTTCGGTGATCCTGTCCGCGGTGATCCCGCCGCTGCTGAAGATCGACAACCAGATCCAGGTGGACGGGCACACCAACCAGCAGCACGTCTCCACCGCGCCCTACCCCAGCGGCTGGGAGCTGTCCTCGGCCCGGGCGTCCTCGGTGGTGCGCTACCTCATCGCGCACGGCCCGATCTCGGCCGGCCGGCTCAGCGCGGCCGGCTACTCCGACCAGCGACCACTGGTGCCCGCCAGCGACCTGCGCTCGATCACCCGCAACCGACGGGTGGACGTGGTGGTGCTGTCCAAGCTGCCCGCGTCGGCTCGAAGCTCGCTGGTGGCACTGGGTGGGTCGACCACGGCCGCCCTGACCCCCAAGATCGGCAGTTGATCCACTCGCATGTGCACCGACATCTACCAATGGACCATCAGGAGTACGCCATGGCGATCGGACGAAAAGATCGACCCGAACGACTCGCGAGCAACCTCGACCCCAGAGCGGTGAAGGGCCCCGGCGCCAAGGCCGGCGCGGCCGGCGAACAGCCGGGCGGCAAGACCAAGGACAAGAAGTCGCTGAAGGTGGAGCTCGCCGCCAGCCTGCTGCTGCTGGTGGCGGGCGCGGCCGCCCGGTTCACCGTGCTCGCGCCGGCCTCGTCGGCCGAACCGGCCAAGCCACAGCCCGGCCCGGTGATCCAGATGGATGAGATGACGCTCAACCTGACCGACGGCCACTACCTGCGCATGAAGGTGGCTCTGCAGACAACGAAGGGAACCAACGAGGAACTCGACACCTCCGAGGCCGCGCAGCTCGTCATCGACGAGTACAGCAACCGCACGGTGGCCCAGCTGACCGGCGACGTCGCCCGGACGAAGGTCAAGAACGCACTGGTGCTCAAGCTGCAGAAGGCCTACCCGAAGCAGATCATCGGGGCGTTCTACACGGAGTTCGTGATGACCAGCTGATCTGGGATCTGTGAAACGACGCTGTCGGCCGGGTTGGCGGCAATGGTCGTGTTTCGCCGGTACTGCTCAGGTCCCGATGGTTGCGGCCGAACAGTGTCCACGTGGCACTAACACCTTCGGCTCCGCTGGCACCTGTGCGCAGGCTCGTCCGGCGACCCACCGAGGCCGAGCGGGGCGCGACCGTCCAGCCCTATGACTTCCGCCGTCCCACCAAGCTCTCGCGTGACCACATCCGCGCGTTGCAGATGAGCTATGAGACCTATGCCCGGCGGGTCACCACGCTGCTGACCAGCGGCCTGCGCCAGCTGTGCCAGGTCAGCCTGGTCGCGATCGAGCACCAGAGCTACGAGGAATACATCGCTAGCCTGCCGACCACCACCATCCTGTCGGTGCTGGATATGGGCCCGGTGCCCGGCACCGCGCTGTTCGAGTTCTCGGTGCCGACGGCGCTGGCCTGCGTGGACTACCTGCTCGGCGGCCCTGGTGGCGAGCAGCCGACCCGGCAGCTCACCGATCTGGAAACCGGCCTGTTGCGCAACCTGATCGAGCAGATGCTCTCGGTGCTGCGCTACGCCCTCGAACCCACCCTGGGCGCCGAACCGGTGCTGCGCAGCATCGAGTTCAACCCGCAGTTCGTCCAGGCCGCCGGCGCGTCCGACGGCGTGATCGTCGGCTCGTTCCAGATGCGGGTGGGCAACCAGACCTGCGTCGCCACCCTGTGCATCCAGTTCGGCTCGATCCTGCCGCGGCTGCAGGTCGCCCGCGATCGCCGCACCCAGACCCCCGCCGAGCGGCAGGTCAGCGAGCTCAATGCCGAGCAGGTTCGCGCCGCGCTCGGCGGCGTCCCGGTCGACGTGGGGCTGGCCTTTCAGCCGGTCCAACTGACCCCCGAACAGATCATCCGGCTCGAACCGGGTGACGTCATCAGCCTCAAGCACCGGGTCACCACGCCACTTGCGGTGGAGTCCGGCGGCATCACCTTCGCGCATGCCCTGGCCGGACGGCAGGGCAGCCGGCTGGCCGGCCTGGTCGTCAGCAACGACGGGGAGCACAAGTCGTGAGTAACGACAGGGAGAACAACCAGTGACCGAAACCACGTCCCCCAGCCAGCTCGCCCAGGCAGCCGCCGAAGCGGCGCTGGCGAACCTACCGATCTCGGAGCCGCTCCAGGTCGGTGCGGCCACCGATGACCTGGCGCAGTTGCAGTTCGACGGCGTCGCGGTCACTGCGCGGTTCACCGGCGCTCGCAGTGGCGAGGTGCTGATCACGGTCGAGCGGGCGCTGGTCGAGGCATTGCAGAACTCCCCGCTCGGCGCGCTGGACGTGGCCGCGGCGCTGGCGCCGGCACTGGCCGCGGCCGCCAACACCACCGGCACGGTGCTGACCGGACCGGGCACCTCGCTCGATCCGCGCACCGCGCTCGAGGCACTGCTCGGAAAGCCGGGCGCCTGGGTGGTGCCACTGCTACACGGCGGAACGGTCCGGGCGCTGATCGGCCTGGTCATCGCGGTCGAGCCGGCCGCCACGCCACTGCACGACACCCCGCACTACCCGAGCCCGGACGAGCTGCGCGCCAGCGTGGTCCAGCGGCCGGGGCCGGTCGGCGGCCGCCGCGGCGTGGATCTGTTGGGGGGTGTTAAACCGGAAATGGACGCTTGGAGCGGCGGCAACCGGGCG
>JBPCPA010000230.1:0-9002 GCA_050999655.1 Jatrophihabitans sp.
GTTCTTCTCCTTGTCACGCAAGGAGGCTGCCTTCTCGAAGTCCTGGGCATCGATCGCCGATTCCTTGTCCCGACGCACGTCGGCGATCCGGTCGTCGAACTCGCGCAGGTCCGGCGGCGCGGTCATCCGGCGGATTCGCATCCGGGAGCCGGCCTCGTCGATCAGATCGATCGCCTTGTCCGGCAGGAACCGGTCGGAGATGTAGCGATCGGCAAGACCCGCGGCCGCGACCAGCGCGCTGTCGGTGATCGAGACCCGGTGGTGGGCCTCATACCGGTCGCGCAGGCCCTTGAGGATCTCGATGGTGTGCGCCACCGACGGCTCGCCGACCTGCACCGGCTGGAACCGCCGTTCGAGGGCGGCATCCTTCTCCAGGTGCTTGCGGTACTCATCCAGCGTGGTCGCACCGATGGTCTGCAGCTCGCCGCGAGCCAGCATCGGCTTGAGGATGGAGGCCGCGTCGATCGCGCCCTCGGCAGCACCGGCGCCCACCAGGGTGTGAATCTCGTCGATGAACATGATGATGTCGCCGCGGGTGCGGATCTCTTTGAGGACCTTCTTCAGCCGCTCCTCGAAGTCACCGCGGTACCGGCTACCGGCGACCAGGGAACCCAGATCCAGGGTGTAGAGCTGCTTGTCCTTCAGGGTCTCGGGAACCTCGCCCCGCACGATGGCCTGAGCCAGGCCCTCGACGACCGCGGTCTTGCCGACGCCGGGCTCGCCGATCAACACCGGGTTGTTCTTGGTGCGGCGCGACAGCACCTGCATCAGCCGCTCGATCTCCTTCTCGCGGCCGATCACGGGGTCGAGCTTGCCTTCGCGGGCGGCCTGGGTCAGGTTGCGACCGAACTGGTCGAGCACCAGCGAGGTGGACGGCGCGCCTTCGGCGGCGTTGCCACCGGCCGGCTCCTTGGACTGGTAGCCGTTGAGCAGCTGGATGACCTGCTGGCGAACCCGGTTGAGGTCGGCGCCGAGCTTGACCAGCACCTGGGCGGCGACGCCCTCGCCCTCACGGATCAGGCCGAGCAGGATGTGCTCGGTGCCGATGTAGTTGTGGCCGAGCTGCAGCGCCTCGCGCAACGACAGCTCCAAGACCTTCTTGGCCCGCGGGGTGAAGGGAATGTGACCCGACGGTGCCTGCTGGCCCTGGCCGATGATCTCTTCCACCTGCTGACGGACCGCTTCGAGGGAGATGCCGAGCGACTCCATGGCCTTGGCCGCGACGCCCTCGCCCTCGTGGATCAGGCCGAGCAGGATGTGCTCGGTGCCGATGTAGTTGTGGTTCAGCATCCGGGCTTCTTCTTGAGCCAGGACGACCACCCGCCGGGCGCGGTCGGTAAACCGTTCGAACATAGCGCTCACTCTCCTTACCGCTCGGCACGATCGCTGATCTGCACGTACCACGCGGATTCGACTCTAGTCACCTCAACGACGAGGGGTCGGCCATCATCCCCCGCGTACGCTCTCAGCGAACGCTCTTGAGCTTACGTCAGCTTGACACTTCCGGTTGCCTACTCAAGACCGCCAGGACGGCCGGTTCTCGGGGTGGACGCCCGCCCGCAGAGCCGGGTGCGGTGCGGCAGCCGCAGCTCGGCTGCCGGCGATCCACCGACCGGCTCTGATTGGGGAGAATAGTCCGGTCGCCGTCAGGCGCGCACAAAGCGCAGCGACCCGACCCAGGCCGCCCCGCTGCAGGCACGGCTGACGGCACCAGCCGAGCACGGAGGAAGAAATCACGCGCGATGAGACCTGCCGCCGAGCGCAGCGTCCGCGATGTTCGGCGTCCGCGGCCTGTTCGGCGTCGGCATACACGGCGTCGGCGATGTTCGGCGTGCTCGGCGTGCGGCTGTGCGTTAACGGTTTCGAATCGTCCGGCCGCTGCAAGCGCGCCGCAGCGACCGGGACCGGCCATTCGACCCGCAGTCGCGGGCCGACCAGCAGCCAGTCAGTAGTACCGGTGAATTAATTTGCCGAGTTGTAGGCCTCGACGATGCTGCCGGGGATGCGACCTCGCTCGGACACCTTGTGACCGTTCTTACGAGCCCATTCGCGAATGGCCTGAGTCTGTTCCCGGTCGATTCGGGCGCCACTGCGGCCTGGCCGGCTTGCGGTGCCCGGACGGGTCGATCCACGCGATGCGCGGCGGGCATGACCGACGAAAGGCGCGAGCACCTCACGCAATTTATTCGCATTGTCGGAGGAGAGGTCGATCTCGTATCCAGAGCCGTCGAGACCGAAGCTCACCGTTTCTGTGGCGGTGCCTCCGTCGAGGTCATCGACAAGGAGAACCTGGATCTTCTGGGCCATAGTACGTCCAATCTGGGAAGCGCTGAGAGGGCACGAGTTTATCTACTCCCAGATATTAAAGCACTCACCGGCCAATACGCGAGTTGAACCGCATGTTGCGAGACAACCAATTACAGCGGCTTGAGCAGCGGGAATAGGATCGTCTCCCGAATTCCCCGGCCGGTGAACAACCCGATGAGCCGGTCGACCCCCAGGCCCATTCCGCCGCTGGGGGGCATGCCGTACTCCAGCGCCTGCAGGAAATCCTCGTCCAGCTGCATCGCCTCGGGGTCACCGGCCGCCGCGGCCAACGATTGATCCATCAGCACCCGGCGTTGCTCGACCGGGTCGGCCAATTCTGAATAGCCTGGCGCTATCTCTACGCCACCGATGATCAAGTCCCAGGCCTCAGCCAGCCGAGGGTCGCTGCGGTGCGCACGGGCAAGCGGGCGGACGGAGCGAGGATAGTCACAGACGAAGGTGGGCTGAATAAGTGTGTGTTCAACCAGCTTCTCATAGATTTCCAGCACTATCTCACCGGCATCCCAACCCGGCT
Source organism: Jatrophihabitans sp. (assembly GCA_050999655.1). GTDB lineage: Bacteria > Actinomycetota > Actinomycetes > Mycobacteriales > Jatrophihabitantaceae > Jatrophihabitans_A. Next base: position 2,843 of record JBPCPA010000230.1, read on the forward strand.
TGAGCACGACATTTCGGGACGCGGCCAGGGAACGCACTTCGGCCGCCTCGACATCCGGCGTAACGGTTGAGTCAACGGCGACCGACACTAAATCATAGATCGAGCAACGCCGCCACTCCGAGCCGAGGTCAATTTCGATACCGTCGGCCGTGCGCGGCGTTTCGACGCCGACCGCGCGCGCGGCATCGGTGATCAACGAACGCGTCCAGGCGGCCACCGTGTGGTAATCGCCGTACGCCTCATACGCCTCGAGCATGGTGAATTCCGCGGAATGCGTCGAGTCGATTCCCTCGTTGCGGAACGTCTTGCCGATTTCGAAAACACGATCGATTCCACCGACCAGGGCGCGCTTGAGATAGAGCTCGAGCGCGATTCGCAGCGACATCGGCTGGTCGAATGCATTCAGGTGGGTGTGAAACGGCCTGGCCGCCGCACCACCGTGTACCGATTGCAGTATCGGGGTTTCGACTTCGATGAAGCCCAGACCGGCCAGGCTGGCCCGCAGCGAGGCCAGCACTTGCGCCCGCACCAGCACCATGCGGCGCGCCTCCGGCCGCACGATGAGGTCGACATAGCGCTGCCGAACCCGGCTCTCTTCGCTCATCGGCCGGTGGGCCACCGGCAGCGGCCGCAGCGCCTTGGCAGTCATTCGCCACCGCGTGGCCAGCACCGACAGCTCGCCGCGGCGCGATGAGATCACCTCACCGCTGAGCTGCACCTGGTCGCCGAGATCGACGTCGGCCTTCCAGTGGGCCAGCGACTCGGCGCCGATCCGGTCGGCCGAGAGCATCGCCTGCAGCTCGACACCGCCCTCGCGAAGGGTCGCGAAACACAGCTTGCCGGTGTTGCGGACGAAGATCACCCGGCCGGTGACCGCGACCTGCAGGCCGGTCTCGGTGTCGGGCGGCAACTCGGGGTAGGCCTGCCGGATCTGGGCGAGGGTGTGGCTGCGCTCGACCGCCACCGGAAACGGCGCCCGGTCCGGATCGGCCATCAACCGGTCGTACTTGTCCCGGCGAATCCGGACCTGCTCGGGCAGATCGTCGGGGACCTCGGTGGCATCAGGGATGGCGGGGACGCTGTCATCGGCAGTCGGTTCACTCACCCTGCTGACTGTATCGGCGGCCCTGGCCGGTTACCCGACCGGCGGCGGCAATCCGGCCGGCCGGTCCAGCAATCCGCCCGGCCGGCCGGGACGCGACCGGCGGATCCGGACCCAACCCGTAGGCAACCGTGCCGATCCGGGGCAACCCGACCCGATCGGTTTGACGAATGTCACGGCCAAGCCCGGAGCTCGCACACTGCCGGCCGTCGGCCGGCTCGGAGATGATTGCGCCATGACAACTACCTGGCAGGACCAGCCGCTCCGCTCGCCGCACGGCGGCATCGAGCTGGCCGGGGTGCGCAAGAGCTTCGGGACGGTCCGGGCCGTGCGGGGCATCGACCTGCAGATCGCCCCGGGCGAGACGGTGGCGTTGCTGGGGCCGAACGGAGCGGGCAAGTCCACCACGATCGATCTGATGCTGGGACTCAGCGAGCCCGACGCCGGCCAGGTGCGAGTCTTCGGCCACACTTCCCGGCAGGCGGTCGCCGCGGGTCAGATTTGCGGCATGCTGCAGATCGGATCGCTGGTGCCCTACCTCACCGTCCGGGAGCTGATCACCTCGGTCGCCTCGCTCTACCCACACGCGCTGCCGGTCGAGCAGGTCATCGAGCTGACCGGTATCGGTGACTTCGCCGGCCGCCGTACCGACCGGCTGTCGGGCGGCCAGACCCAGCGGGCCCGGTTCGCGATCGCGCTGGTGTCCAATTCGGACCTACTGGTGCTCGACGAGCCCACCGTGGCGATGGACGTCGAAGGTCGCCACCAGTTCTGGACGACGATGCGCGAGATCGCGGCCAGCGGCAAGACGGTCATCTTCGCCACCCACTACCTGGAAGAGGCAGACGCCTACGCCGACCGGATCGTGCTGATGGCACAGGGCAACATCGTCGCCGACGGTCCCACCACCGAGATCAAGTCGCTGGTCGGCCTGCGCACCATCCGCGCCACGCTGCCCGGCGTCAGCGCCGACGAGCTGCGCGGGGTCGGCGGGGTCAGCTCGGTCGACCTGCGGGGTGAGGCGGTGATCCTGAGCTGTGACGACTCCGATCGGGCGATCCGGCAGTTGCTGGAGCGCTACCCGGCGATGCGCGACATCGAGATCGCCGGCGCCGGCCTGGAGGAGGCGTTCATCCAGCTCACCGGCAATTCCGACTCCGAGACCGACACCGACGCCGATTCAGATTCAGATTCAGAGACCGACACCGAACCGACCGCGGCGGAGGCCCACCGATGAACAGCACCTACGTCAAGTACGAACTCCTGCGGACGCTGCGCAACAAGCAGTCCTACATCTTCTCGCTGGCCTTTCCGGTGATCCTGTTCCTGGTGATCGGCGGCGCCAACAAGAGCAGCGGCGATGCCAACTTCAGCGGCACCGGGATCGACGCAATCACCTACTACATGGTGGGCATGCTGAGCTTCGGCGTGATCGGGGCGGTCGTTTCGGGCGGCGCGCGGATCTCGGTGGACCGCTCCACCGGGTGGAACCGGCAGTTGCGGCTGTCACCACTGCGGCCCGGGGTGTACCTGGGCACGAAGCTGGCCATCGGGTACCTGACCGCCCTGCTCACCATCGCGGTGATGTACATCGCCGGCATCAGCATGGGCGCCCACACCACGCTCACCCGCTGGGTGGAGATGACGTTGCTGATCCTGGTGGCTCTGGTGCCGTTCGCGGCGATCGGCGTCTTCATCGGCCATATCGCCCACCAGGACGCGATGGGCCCGATCATGGGTGGGCTGATGTCACTGTTCGCGCTGCTCGGCGGCTCGTACTTTCCGCTCGGCACCGGCGTGCTCGCCCACATCGGCAGCTACATTCCGTCCTACTGGATCGTGCAGGCCGCTCATCTGGCGGTCGGCGGGCACGCCTGGTCGGCCAAGGGTTGGCTGGTGATCGCCGGCTGGTCGATAGCGTTCCTGGTGCTGGCCATGCGGGCCTACCAAGCCGACACCCAGCGCGCCAGCTGAACCCGGCACTGCGCCGTGTCCGAGCCGAAGGAGATGAGCCAGCCGATGTCCGCCCAGCAGCCTGGCCGGGCCGGCGACGGCTTCGGCGACATGCACGGCGCGGTGCGGTCGTGGAAGCAGCTGATCTTTCCGGGCGCATTCCTGGTGTACCTGGCCCAGACCGCCTCCGGCGTGCTCAAGCACTCCGACGGGTTCGGCACCGTGATCGGGATGCTGCTGGTACTGGCGTTCTGCGCCTGCTACCTGCTGGCCATGCTGGCCGGTCGCAGCGACCGGGAATCGCCGCTGTTCTGGACCTTCTACGCCGCCATGCTGGCTATCACCGCCGCCGAGCTGGTCTTCGCACACCAGGACGCCTTCGTGATGCTGGTCTACGTCGGGGTGCTCACGGTCGCGGCCAGTTGGCTGCGGGGCATCCCGGTGATCCTCGGCTACGCGCTGATCTCGGCGGTCGTCCCGGTCTGGATCTGGCACGCCAAGTGGGATTTCTCCACTGCCTCGGCGATCGGCATCGTGGCGCTGGCGATGTACGGCTTCTTCGCGGTGCTGCGCTCCAACGCCGCGCTGTCGGCGGCTCGCACGGAGGTCGCCCGGCTGGCCACCGAGAACGAGCGGACCCGGATAGCCCGGGACCTGCATGACCTGCTCGGGCACTCGCTGACGACCATCACGGTCAAGGCGGCGCTGGCCAACCGGCTGGCCACCGTCGATCCGGCGCGGGCGGCGACCGAGATCGCCGAGGTGGAGCGGCTGAGCAGGCGCACCCTGACCGACGTCCGGGCCGCGGTCAGCGGCTACCGCGAGGTCACGCTGGGCAACGAGCTGGCCGCGGCCCGCGAGGTGCTGCGGGCCGCCGGTATCAGCGCCCAGCTGCCCGGCGCGATCGACTCGGTCGCCCAGGCCGACGCCGAGCTGTTCGCCTGGGCGGTGCGCGAGGGCGTCACCAACGTGGTGCGGCACTCGCGGGCCACCAGCTGCCAGGTGCGCCTCGGCGAGCGGTTCATTGAGATCAGCGACGACGGCATCGGCTGCGGCGGGGCAGGCGGCGCCGGTGGCGCCGTGGCCGGCAACGGCCTGACCGGGCTGCGGGAACGGGTGGACGGCGCCGGCGGCAACCTGATCATCGGGGCCGCGCGGGCCCGCCGGGGCTGGCAGCTGCGCGTCGAGATCCCGGCCTAAGCAGCGTGTGATGACTGGTAACCCGATCAGGCTGTTGCTGGCCGATGACCAGGCACTGGTCCGCTCGGCGCTGACCGCCCTGCTGAACCTGGAAGCCGACTTCGAGGTGGTGGCCGAGGTCGGCCGGGGGGACGAGGTGGTCGCCGCGGCCGGCGCGCACCGTCCGGACGTGGCGTTGCTCGATATCGAGATGCCGGGCCTGGACGGGCTGGCCGCGGCCGCCGCGCTGGCCCACGAGCGGCCGGAGGTCCGGGTGATCATCCTGACCACCTTCGGCCGTCCCGGCTACCTGCGCCGGGCGATGGAGTCCGGCGCGCTCGGCTTCGTGGTCAAGGACGCGCCGGCCGAGCAACTCGCCGACGCGGTGCGCCGGGTGGCCGCCGGCGAACGGGTGGTGGATCCGGCGCTGGCGGCGGCCACCCTGGCCGGCGGGGCGTCCCCGCTGACCGGCCGCGAGCGCGACGTGCTGGTGGCCTCCCGGGACGGGGCGACGGTGGCCGACATCGCCGGCCGGCTGTTCCTGTCCGAGGGCACCGTGCGCAACTACCTGTCCGCGGCCATCGCCAAGACCGGCGTGCGCAACCGCGTCGAGGCCTACCACACCGCAGATCAGCGCGGCTGGCTGTGAGCTTCGGGCAGGATGGTCCGATGACCTCCGACCTGCCGGGTTCGGTCTTCGCGCGGTCCTTCGGCGCGGTTGCCGAGCGCTACGCCCGGGTACGACCGGACTACCCGACGATGGCGATCGACTTCGCGCTGGCCGGCCTCGACCGGCCCCGGCTGGTGCTCGACCTGGGTGCCGGCACCGGCAAGCTCACTGCCGCGCTGGTGCCGAGAGCCGGCGAGGTGGTGGCGGTCGAGCCGGACGCCGCCATGCGTTCGGTGCTGGCCGAACTCGTCCCGCAGGCCCGGGTGCTGGCCGGCAGCGCCGAACGGATCCCGCTGCCGGACGGCTCGGTCGACGCGGTGCTGGTGGGCCAGGCCTTTCACTGGTTCGCCCGGCCGGCCACCGACCGTGAGCTGGCCCGGGTGCTGCGACCGGGCGGCGCCCTCGGCCTGATCTGGAACTATCCGGACCGCAGCCCCGAATGGGTGCCCAAGCTCTACCAGGCGACGAGAGAGGCCGGCCGGCCCGTCAACTCGCCGGAGCTCGAACCGCTGGCGGCGGACTGGTTCACCGACCCGGCCGAGCAGCACTACAGCTGGCAGCACGAGCTGCCCGGTCCGGACGGTCTGCGCGAGCTGGTGCACACCTGGAGTTGGGTGATCACCCGCTCCGAGGCCGAGCGGACGGCCATCGACCGGCGGCTGCGGGTGCTGATCTCGCAGTACGCCGAGTTGCAGGCCCGGCCCGTCCGGTTTCCGCAGCGCACCACCGTGATCCGGCAGTACCGCCGCTGACCCGCGCCGGACGGCTCAGGTGTTGCGCTCGAAGATCAACCGCAGGCCGAGCAGCGTCAGGTCCGGCTCGTGCCGGCTGACCGACCGGCAGTGCTCGACGATCAGCGGTGCCAGGCCGCCGGTGGCGATCACCTCGACCGCGTCCGGGTCCTGCGGCAGCAGGACTGCCGCGATCCGACCGACCAGGCCGTCCACCTGGCCGGCGAAGCCGTACAGGATGCCTGACTGCATCGCCTCGACGGTGTCCTTGCCGATCGGCGAGCGGGGCACGGCCAGCTCCACCTTGCGCAACTGGGCCGCCCGGGCGGCCAACGCATACAGCGAGATCTCGATTCCGGGTGCCAGCGCGCCGCCGAGGAACTCGCCCTTGCCGCTGACCACGTCGAAGTTGGTGGACGTGCCGAAGTCGACCACGATCGCCGGGCCGTTGACGAGGTGGTGCGCGGCCAGGGTGTTGACGATCCGGTCGGCGCCGACCTCCTTCGGGTTGTCGAACAGCAGCGC
>JBPCPA010000260.1:0-5555 GCA_050999655.1 Jatrophihabitans sp.
GTGAATTGGTTCGCCTGCCCCATGCCTTCACCTTCAGCCTCCTGCCGCCCTCTCCCTTCCCCTCCCCCCCCCCCCACCGCCGGTTGTGCTGGCACCTAGCTGACCGCTTTGGCCCAGTTTTGCGTGACGACGGTCTTGGCCGCCGTGATCTGGGCATCGGTCGGGAACTGCGCGGTGCCGCTGATCGCCGGCAGTTTGGCCAGCAGTTCCGGGGTGGCGGATTTGGCCGTGGTCATCGCGGCCAACCGGGCCGGCCGGGCATAGCCCTTGAGCCAGAGGTTCTGGCCCTCGTCGCTGTAGATGTACTCCTCCCAGAGCCGTGCCGCGGCCGGGTGCGGCACGGAGGCATTGATGGCCTGGTCGTAGTAACCGGGCAGCAGGGCGTCGCTCGGATCGGCGACCTTCCAGTCGACCCCCTTGGCTGCGAAGGTGGTCACGTAGCCGGCGTTGAGGTAGTCCCAGTCGAGCACGATCGGGGTCTCGCCGCTCTCGATGGTGGCCGGCTTGGCATTGACCGGCACGAAGACCCCGTCCTTCTTGAGCTTGCCGAAGAAGTCGATACCGGGCTGGACGTTATCCAGCGTGCCGCCGTTGGCCAGCGCCGCTGCCCAGACCGCCGAGAATGCCGCGTTGGCCGAGGTCGGGTCACCGTTCAGCGCGACCTTGCCCTTGTACTGGGGATCGTCGAGCGCCTTGATCGAGGTGGGACAGGACGTCACCTTCTTGGCATCGCAACCGATCGAGATGTAGCCGCCGTAGTCGTTGACCCACTTGCCGTCCGAGTCCTTCTGCGCGTCGGGGATGTCGGACCAGGTAGCGACCTTGTACGGGGCGTACAGGCCCGATGCCGCGCCACTGAGCGCGAAGGACTGGCCGACATCGACCACATCCGGTGCGCGGCTCTGTCCCTTGAGCGACTTGATCGCGGTGATCTCGTCACCACTGGACCCGTCCGGGTTGGTGCTGGTGACCTTGATGCCGTACTTGGCGGTGAATCCGCTGATCAGCTCGCCATAGTTGGCCCAGGTGGGCGGCAGCGCGATGACGTTGAGCGTGCCTTCCTTCTTGGCGGCGGCAACCAGGGCGTCCAGGCCGCCCATATCGGCGGCCGACGTTGCCGTTTTAGCATTCTTTGCAGTGGAATTGCCCCCGGCGCCGGAGGTCGACTTGCTGGAACCGCCGCATCCGGCGAGCGTGAGCGTCACCGCCGCCGAGGCGGCGATGACAGTAACCAGTCGGCGAGTCACAAGCGGCTCCATTCTGATATCCCCGACGACAACCCGTCGGGGTGGTTCGGTGAATCCGATCATCAGAGGACCTTCGGAATGCTAACCACGCGCAAACCCAGGGTAAAGAGAAGTGGTCTAACCGTGACCGGTGATTCGGATACCAGAACTCGTTGCGCTGAGCGCAACCCCGGCCCGGTCAGCCGGCGACTGCCGGCACGTCCTGGCGCGCCAGCAGGTCAGCAACCAGCCCGCGAGCCTGCCGGTGGGTCGGCGGCTGGGTGTCGAAAAGGATCCGGTAGATCAGCGGCGCGACCACGTGGTCGATCACCGCGTCCGGATTCGGCGCCGGCTCGCCCCGCAGCCTCGCCCGATCGAGCACCAGCTCGATCTGGTCCCGGGTATAGCCGGCACACCGACCCGGCCGGCCGACCGCCGCGCCGGCGGCCAGCACGTCGCAGGTGAAGGTGCGACCGTGCGGCGAAGCCATCTCTTCCAGATACTGCTCGGTCCAGGCGATCAGGTCGCCCAGCAGGCTGCCGGTGTCCTCGGGTTCGGAATCGGGCCGCAGCAGTTCGACCGCCACATCGGCCAGCAGTTCCTGCAGGTCGCCCCAGCGCCGATAGATGGTGGACGGGGTGACGCCGGCCCGCTGGGCGATCACCGGCACCGTCAGCTGCGCGCGGCCCTGCTCGTCCTGCAGCTCGCGGACCGCGGCGTGCACCGCACCCTGAATCCGCGCGCTGCGCCCGCCGGGCCGCGGCGACGGCTGTGTCGTCGACATCTCACCATCTTATCGCAAATTTTTTGCTTTACGGGAGGTGCCGGCGTAGCGTCGGGTAAAGCCAAATCTTAGCGTTAGAGACGACAGCATTGAAGACAACAGCGGTAGAGACGACAGCGGTCTCGCGCGCACGAAGCCCTGCCTCACGTCGAGGCAGGTGAATATCAGGACGAATACCACGACCGATACCACGGTGAGGACGAGCGATGGTTGCCACGATCGAGCAGACGACACCCGGGCGAGCCGGTCGCGGACCGGGCCGGCTGAATCGCGGCGCGACCTTTGGCCTGCAGGCGGCGATCCTGGTGACCTTCTTCGCCGCGTCCAGCATGCCGACCCCGCTCTACAGCCTGTACGAGCAGGAATGGAACTTCTCCTCGATCACGCTCACCGTGGTCTTCGCCTCATACGTGCTCGCGCTGCTGCTGGCGCTGCTCACGGTCGGCTCGCTGTCTGACCACCTGGGCCGCCGGCCGGTGCTGCTGGCCGCGCTGGCCCTGGAGATCGTGGCGATGGCGGTGTTCGCGGCAGCCGGCGACGTCGCCACACTGCTGGCCGCCCGGCTGGTGCAGGGGCTTGCCACCGGTGCCGCGATGGGCGTGCTCGGTGCTGGCCTGCTCGAACTGGAACACCCGAACCTGCCCGGTCGAGGCACCCTGGTGAACAGCGTGGCGCCGATGGCAGGCCTGGCGCTCGGCGGCTTCGGCAGCAGCGCGCTGGTCCAGTGGGTGGTCGCACCGACCCGACTCGGCTACCTGATCCTGTTGCTCCTGCTGGTAATGCAGGCAGTCGGGGTACTGCTGTCGCCGGAGACGGTGCAACTGCGTGCCGGTGCGCTGGCATCGTTGCGGCCACGGGCCGGGTTGCCGCACGCGGCTCGCCGGGCGCTGCTGGTCTGCGCGCCCTGCGCAGTCGCCACCTGGGCGCTGGGCGGGCTCTACCTGTCGCTCGGCCCGGCCGTGGCGCACTCGGTGTCCGGTTGGCGCAGCCAGTTGCTCGGTGGCTTCGTCGTGCTGGCGCTGGCCGGTAGCGGCGCGATCGCGGTACTGCTGGTGCGTGGGCGGCACGCCTCGATTGCCATGCTGATAGGCACCTTCGCCCTCGCGGCCGGGATGGCACTGACCCTGCTCGCCATCCAGCGCGGCAGTGGCTGGCTGTTCTTCACCAGCACGGTGATCGCTGGCGCCGGTTTCGGCGCTGGCTTCTCCGGTGCCCTGCGCACGCTGCTACCGCTGGCCCAGCCGCACGAGCGGGCCGAGTTGCTGGCCAGTGTCTACATTCTCAGTTACCTGGCCTTCAGCGTGCCCGCGGTGCTGGCCGGGTTCGCGGTGGCTCGCTTCGGGCTGCTGGACACCACCCGCAGCTACTCGCTGGCCGTGCTGCTGCTTGCCGCCGGCGCGCTGGTGGGCCTGCTGCTGCAACGTCGGTCGGCGGGCCGTACCCAGGTGGCCGGTTAACCCGTTGGTGCATGACTCCACCCGTACCAGGGCTCGTCAGGCTGGCAGGTCTAGGGCGGCACCAGCCCCTTGACCCCCGAGCGCCTTCGGGACCAGCTCGTGGCGTTTGCCGGGCAAAGGTTGGCAATGCCACCGTTCGGTTCGACCTCGTTCGGTTACCGGCTCGTTGCGTAGCGCAAGGCGCGTTGACAGCGCACCGCCCGCAGCCCAACATGACAGCGGTGACCCGCATGCCGATCTTGATCCTGGCGTGATCCGGGCCCGCGAGAGATGGGGAGCGGTGTGGTGACTGCAGGAACTGTTGATCGCCCGTCGACATCTGACGATGGCGGCAAGGGACTCAAAACCGGGGCACTCGGGCTGGTATCGAGCGTCGTGATCGGTGTGGCCTCGACCGCGCCGGCCTACAGCCTGGCCGCGACGCTCGGACTGATCGTCGCCCTGATCGGACTGCAGTCGCCAGCCGTGGTGCTGTTGGCCTTCGTCCCGATCCTGTTCGTGTCGGTGGGCTATCAGCAGCTCAACAAGGCCGAACCGGACTGCGGCACCACCTTCACCTGGGCAACCAAGGCATTCGGCCCCAAGTCCGGCTGGATGGGCGGCTGGGGCATCATCGCGGCCGATGTGCTGGTGATGGCCAGCCTGGCTCAGGTCGCCGGCCAGTACGTGTTCCTGCTGTTCGGCGCCGACGGCATCGGATCCAACCCGACCAGCGGCTGGGTGCTGCTGGTCGGCCTGGTCTGGATGGCCGTGATGACCTATATCTGCTACCGCGGAATCGAGATCTCAGCTGCCATGCAACGCTGGCTGCTGACTGTCGAGGTCATCATGTTGGCGGTGCTGGCGGTCGTGGCGCTGGTCAAGGTCTACAGCGGCAACGCGGTGGACGGAGTGTCCATCCACCCGGCCTGGTCCTGGTTCAACCCGGCCAACATCAAGGGCGACAACGGCCATTTCTCGTTCAACCTGTTCTCCCAGGGCATCCTGCTCATGCTGTTCATCTACTGGGGCTGGGACTCCGCGGTCTCGGTCAACGAGGAGACCAAGGACCGGGAGAAGACGCCAGGCCGGGCGGCGATCATCTCCACCGTGCTGCTGCTGGCGATCTACGCCGTGGTGTCGGTGGCCGCACAGGCCTTCGCCGGCATCGGCACCGACGGCATCGGCCTGGGCAACGAGGACAACTCCGGCGATGTGCTGAGCGTGCTGGGCCATTCGGTGTTCGGTTCGTCCGGCTTCGGCACCGTGATGTCGAAGTTGCTGCTGTTCATGGTGCTCACCTCAGCGGCTGCCTCGACCCAGACCACCATCCTGCCGACCGCGCGGACCACCCTGTCGATGGCTGTCTACAAGGCGATCCCGGCCACCTTCGCGAAGGTCCACCCGCGCTACTTCACGCCCACCAGTTCCACCATCTGGATGGGCGCGGTCTCGGCGGTGCTGTACCTGTGCATGAACTTCTTCTCCCACGGTGGCGTGATCGCAGACGCGGTCACCGCGATCGGCATCCTGATCGCCTTCTACTACGGGGCAACCGGCTTTGCCTGTGCCTGGTACTACCGTCGCGACCTCGGTAACAGCGCCCGGGACTTTCTGCTCAAGGGCCTGGTGCCGTTCCTGGGCGGCCTGATGCTCTGGGTCGGCATGGCGCTGACCACCGTCCAGGACTGGAAGCCGATCAACAGCTACGTGGTGTGGCACATGCAGTTCTCGCCGCACTGGCAGGTCGGCTTCGCCTTCTTGCTCGGCGTGGGCAGCGTGCTCGTCGGCCTCGTGCTGATGCTGATCAGCATTCCGGTCTACAAGGCGTTCTTCAGCGGGCAGAGCCTGAACCGCAGCACGCCGGTCTACGTGGTGGACGGCGACTCGCTCACCAGCGGCCTCACCCTGCCGGATTCGCATGAGCGGATGGTGCTGCCACCCGACTCCAGCTCGACCGGAGCCGGCGCCGGGCCCGCGCGGGATCGCTCGCGCGGGCCGGGTCGCGATGGAATTGAACACGGTTATTGGCCATTTCCAGGGTGTCGCTTTACCTGGGCACCCGTTTCGTGCAAAATCACCTACGGCCTCCGCAGGGGGCACAGGCAG
>JBPCPA010000008.1:0-4247 GCA_050999655.1 Jatrophihabitans sp.
GCCAGTGTTATCTTGTCCCGTTTGGTCGGTCGCTGCACCCTACGGTCCTTGACTGGCCGGCGCGCGTCCTGGCGGCGCGGTGCGGACACCGCGCCGACCTCGTCCGTTGTGGCAGCGTGTTCCATCACAGCCTCCTGCGCTGGTCGGAAAACCGGCTACTGCTGGCTGTAGAGCGCCTTGGCCTGGGAGTCGACGTTCTTGGTGTCGAAGGTCTTGTCCTTGATGAAGGTCTGCAGGGCCGGGATCATCACGTTGTTGGCGAAGGCCGGCAACGCATCGCGGTCCAGGAACTGCGAGATGTACTTGGCGTTGCCGATTACCTGCTGGGCCTTGGTCTGGATCGCGGTGAGCTTGGTGAGGTCGGCCTTCTTGTTGGTGGCCACGTTGCTCGGGTCGACCTTGGCGTAGGCGTTCTGGCCCTCAGGGCTGCCGAAGAATTCCAGCATCGCCTTGGCCGCGCCGTTGTCAGCGCCCTTCTTGGACAACATGAAACCGTCGATCGGGGCCTCCACCGCGTCCTGGCCGTTGGCCTCGGTCAGCGACGGGAACGGGAAGAAGTCGACGTCGGCCAGCACCGCCGGATCGGTGAACTGCTGGGTCACGAACGAGCCGAGCAGGTACATGCCGGCCTTCTTGGTCGCGATCGCGCCAGCCGCCTCTTCCCAGGTCAGGCCGAGCGCGCCTGCGCTGGTGTAGGGCAGGATGGCCTTCCAGTTGTCGAAAACGTCGGAAACCTTCTGCTGGTCCCAGCTCTCCTTGTGCGCCATCAGGTCGACGTAGAACTGGTAGCCGTTCAGCCGCATGTTCAGGTAGTCGAAGGTGCCCATCGCGGGCCAACCGTCCTTGTCGGCGAACGCGATCGGGGTCAGCCCGTCCTTCTTCATCTGTGCGCACAGCGCCCGGAAGGCATCGAAGGTGGTGGGCACCTCGTAGCCCTTGGCCGTGAAGACGCTCTTACGGTAGAAGACCGCCCACGGGTAGTTGTAGTTGGGTACGAAGTACTTCTTGCCGTCGTCGCCGGTCGAGGCTGTCGCGATGCCGGCGCCGAAGTTGTCCGCGCCGAGCTTGTCCCAGACGTCGTCCAGCGGTGCCACCAGGCCCTTGGCGGCGTAGTACTTCATCCGGTAGCCGGCGAACCAGGTGAAGCCGTCGTCCGGACTGCCCTGCAGGTAGGTGTTGATCTGGTTCTGAAAGTCGTTGTGGGCCTTGGTGTTGATGGCGACCGAGTCACCGGAGGACGTCTTGAAGGCCGTCACCATGGCGGCGATCGCGTTCTTGGGTACCGCATCCGAGGCGCTGGATCCCAGCGTGGTCGACTTCGACGTCGACGAGCCGGACTTCGAACTGCTGGCGCCGGTACACGAGGCCAGCAACGGCAGGGCGCCCACCCCGACCACCCCGGCCGCGATACCCTTGAGGACCGTCCGGCGGTCAGTGCTGAACGCGGACGAAGCCTGGGCCATGGGATCTTCGAGCATGATCGGCGCCTCCTTGGCAGAGCGTCAGTCAGTAGTTGTGATCTACATCGCTTCCGTTCAGAAGCAACCATAATTGACCAGAAATCAACGCCCAAGTCAATACCAGGTTTCAAACAGTTACCAGCCCGTGTCGCAGCCGGCCCGCTGGGTAACGAACAGCGAACATGCTTACCGAATCGTCCTGTTGTGTTCGGGCCCGGGCGGCCATACGATCCGCTCGGGCACGGCGTCGGACTGCTCGGTGCGTCCGTTCAGATCGATCCACGGACAGGTGCGCGCGCCGCCAGTGTTGATTTCAACATAAAGGCACGCTTCGGGCAGCACGATCGGAGGCTGAGGAGATGACTGAGGTGGACGAGGAAGGGCCCCCTGCCGGGCTGACCGGACCGGTCGGGCTGACCGGACGGGGCGGGGCCGACGGCACCGGACTGGTGCTGCTGCCGGTGGCCGGGCAACTGGCCCGGATCGGCTGGCTCGGCCCGGCCATCGACGGGCTGGACCCGGCCGAGGTGGCCGGCACGGTCGGGGTGGGCGGGCCGGCTCCGTCGGTGCACGAGTCGACCGGACGGTCCGTGCCGGTGCTGCCCCAGGTGTCGGCCGGCTGGCACGGCCAACCGGGCTTGCGTGGGTACCGGATCGCCAGCGGGTCCACCGGTGCCGACTGGTCGCCGGCCTTCGGCCGGTGCCTGGTGTCGGGGGACGCGCGGGCCCTGACGGTTCAGGCCGGCGATGCCGAGCGCGGGCTGTCGCTGCGCACCGAGATCCAGCCGGCGCCCGGCGGCGCACTGCGGATCCGGCACACGCTCACCAACGACGCCGCCGAACCCTATGTCGTGGACGGCCTGGATGTGATCGTCCCGGTGCCGGACCGGGTCGCTGAGATCCTGGACCTGACCGGACGGTGGGGCCGCGAGCGCTCACCGCAGCGCCACCCGGTGCGCGACGGGGTGTGGCTGCGCGAGGGTCGGACCGGCCGGCCGGGACCGGAATCGGCCACCGTGCTCTGCCTGGGCACGGCCGGCTTCGGCTTCGGCCACGGCGAGGTCTGGGGCGTGCACCTGGCCTGGAGCGGCAACTCGCGCCACTTCGTCGAGCGGTTGCCGTCCGGGCTGACCGTGTTCGGCGCCGGCGAGTTGCTGCTGCCGGGCGAGGTCGTGCTGGCCCAGGGCGAGTCCTACGCCAGCCCGTGGGTTTTCTTCGCGGCCTCGGCCAGCGGCCTGGACGGGCTCGCTGCCCAGTTCCACCAGTACCTGCGCGCCCAGCCGGCCCACCCGGTCGGACCGCGGCCGGTGGTGTGCAATGTCTGGGAGGCGGTCTACTTCGACCACGACCTGGGCCGCCTCAGCGAGCTTGCCGAGCTGGCGGTCGGGATCGGCATCGACCGGTTCGTGCTCGATGACGGCTGGTTCTCATCCCGCCGCGACGATCGCTCCGGCCTGGGTGACTGGACGGTGTCCGAGCAGGCGTGGCCGGATGGGCTGGCGCCGATCATCGATCGGGTCCGCGGGCTCGGCATGCGGTTCGGGCTGTGGTTCGAGCCCGAGATGGTGAACGCCGACTCCGAGCTCTACCGCGCTCATCCGGGCTGGGTGCTGGCCGTGCCCGGCCGGCCGGCGCAAGAGTGTCTTCGCCAACGGGTGTTCGATCTCGGCCAGCCGGCGGTGCGGCAGGACCTGTTCGACCAGCTCGATGCGGGACTCGCCGCCCACGCCAGCGACTTCGTCAAGTGGGATCACAACCGGCCGCTGGCCGACGGAGCCAGCGGTGCCCGGGCCGGCGCGGCCGGGGTGCACGCGCAGACGCTGGGCTTCTACGACCTGCTCGACCGGTTGCGCGCCGCGCATCCCGGGGTCGAGTGGGAGAGCTGTGCCTCCGGTGGCGCGCGGATCGACCTCGGCGTGCTGCAACGGTGCCAGCGGGTCTGGACCTCCGACATGACCGACGCGCTGTCACGCCAGTTGATCCAGCGCTGGACCGCGCAGCTGGTTCCCCCGGAATACCTGGGCGCGCACGTCAGTGCGCCGGCGAATCACCAGACCGGCCGGCAGCTGAGCCTGGACTTCCGGGCCGCCACCGCCTTCTTCGGCGATCTCGGCGTGGAGTGGGACATCAGCCGGGCCACCCCCGCCGAGCGGAATCGGCTGGCCGGCTGGATCGCGCTGTACAAACAGCACCGGGCGCTGCTGCACGGCGGTCGGCTGGTGCGGGTGGACTCCCCCGAGGACGCGCACTGGATCCACGGGGTACTCGCCCACGACCGGTCCGAGGCGGTGATGGCCTACGTCCAGCTGGACGAGACGGTGCACGATCCGGGCCCGCTGCTGGTGCCCGGGTTGGCACCGCAGCGGCAGTACCTCGCCCGCCGGCTGCTACCCGACACCGGGCCGGCCGGTGACCTGTCCGACGGTGTCGGTGACCTGTCCGACAGTGTCGGTGACTGGCCGGGTGAGGGCTGCCGGCTCAGTGGTGCGGCCCTGGCCACGATCGGGCTGCCGGCACCGGGCCGCCGGCCGCTGAGCGCGCTGATCGTCCACCTGAGTGCGCTATGAGCGCACCGTGCACGCCGTACCCGCGCAATTTCCAGCTTTCCGTCCAGTCGAAGGCGTAGGTTTGCCCCATGCTTGCAAGCCAGCGGCAGTACAAGATCCTGGACGAGATCCGGCGCACCGGCGCGGTGCGCGTCCAGGATCTGACCGGCCAGCTCGGCGTGTCCGACATGACCATCCGACGCGATCTGCAGCAGCTCACCGACAACGGGCTGGTCTACAA
>JBPCPA010000014.1:0-9557 GCA_050999655.1 Jatrophihabitans sp.
CAGCTTCCGCACGACCTGCTCCGGCGTGTGCCTCTTCCTCGTCGTCATGATCATCGAGCCCTTCGGTCCACCTTCGTGGACATCAAGACTCTCACTCGACCTGGACCAATCAGCTGGGGTCATGCCAGACCGACAGGCACAGCACGCCCGGGTAGGGAGTGTGGCGAAGGAGGGCTGGTAGCCGAGGAAGGGAGAGGTTGCCCCTGCCTCACGCAGCACCTCACGAGCGAGTTGGTCGAGTTCGATGAGGCGTACCCCGTCCTCGGCGGCCCCGCGCGTTGCCATCAGCGCCCGGGCGACGACTGCTCCGGCCGCGGCCATCGCGTCAATCTCACCAGCGGTTTTGAGTTCAACCATCCTCGCCTCCTGTTTGCGTGATTGTTATACCGGTATTAGTATCACGATCATGGTTCGACCGCCGCTGTCCCCCGCTGAACGTGCCCGCGGCCACCGTCTCGGGGCGGCGCTGCGTCAGGCGCGCGGGGACCGAAGCATGGTCGAGATCGCCTCGGCATCCGGCATCCCCGTCGAAACCCTGCGCAAGATCGAGACCGGACGCATCGCCACCCCGGCCTTCTTCACCGTCGCAGCGCTCGGCAGCACGCTCGGACTTGACCTTGCCCTGCTGGCCGCCGACCTCACGCCCGCCGAAAACACCGCCGCCGCGTAGCCACCCAGCACGCAGGTTCGCCGCGGACCGGGGCCCGCCGATCGCTGCCTGGGCTCGGACGACCGGATAATGACCAGGTGACACGCTCGCGTCAGGGTCCGCTGGTCCTGCTGGCCGTCTGCGTGTTCGCCGCGATCTGCACCGAGATGCTGCCGGTGGGCCTGCTGCCCGAAGTCGGTCGCGGACTGCGGGTATCGCAATCCTCAGCGGGCCTGCTCGTGTCGATCTACGCGGTGCTGGTGGCCGTGATGTCCGTTCCGATCGCCGCGCTCGCCGGCCGGTGGCCACGTCGCACCGTTCTCGCGGTGCTGCTCGGCACCTACGCGCTGAGCAACCTGTGCTTCGCGGTCGCGCCGGACTATGCGGTCGCGCTCGTCGCCCGGACGATCGGCGGCCTGGCCCATGCGGGGTTCTTTGCCGTCTCCGTCGCCGCGGCGGTGGCGTCAGTCGATGCGTCGCGGTCCGGGCGGGCCATCGCGGTGGTCATGCTCGGCAACGGACTGGCGCTCGTGCTAGGCGTCCCGCTGGGCACGGTCCTCGGGACGGCGCTCGGCTGGCGTTGGGCCTTCGTGGTCCTGGCCGCGGCCACGGCGGCCCTGGCCGCAGCCGTGCTCCGGGTCCTGCCGAAGGATCACGCGCCACGCGCCACGGCCGCGACGCCGGTGTTCGCCGCCGCCCGCCGACCCCCGCTGCTGGTCATGTCGGTGGTGATCGCCCTGCTGGCGCTCGGGCATTTCACCCTGTACACCTACGCCAGCGCCTTGCTGCTCCACGACGGGATCCCGCGGGCGGGTGTCGGGATCGCCCTGTTCGGCTATGGCTGTGGCGGCCTGGTGGGACTGGCCCTGGCGAGCGCGGTGGTCAGTCGTCGACCTGAGCAGGGACTGGCCCTGGACTGCGGGTTGATGGGCATCAGCCTGGTGCTCGCCGCGGTGGTCGGATCGCCGGCGGGCATCGTGGCCGTCCTGGTGGTCTGGGGGGTGGCCTTCGGCGCACTGCCGACGCTGACACAGACGGTGACGCTGCACGCCGCGGGGGACGCCACCGACGCCGCGGCCGCCCTGGTCAACGCCACCACGAACATCGGCATCGCCGGCGGCGCGTTGCTCGGCTCGAGGCTGCTCGGGGTGTTTGCGGTGCCCGACCTGGGCTGGGTCGGTGCCGCGCTCGCCGCCTCGTCGCTTGCGGTCTACGTCCGGTGGCTTCGAGCCGGACGGCGGGGCAGGCCGGTCGCGACTGCGGCCGGCCACGTTCGGCCACCCGAGCGCTGAGCCTGCCGGTCAGGCCTAGGTGGCCGGTACCTTCTTCACCGTCTTCGTGGCAGCCGTCTTCTTGGCAGCCGTCTTCTTGGCCACTGCCTTCTTGGCAACCGTCTTCTTGGCAACCGTCTTCTTGGCGGGGGCCTTCTTCGCAGCCTTCCTGGCCGGGGCCTTCTTCGTCACCGGGCCCCGAGCGCGCCGATCGGCCAGCAACTCCGAAGCGCGCTCGTCGGTGATCTCGTCCACCGAGTCGTCCCGGCGTAGCGAGGCGTTGGTCTCGCCGTCGGTGACGTAGGGCCCGAACCGGCCGTCCTTGATCACCATCGCCTTGCCCGACACCGGGTCGGTGCCCAGCTCCTTCAACGGCGGTGCCGCGGCAGCCCGCCGGCCACGCAGCTTGGGCTGGGCGAAGATCGCCAGCGCCTCGTCCAGGCTGACGGTGAACAGCTGGTCCTCGGTCTCCAGCGACCGGGAGTCGGTGCCGCGCTTGATGTACGGGCCGTACCGACCGTTCTGCGCGGTGATCTCCACGCCTTTGGAGCTGGCGCCGTCCTCGGCGGCCGGATCAATGCCGACCACCCGGGGCAGGGTCAGCAACCGGGCGGCATCCTCGACGGTCAGCGTGTCCAGCGACATCGTCTTGAAGAGCGACGCGGTGCGCTCGCCGTCGGTGACGTACGGGCCGTACCGACCGTTCTTGCCGGTGATCTCCCGACCGGTCCCCGGATCCTGGCCGACCTCGACATCGCCGGACGGCGCCGACAGCAACTCCTCGACCTTCGCCGGGGTCAACTCGTCCGGGGCCAAGTCCTCCGGCACCGAGGCACGGCGTTCGGATTCGGCCCCGCCCTGCTGCACGTACGGGCCGTAGCGACCCACCCGGACCACCACGTCGCTGTCCGGACCGAACAGCTGGATCGAGTTCACCCCGCGGGCGTCGATGTCTTCCAGCCGCTCGGCGATCAGCTTCTTCAAGCCGCCCTGCGAGGAGATCCGCGAGTCGTCGTCGACCAGGCGCTCGGCCTCGGACGCCCCGAAGTAGAACTTGCGCAGCCAGTCCACCCGCGACGTGGTGCCACCAGCAATCGAATCCAGGTCGTTCTCGACCGAGGCGGTGAACCCGTATTCGACCAGCCGGCTGAAACGGCCCTCGAGCAGGCCCACCACGGCGAAGGCCACCCAGGAGGGGACCAGCGCCGAGCCCTTCTTCCAGACATAGCCGCGATCCTGGATCGTCTGCATGATCGAGGCATAGGTAGACGGCCGGCCGATACCCAGCTCTTCCATGGCCTTGACCAGCGAGGCCTCGGTGTAACGGGCCGGCGGGTTAGTCGAGTGCCCGGACGGTTCCAGGGCGCGGGCGCCGAGTTCGTCGCCACGGGCCAGTTGCGGCAGCCGCCTCTCGGTGTCATCGCGTCCGGAGTCCTCAGCGCCGGCGTCGTCGGTGTCCTCGACGTAGGCGCGCAGGAAGCCGGGAAAGGTGATGGTGCGACCGGAGGTGGCGAATTCGGCCCGCTCGCCGGCGACCGAGGTGCCGGCCAGTCGCACCGAGATGGTGGTGCCGACCGCGTCGGACATCTGCGAGGCCAGGGTGCGCTGCCAGATCAGCTCGTAGAGCCGGAACTCATCCGAGCTCAGGGCCGAGGCCAGCTGACCGGGCGTCTTGAACGCCTCGCCGGCCGGCCGGATCGCCTCGTGAGCCTCCTGGGCGTTCTTCACCTTGCGGCTGTAGTGCCGGGCCTCAGCCGGGACGTAGGCGTCGCCGTAGAGATCGCGCGCCTGGGCCCGGGCCGCGGTGAGCGCGGTCTCGGACAGGTTCGTCGAGTCGGTACGCATGTAGGTGATGTGGCCGTTCTCGTACAACCGCTGGGCCACCCGCATGACGACCTGGCTGGACCAGCGCAGCTTGCGGCCGGCCTCCTGCTGCAGGGTCGAGGTCATGAACGGCGGGTACGGCCGGCGTCGGTAGGGCTTCTCCTCGACCCGGGTGACAGCGAACTCGACGCCCGACAATCGGGCGGCCAGGCCTCGGGCGCCCGCCTCGTCCAGGTGCAGCACCTCGCTGGAGGCGCGGCCGGTGGTGGCCTCGAAGTCGCGACCGGTGGCGATCCGCTCGTCGCCCAGGGCGACCAGGGTGGCGCCGAAGGTCGCCGGACTGCCAACGTCGTCCGGCTTGCGGACCGACGGCGCGAAGGTGCCTTCGATGTCCCAGTAGTTGGCGGTCCGGAAGGCCAGCCGCTGGCGCTCACGCTCCACCACGATCCGGGTCGCCACCGACTGCACCCGACCGGCCGACAGCCGGGGCAGCACCTTCTTCCACAGCACCGGCGAGACCTCGTAGCCGTAGAGCCGGTCGAGGATCCGCCGGGTCTCCTGGGCGTCCACCAGGTGCGCGTCGATGTCGCGGGGCTCGGCCACCGCTCGGGCGATCGCGGCCGGGGTGATCTCGTGAAAGACCATCCGGCGGACCGGCACGGTCGGCTTGAGGGTCTGGGCCAGGTGCCAGGCGATGGCCTCGCCCTCGCGGTCCTCATCGGTGGCCAGGAACACCTCGTCGGCGTCCTTGACCAGGGCCTTGAGCTTGCTCCCCTGGGCCTTGCGGTCCGGGCTGATGACGTACAGCGGTTCGAAGTCGTGGTCGGTGTCCACCCCGAGGCGTGCCCAGGGCTGGCCCTTGTAGGCGGCCGGGACGTCGGCGGCGTTGCGCGGCAGGTCGCGGATATGCCCGATGGACGCCTCGACGGTGTACCCCGCGCCGAGGTAGCCGCCGATCGTCTTCGCCTTCGCCGGGGATTCCACGATCACCAGCTTGTTGCCGGTGCTCGCTTTCTTCCCGCGTGCCTGCGCCACGAGTCACTCCCTGTCTGTGATCACCGAGTGTGATCGTTCGGCTGCCTGTTGCAGCCTGCTGCGGCGGACGGTACCGCACGCCGAACAGATCTTGCTTTACTGGTGCGTCACACACCACCACGCTGAGCGCCAGCGCTGCCGGTCACCGACAGTACCGCCTACCTCGGCGACCAGGTCTTGATGTTGTGTCCTACCGGCATACCCGGCTGGGCGTTTCATCGAACCTGCCTGAGGAACAGCTCGGCGATCTGCTCCGGGCCCAGGGTGAAGTCGATCGCGACGCCGAACTCGTCAGCGCCCAGCGGTTCGAGATCGGCGTACTGCGAGCCGACCAGCGATGCCGGCATGTAGTGCGAGCTGCGATGCCCCACCCGCTGGGATACCACCGCGGCCTCGCCCGCCAGGTGCAGGAAGCACAGCCGTTGCGAGGCGGTGCGCAGCACGTCGCGATAGCTGCGCTTGAGCGCCGAGCAGGCCAGCACGCAACCGTCCTGCTCGCCGGCCAGCCAGCCGGCCAGGGTGGCCAACCACGGCCACCGGTCATCATCGGTCAGTGCGTGGCCGGCGGCCATGGTGGCCTTGGCCGCTACCGAATGGAAGTCATCGGCATCGGCGAACGGGACACCGAGCTGGCGGGCCAGCAGCCGGCCGACCGTGGTCTTGCCGCTGCCCGACACGCCCATCACCACGACGGCCGGGTGCGTGCCGAGATCCATGATCGGAATCTAGCCGCCACCGGCCTGCGGGGGCCTTTTCAGATCAGCCGGCCGGCCAGTCGCGGCCGGCGTCGGGCGGCGGCTCACCGATCAGCTCGGCCAGCCGGCGCAGTCGCTTGGCCGAGGTGATCCGCCAGCCCGGGCCGCCGCGCACGCCGACATCGACGGCGGCCACCCCGAGCTTGGCCAGCTGACCGCCGGCGGCCCGGTGCAGCGGACCGTCCGGGTCGGTCATGGTGAGCAGGTAGCCGGCCTCCTCCGACCGGCCGGCCGCGATCGCCCACAACCGCAGGCCGGACGCGCTCAGCGCCAGGTCCGCAGGCACCCGCAGGGACGCGCCCATGGTCCACCGGGCAGCGTGTGGCACGAGCAGTTCGGTGATGACGGTGCGCACCGCGATCAGGCCGCCCGGCGCGTCCGCGGTGTCGGAGGCCAGCGCCCGGGCACGCAGTTCGGCGTGCAGTGCCTCGACCCGCCACCGGTCAGCGACCAGCACCGACAACCTGGCCGCGGCGTCCCGGTCGGTACGTACCCAGTCGCCGCCGGCCAGCAGCAGGCCGTCCAGATCCTCGATGACCGGATCGGCGGCCTCGGCTCCGAACAGCGAAAACTGCATCCGGTGATTCTGTCGCACCGGGCCCACGATCCGCCGGAGGTAGCCGTCCCGGCGAACCGCGGCCATAACGCAGCTGCCCCCGGGCGCCTGGGGCGCTCGGGGGCAGCTGCGGTGGTTTGGGCTGGTATCAGCCTACGGCCGCCGGATGCATGGCAGTTTCGGGATCATCGTTGAGCGAGGATGCACGGCGCTTGGCGATGACCACCGCCGCCACGATGATCGCGACCGCGATCAGCGCGATGACGATCCGGAGCGGGGTGTTGGCGCTCGAGCCGATGGACAGCTGCACGACTGCCGGAGCGATCAGCACCGAGACCAGGTTCATCACCTTGATCAGCGGGTTGATGGCCGGGCCGGCAGTGTCCTTGAACGGGTCACCGACGGTGTCGCCGATAACGGTGGCCGCGTGCGCGTCCGAGCCCTTACCGCCGTGAATGCCGTCCTCCACCAGCTTCTTTGCGTTGTCCCAGGCGCCACCGGAGTTGGCCAGGAACACCGCCATCAGGGTGCCGGTGGCGATCGCGCCGCCGAGGTAGCCGGCCAGCGGGCCCACACCGAGACCGAAGCCGACCGCGATCGGCGCCATCACCGCGAGCAGGCCCGGGGTGATCAGCTCGCGCAGCGAGTCCCGGGTGCAGATGTCGACCACCCGGCCGTACTCCGGACGCTCCGAGCCGTCCATGATCCCGGGGTGGTTGCGGAACTGCGCGCGCACCTCGTAGACCACCGCACCGGCCGCGCGGGACACCGCGTTGACCGCCAGGCCGGAGAACATGAACACCACGGCCGCGCCGATCACCACACCGACCAGGGTGTTCGGGCTGACGATGGTGTTGGTGAAGGAGTTCTGCACGAAGATCGAGACCTTGTCACCGTTCTGGTACTTCTCGATGGCCTGCCGGATCGCGTCCTGGTAGGACCCGAACAGCGCGGTCGCTGCCAACACCGCGGTGGCAATCGCGATGCCCTTGGTGACGACCTTGGTGGTGTTGCCGACCGCGTCCAACTCGGTGAGGATCTGCGCTCCCGCCAGGCTGATATCGCCGGACATCTCAGCGATGCCCTGGGCGTTGTCCGAAACCGGGCCGAAGGTGTCCATGGCGACGATGACACCCACCGTGGTGAGCAGGCCGCAACCGGCCAGCGCCACCGCGAACAGCGCCACCGACACCGACGCGCCGCCGAGCAGGAACGCTCCGAACACCGCCGCCGCAATCACGATCGCGGTGTAGACGGCCGACTCGAAGCCCACCGAGATGCCCGCCAGGATGACGGTGGCGGCACCGGTCAGCGAGGACTTTCCGACGTCCTGCACGGCCTTGCCCTCGGTGCCGGTGTAGACGCCGGTCAGCCAGAGGATGACGGCGGCCAGCACGATGCCGATGATGACCGCGATGATCGCGATCAGCGCCGGGTTGCCGCCGTGGTCGGCGATCTTGGTGACACCGTCGATGTCCACGCCGGTGCCCTTGAGCTTGGAGAACGTGGAGGGCAGGTAGGTGAACGCGGCGATCGCGCACAGCACCACCGAGATACCGGCCGAGATGTAGAAGCTGCGGTTGATGGTGGTCAGACCACCCTCGTTCGGCCGCGATCGGGTGATGAACACCCCGATGATGGCGGTGACCACGCCGATCGCCGGCACGATCAGCGGGAACAGCAGGCCCTTGGTGCCGAAAGCCACCGAACCGAGGATCAGCGAGGCGACCAGGGTCACGGCGTAGGACTCGAACAGATCGGCCGCCATGCCGGCGCAGTCGCCGACGTTGTCGCCGACGTTGTCGGCGATGGTGGCAGCGTTGCGCGGGTCGTCCTCGGGAATGCCTGCCTCTACCTTGCCGACCAGGTCCGCGCCGACGTCAGCGGCCTTGGTGAAGATGCCACCGCCGACACGCATGAACATGGCCAGGGTGGCAGCGCCGAAGCCGAAGCCCTCGAGCACCTTGGGCGCTCCGTTGGTGTAGCCGAGCACCACCACCGAGGCGCCGAGCAGGCCGAGGCCGACGGTGGCCATGCCGACCGCGCCGCCGGTGCGGAAGGCGATCCGGGTGGCTCGCTCGCGGCCTTCGGCGTTCGCGGCGGCGGCGACCCGCACGTTCGCCCGGGTGGCCAGCCACATTCCGTAGTAGCCGATGGTGGCCGAGAAGCCGGCCCCGACCAGGAAGAAGATGGAGCGCCCGATTCGCTGGCCGGCATCATCAGCCGGCAGCGCGAACAGCAGCAGGAAGACCACCACGACCACCACGGACAGGGTGCGGAACTGCCGCTTGAGGTAGGCCTGGGCACCTTCCTGGACGGCTTCGGCGATCTCGATCATCTTCGGGGTGCCCTGATCGGCTGCGAGTACCTCGCGAAACAGGACGTATGAGAAGGCAAGCGCGACGAGGGCCACCAGGCCGATCACCGCGACCAACCCCTTGTCGCCCGAGGAGAAGGCTGCCGAGGCAACGATCTCTCTCGTATGGGCGGCCAGCGCCGGTTGGGACGAAGCCATAACGCAGTACTCCTTCAGCCATCGTGTCTTGTTGACGGATCGCCCGGCAGCTCTGGCACGGCGGATCGCCCTGGACACGGGCGAGCGAGCATGCGCGGCAGTGCGCTGTCGTAGCGGCTGCGGCGGAGTCTAAGGGACGCGCTGACCATCCGCGCATGGGCGGGGTCACATTCGGGGCCGAAATTACCCGATCCGCCGGGATCAGCGTTGTTCGGTCGCCTGCGCCACGGTGGGATAGATGTCGAACACCTCGTGCAGTCCGGTGATCCGAAAGAGCTTGAGCAGCCGCTCGGACTTGCAAACCAGCAGCAGCGACGAGGCGGCATCCTTGGCGTGATTGCGGGCCGCGACCAGGGCACCGAGGCCGGTCGAGTCGATGAACGAGAGCAGGTTGAGGTCGACCACCACCGAGCGGTTGCCGGCGTCGAGCACCTGGAACAACCGGTCGCGAAGCGCCGGGGCCGAATGCACATCGACTTCGCCGCGAACCTCGACAATCAAGTGCGGATCGACCGCGCGCTCGTTCAAGCTCAGGTCCACGAAGGCCCCTCTCAGACCCACCTGGCGGGTCTCCACGCCTCAACGACGATGCGACCACCCCCTGACGGACGCCTGACAGTGATCATCGTGCCACAGGTGTGACTGCCGTTCGGTCCGTCGGGTCGGAAGAAATTCATTCGTGATTTCTTGCTCTCCATTCACACCAGAACCCCTCGAACCCCCGCACTACATGACAGGAACGGACCCGGCGCCGACGCGATTCGAGCCGAGCCCGGCCGGTGCCAGTGAGCCGTAGCAGCCACTGCCGGACGACCTGTACCGGCTGCCGCCGGAGGACCCGTATCGGCCGCTGCCGGCAACCGGCCGGGGGGGGGGCGCCCCCCCACCAAAGGGGCGCCCCCCACCGACAGCGGCAACGCAAAAAGGAAGGAAAACAACAAAAATCACACTC
>JBPCPA010000166.1:0-7812 GCA_050999655.1 Jatrophihabitans sp.
GCCCGGGCCCGGGGGTGAGCCACGGCATAGACCTCGCGCAACTGGTCGACCGTGACCAGGGTGTAGATCTGGGTGGTGGTGACCGAGGCGTGCCCGAGCAGTTCCTGCACCACCCGGACATCGGCGCCACCTTCCATCAGATGGGTCGCGAAGGAATGGCGCAGCGTGTGCGGCGAGATGTCGCCGGACAGGCCCGCCTTGTCCGCCGCGCTGCGCAGCACCGTCCAGGCGCTCTGGCGCGACAGGCCGCCGCCGCGGGAGTTGAGAAAGACCTTCGGCGTGCCGCGCCCGTGCCGGACCAGCTCCGGGCGTACCCGCACCAGGTAGGCGGCCAGCGCCTTGGCAGCGAACGAGCCCAGCGGCAGCAGCCGTTGCTTGCCACCCTTGCCACGCAGCAGGACGGTCTTACCGGTCAGGTCCAGGTCATCGATGTCCAGCCCGACCGCTTCGGAGATCCGGGCGCCGGTGCCGTACAGCAGTTCCAGTAGCGCCCGGTCGCGGACCGCGAGCGGGGTCTGGTCAAAGCCGGCGGCCTCCAGCAGCCGTTCCACCTCCTCCACGGTGATCGCCTTGGGTAGCCGGCGGGGTGCGGCCGGCGGCTTGACCTGCCTGGCCACATCCGAGCTCAGCTGACCGTCGGCGTAGCCGAACTTGTGCAGGCCGCGGACGGCCACCACCGCTCGCGCGGCCGAGCTGGCCGACAGCGCCGGGTGCTCGGCGTCGCCCTCGCGCAGGGCCGCCAGAAAACCGCCGACGGTCGCCGAGTCCACCTCCGCCAGCGAGCTGATCCGGCTCGCCTGCAGGTAGTCCAGGTAGCGGCGCAGGTCGCGCCGGTAGGAGCTCAGGGTGTTGGCAGAGCTGCCCCGCTCCACCGCAAGGTGAGCAAGGTAGGCGCCGACCAGCTGCGCGGCGGGCGTCCGAGCCGGTACCGGGGCCACCACCAGATCGGCGGGCTGGCGGCCGGACACTCAGCCGGCCTGGGTCGCCGGGCGAACCCGGTCCGGACGGGCCGGCCACGGCGCGTCGACCGGGCGCAGACCCACCAAGCCGTTGGCCCGCGCCGCGTGCGCGGCCAGCACAGCAGCGACCGCGGGCCCGTTGGTCAGCTGGCCGGTCAGTGCCAGCTCGACCAGGGTGCTCAGCGGGTAGCGCCGCACCGTCATCGCCAGTTCCTCGTGCTCGGCGCTGAACCGCTGATCCTCGGCGACCTCGGCCAACCCGCGGGCCAGGTAGATCCGGATCGCCTCGCTGGTCATGCCGGGTGAGGTGTGCAGGTCGATGAGCACCTGCCAGTCGGTGGCGGTCAACGACGCTTCCTCGAACAGCTCCCGCTTGGCGCCGGCCAGCGCGGGCTCGCCGGTCACTTCGAGCAGGCCGGCCGGCAGCTCCAGCAGTTGGTGGCCCACCGGGTGGCGGTACTGCTGGACCATCACCACACTGTCGTCGACATCGATGGCCAGCACCCCGACCGCGCCCACGTGATCGATCACGTCCCGGGTGGCCACCACGCCTTCGGGCATCCGGACCTCGTCGGCCCGCAGGTCGAAGGCGTAGCCGTGGTAGATGTGCTTGGAGGAAACCACCTCGAAGCCGGTGGCCGGCTGGTTCATCCGGACGCCGGACCGGCCACGCTGAGCTCGCCGACCTGCTCGGGCAACTCGACCGGCAACCGCTCCTGTGCGTTGTAGGCGACCGCTGCGCCGATGAACGCGGCGAACAGCGGATGCGGGCGGGTCGGACGCGATTTCAGCTCCGGGTGGCCCTGGGTGGCCACGAAGAACGGGTGCAGCTCGCGGGGCAGCTCGACGAATTCGACCAGCCGTCCGTCCGGTGAGGTTCCTGAGAACACCAGGCCGGCGGCGGCCAGCACCTCGCGGTAGGCGTTGTTCACCTCGTAGCGATGCCGGTGCCGTTCGGAGACCTCGGTGCTGCCGTAAGCCTCGGCGGCCACCGAGCCGGCGGTGAGGCGGGCCGGGTAGGCGCCGAGGCGCATGGTGCCACCCAGGTCTGCGTTGCCGGCCACCATGTCCACCTGGTCAGCCATCGTCGCGATCACCGGATCTGTCGTGTCCGGATCGAACTCGGCCGAGTTCGCCCCGGCAATGCCCGCGAGGTCGCGGGCCACCTCGATGGTCATGCACTGCAGGCCCAGGCAGAGCCCCAGGGTCGGCACGCTCCGCTCGCGGGCATACCGGATCGCGCCGAGCTTGCCCTCGATGCCCCGGATGCCGAAGCCGCCCGGGATCAGCACCGCGTCGGCGCCCCGCAGCTGGGCCGCCGCGCCGGCCGGACTCTCGCACGAGTCGGAGGCAACCCAACGGATGTTTACCTTGGCCCGGTGGGCGAAACCGCCCGCCCGCAACGCCTCGGTCACCGACAGGTAGGCATCGGGCAGGTCGATGTACTTACCGACCAGGGCCACGGTGACCTCGCTGGCAGGATGGTGGACGCGCTCCAGCAGGGCACCCCACCTGGTCCAGTCGACGTCGCGGAACGGCAGGCCGAGCCGGCGCACCACGTAGGCGTCCAGGCCCTCGGAGTGCAGCACCTTGGGGATGTCGTAGATGCTCGGCGCATCCACTGCTGCCACCACGGCCTCGGTGTCGACGTCGCACATCAGCGAGATCTTGCGCTTGACGCTGTCCGGGATCTCGCGGTCGGCGCGGCAGACCACCGCGTCCGGGGCGATACCGATGCTGCGCAACGCGGCGACCGAGTGCTGGGTCGGCTTGGTCTTCAGCTCACCGGACGGTTTGAGATACGGGATCAGCGACACGTGCAGGAAGAAACAGTTGTCCCGGCCGACATCGTGGCGAACCTGGCGGGCGGCCTCCAGGAACGGCAGCGACTCGATATCGCCGACGGTGCCACCGATTTCGGTGATCACCACGTCCGGGATCTCACCGTCACTGCCCGGCCGGGCCATCGACCGGATCCGGTCCTTGATCTCGTTGGTGATGTGCGGGATGACCTGCACGGTGTCGCCCAGATACTCCCCGCGCCGCTCCTTGGCGATGACCGCGGAGTACACCTGGCCGGTGGTGACGTTGGCGTAGCCGACCAGGTCGGTGTCGAGAAAACGCTCGTAGTGGCCGATGTCCAGGTCGGTCTCGGCGCCATCCTCGGTGACGAAGACCTCACCGTGCTGGAACGGGTTCATCGTGCCCGGATCGACGTTGAGGTACGGGTCGAGCTTCTGCATGGTGACCCGAAGGCCGCGGGCCTTGAGCAGGCTGCCCAGCGACGACGCGGTCAGGCCCTTACCCAGCGACGACGCGACGCCGCCGATGACGAACAGATGTTTTGTGATCCGGGCTGAGTGAGCCAACGAAACTCCCGCGGTCGCATCGAATGACAGCTGCGGATGCAGGCTCGGCCAGCGGCCGAGCCTCCCACATATCCACGGGAGTTCACGGTAACACGGCCCGGACCGGCGACTGGCCGCGACACCCTCAGTTGGCCACGCCCGGCAGCAGACCGTCCGCACCGGTCGCCGTGCCGTAGTTGCCCCGGCGGCCGGCCAGCGCGTCGGCAACCGCCAGTGACACGGTGAGCTGGCCCAGCGGCCCGGTGGCATCGTCGACCGTCGACAGCGCCTTCTTCGCGCCGTCGCTGCCGCGGACCAGAGCCACCAGGCCGGCCTGGGTGGCCGAGGCCGAATCACCGGCGATCACGCTCGGGCCGCCGACGGTGCCCAGCTCGGTACCGAAGCTCAGTAGCAGCGCGCCGCCCCCGTCGTCCTTGGCCAGGCCGCCCGGTGCCACCAGTACCAGCGCCTTGCCGGCGGTGGCCGGTGCCCCCTCGGTGCTCAGCATGTTCAGCGTGTTGAAACCGGCCAGCACCTGGGTCAGGTCAGTGCCCTGGCCGTGACCGAACAGGACGTAGCCGAGCAGCGCCCCGGCGAGCACCCCGGGGTCGTCGGTGGACGGCAGTTGCAGCCCGATCGGATGCACCCCCGAGGCGGTGGCCAGGGATCGAATGTCGTTGGCCCGCTTGGGATCGTCGAAGTCCTTGCTCAGCTGCAACCGGGCGGCCACCGTCCCGCCGGCGCCGGTGATGGCCGCTGCCACCGCGTCCTTCATGCTCTTGGGCGCACCGGGCGCGCCGAGGATCACGACCGGAGTCTTGGCCAGCGCCGAGCCGGCGATCTTGGCGCCGAAGGTCTGGGCGAGCAGGTCGGCGTTGCCGGCCTGGGCCTGCAGGCTGGCGTTGCGGTCGGTGGCCGCCGCGCCGCTTCTGTTCAGGTCACTCACCTGGCGACGCAGATCACCGACCACCGCGCCGTTGAGCGCGCTGGTCCCGATCACCACACCCAGCGCGATCGCGAGAAAGACGCCGATGATGGAGACGAGGTGGTATCGAAAGGAAATCACGAGAACAGATCCCTCAGCCAGGTGTAGGAGTGGTGCCAACCATCGGTCAGCAGGTGCAGGTAGCTGTCGGTGGAGCTGCCGGCCACCAGTACCACCGAGATGGCCAGCAGCGCCGCGACCGCGAGCAGCACCACGGTCACCGCCGAGATCCGGGTCTGGAACAGCTGCGCGGCGGCCTTGGCGTCCACCAGCCGGCCACCGAGTTTGAGCCTGGTCAGCACCGTCGAGGCCATCCCACCGCGACCTGAGTCCAGGAACTCCTCCAGGGTGGCCCGCATGCCGACCGTGACGATCAGCTTTGCCCCGCCGGCCTCGGCGATCAGCATCGCTGCGTC
This sequence comes from Jatrophihabitans sp., assembly GCA_050999655.1. Classification (GTDB taxonomy): domain Bacteria; phylum Actinomycetota; class Actinomycetes; order Mycobacteriales; family Jatrophihabitantaceae; genus Jatrophihabitans_A. The sequence goes on from JBPCPA010000166.1 coordinate 4,709, forward strand.
CTCGCCGGTGCCGGAGGTGGCGAAGATGACCGGCTCGATGCGCAGATCCTGCACCCTGGCCAGCCCGGTCAGCCGGCCGTGCTGGTCGGCGTGGGCGACCACCTCGCCGGCATCGCGCAGCGCCGCGTCAGAGACGTTGTCCAGCTCGCCGATGACCAGGTCCGGCTGGTAACCGGCCTCGCACAGCACGTCGGCGCCGCCGTTGACGCCCACCAGCACCGGACGGAACTCCCGGATGTAGTGCTTGAGCGCCTTGAGATCGGCCCGGTAGTCGTACTCCTTGGCAACCAGCAGGACGTGCCGGCCTCGAAACCTGGTCCGCAGTTCGGGTAGGCCGACACCGTCGAGCAGCAGTTCCTTCTCCCGCAGCATGTGCTGCTGGGTGCTGGAGGCGAACGCCTCCAGCTGCGTGGCCAGGCCGGCCTTGGCCTCCTGCATGGCCTGGCGCACCGACTCGGCGTCCTGCCGGACCCCGTGCGCGACCGGTCGCTCACCGGCATAGAGGACATCGCCCTCCAGCCGCAAGCGGGCGCCTTCCTTGACCTCGGCGAAGATCTCGGTACCGACCGCGTCCAGCAGCGGGACGTCGTGGGCGATCAGCACCTGCGGTCCCAGGTTCGGGTAGCGCCCGGAGATGCTCTGCTGGGCATTGACGACAGCGGCCACCTTGGCGGCCACCAGCGCGTCGGCGGTCGACCGGTCCAGGTCGGCGATGTCGATCACCGCGATGTCGCCGGCGTGCAGCCGGTGCAGCAGCCGGCCGGCCCTGCGATCCAGCCGGGTCACCCCGCTGGTGCCGGCCAGGGGGACGTCGCGCCGCTCGCCGTGGCGCAATGCTGCCATCTTCATGGGTTCTCATGCTGCCATCGGCGGCGGTGATCAGCCCGCTGCGCCACGCGGAGTTACCGGCCGGTTCGACGCCCGCTGCCACTTCGGGCGCGGCCGCCGGCCGGGCCGCTTGCCTCAGCGGTGTCGGTGGCGGGGGCTCGGTCGGCTTGGGCGGTGGCAAGCAGCTCCGCGGCATGCTGGCGAGCCACCGGGGTGTCGTCACCGGCCAGCATCCTGGCCAGCTCGGCCAGCCGGTCAGCCCCCTCGACCAGCCGGATGTCACTGCGAGTGACACCGTCGGAGGCACTGCCCGCGACGGCCTTGTCGACGACCAGGTGCCGGTCGGCGAAGGAGGCGACCTGGGCCAGGTGGGTGACCACCACCACCTGATGGGCGCGGGCCAGCAGGGCCAGCCGGCGGCCGACCTCGACAGCGGCCCGGCCACCGACGCCGGCGTCCACCTCGTCGAAGACCATGGTCGGCACCGGGTCACTGCCGGCCAGCCCGACCTCGATGGCCAGCATCACCCGGGACAGCTCACCGCCGGATGCGCCCCGCTGCACCGGCAGCTCGGGGGCGTCCGGATGCGGGCGCAGGGTGAGTTCCACCTCGTCCACGCCGTCCGGCCCGGCCCCGACCAGCTCGCCCTCGATCAACACGGTGGGACCCGCCTCCAGGGCCGGACGGTGCCGCACCGCGATCCGCACCGCAGCCGCCGGCATCGCCAGTGCAGCCAGCTCCGCGGTCACCAGCTTCGACAGCACGTCAGCGGCCTGGCGCCGGTCGGCCGATACCTTGGCGGCGATGTCGGCGAAGCCGGCTGCGGTCCGGTCCCGCTCGCCGGCCAGCGCGGCCAACGCCTCGTCGGAGGTGTCGGCGGCCAGCAGCCGCCGAACGGCCTCCTCGGCCCAGACCAGCACCGCGCTCAGATCGGGCCCGTACTTGCGGGTCAGGCCGGTCACCGCCGCCCGCCGCTCGTGCACCGCCGCCAGCCGGGCGGGGTCGGCGTCCAGTTGGGCTTCGTAGCCGGCAAGTTCGGCACCGATGTCGGTCACCGCGGCCGCCAGATCGGTGAGCCGCTCGTTGAGTTGATCGAGCTCGCCGTCGGTACCCGCCAACTGGCCGAGTGCGCGCTGGGCGGCGCCGAGCAGCGACTGGACGTCGGACGCGTCGGACGCCGGGTCGTCCGGATCGCCGAGCAGCGCATTGTGGGCGGTGCGAGCGGCGATCCGCAGCGCGTCGGCGTGCTCCAACCGCCCGGCCAACGTCGCCAACTCGACGTCCTCGCCGCGTTGCGGGTTGACCGCCTCGATCTCGGCGATCCCGTACCTGAGCAGTTCGGCCTCCCGGGCCAGTTCGCGAGCGGCGGAGGTCCGATGCGCCAGTTCGGCCACCGCGGTCCGCCAGCGCTGGAACGCTTCCCGGCACTCGGCCAGGTCCAGCCCGGCATACCGGTCCAGGGTCAGCCGCTGCTCGGCCGGCTGGGTCAGTCGCTGCTGGTCGCTCTGGCCGTGTACCGCCACCAGCCCGTCGGCCAGCCGGGACAGCACCGTCGCCGGCACCGCCGCACCACCGGCCGCGGCCCGCGAGCGACCCGTCGAGCTCACCACCCGGCGCAGCACCAGGCCGCCATCGGGTTCCAGGTCACCACCGGCCTCGGTCACGATCCGGGCGGCGTCGGAGTCCGGCCGCACCTGCAACCGGCCCTCCACGCTGGCCGACTCCACGCCCGGTCGCAGCCTGGAGGTCTCGGCGCGACCGCCGAACAGCAGGGCCAACCCGGTCACCACCATGGTCTTGCCGGCGCCGGTCTCGCCGGTGACCACCGTCAGGCCCGGGCCCAGCTCCAGTACCGCGTCGGAGATGACGCCCAGACCGCGAATCCGGATCTCTTCCAGCATGGGTGGCTACGTCCTACAGCGTGGTCGGTCCGCCGTCACGCAGGCTGCGGACGGGTAGCTGGAACTTGGCGACCAGCCGCTCACCGAACGGCGTCGGGTGCGGGCGGGCGATGGAGATCGTGTGCTCGGAACGCTCGATCCGCAGCACGCTGGCCGGGGGCAGCTCGTAGGTACGCCGGCCATCACAGCTCAGGATCCCGGAATGGTCTTCACCGATCAGCTCGATCTCGATCTGCGAGTCCGGCGCGACCACCAGCGGACGCTGGAACAGCGCGTGCGCGGCATTGGGCACCAGCAGCATCGCCTCGACGCTCGGCCACATGATCGGACCGCCGACCGAGAAGGCATAGGCGTTCGAGCCGGTAGGTGTGGCAC
>JBPCPA010000243.1:0-11146 GCA_050999655.1 Jatrophihabitans sp.
GGTGTTGCCCGGCCAGCCGAATCGCTCGCTGGCCACCGCCGCGGCCGCGCCACCGATCTCGCCGAATCCGAAGGCCGCCAGGCAGGTCGGGGCCAGCGGCGCGAGCTGGTCCAGCGCGGAGTCGAGATCGCTGAGCCAGCTGCAACGCAGCACCACTTCGGCGTACCCGTCCGGGGGCGCCGGCGCGTCCGGCTCGATGACCACCACCGTGCCCAGCCCGAGCCGGCGGGCCGCGCGCAGCACCAGGTCGCGCGGGTTGAACAGCACCACCGACCGCTCAGACATGGCTCTGCCGCATCGTGGGCAGCGCGGCGCTGGCGCCGGCCGCGAGCAGGGCACCCGCGGCCACGATCAGCCAGACCGCGCCACCGCCGTCCAGCGCCTGGAACAGCGAGCCGCCGACCCCGGAGCCGAGCAGGCTGCCACAGGCCGCGGCGGCGCTCATCATCCCGAACGCGCGGCCGGTCCGGTGCCGGGGTGCGGCGCGCACCACCTGCTCGTCCAGGCTCGGGCCGATCAGCATCTCGGCGAAGGTCACCGGCACGACGTAGCAGAGCACCGACCACCAGCCGGCCTCCGGTATCAGGATCGCGTAGGCGAGAGCGAAGGAAGCGAAGCCGATGATCAGCAAGGTTCGCGACGACGCGCGCCGGAACACCCGCTTCAACAGCAGGTACTGGCACAGCACCACCAGGATCCCGTTGATGGTGAACACCACCGAGATCGCGCTCGGGCTGCCGGTCATGTCCCGCACGGCGACCGGCACGACGGCGTTGAGCTGGCTGTAGATGGACCAGTAGCCGACGTTGACCACACCCAGCAGCAGCCAGCTGCCCCGTCCCCAGGTGCGGACCCGGGTCGAGAGCTGGGTGGTGCCCGGGGCGCCGACCTGCCCAGCTTCTAGGCCGACAGCTTCCAGGCCCGCGCCAGCCGGCCCGACCGGTTCCGGCGATGAGCCGGCCGGCATCGGGGTCAGCCGTGCCGGTCCCGATGTGCCCGCTGAACGCGGCGAGCGGGTTCTGGCCAACCACACCCCGAGCACCAGGTGGGACAGCACGCAGGCCAGCAGGATGAAGCGAAAACCGGCCCGGTAGGTGAGCGCCCCCAATGCCGGCCCGAGCACCACGCCGACGTTGACGAAGGTCGATCGCAGGGCCAGCATCGTCCGGGGCTCGGAGGCCGGCTCGGTCACCAGCATGGTCTTGATGGCCAGGCCGAGCAGCGAACCGCCGACGCCGACCGCGACGATGCCGCAGGCCAGCGGTGCCAGCGCGCGACCGTGGCTGCTGCCGAGCAGGACGTAACCGACGATCCGCAGGGCGAAGCCGGTAGCCAGGATCCGGCTGGAACCGAACTGGTCGAGCAGCACGCCGGTGATCAGCGAGAAGCCCTGCGAGCTGAAGGCCAGCAACCCCACCAGAAAGCCGGTGACGCCCGGGCGGATGCCCCGCGCGGTCAGGTCGATCGCGAGCAGCGGCAGGAACATGAACGTCGTCAGCCCCGTCAGGAACACCGCCACCAGCAACAACCGGACTCGCGGAGAGGCCTCACCCCAGGCGGTCACTGCCGGGCTGCCTCGTGCGGACTCTCCGGCCGCTCCAACTCGTCCTGCAGCCACTGCTCGACCTGGTGCAGTCGGTGCTCCAGCTCGGCCGAGTCGGCTCCGCTCACCACCGCGTAACAGAGGTTGGACGTGCTGTTCTGGGCGGTTGCGTCCGCGGCCAACTGCTCGTTGACCTGGTAGTCGGTGACCCAGTCGAAGGGGGGACGGGCCGGCGGGCGCACCGCCCGGCCCGGTGGCACGATCGCGACGGCGCCGTGCACCTGGACCGGCGCAGCGGCCGGAACCGGCGGCACCGGCAGGTCACACGACAGTCGTAGCCAGGTGGTCAGCAGGTCCAGGCCGTAGCTGGCCCGGGTGATCGCCGGAATCCGGGCGCCGCCGACCCGGGACGCGATCTCGCAGAGCAGCAACTCCCCGGACCGGGTCTGGAAGACCTCCAGGTGGTAGGCCGATACCCGCGGTACCTCGAAGGCGCTGAGCACGTCGTCGAGGAATGCCTCCAGCTCCTTGGCGATCGGTTCGCTCGGGTGAAACTGCAACGAACCGTTGTTCACCCCCGACAGCACGCCGAGGGGGGTGCGCAGGTAGCGCGAGGCCGAGACGAAGCGGTAGTTGTCGCCCAGCACGGCGTCCACGTGCAGCATGCTGCCCTCGACGAACTCCTCGACCATCAGGTCCTCGCGCCAGTGCCGGCGACTGAACCGCTCCAGCTCCGCTCCGTCGCGCAGCACGGTGATGTCGCGCGAGCCGCCCTGCTTGCGGGGCTTCACCACGACCGGGTAGCCGACCTCGGCGACGAAGGCGACCAGGTCGCCGATGTGGTCCAGGCCGCGGAACCGGGGGACCCGGACGGTCCGGCCGGCGACCTGCTTCATCACCAGCTTGTCCCGGAACGAGGTGGCGCTGGCCTCGGTCTGCCCGCCCAGGCCCAACCTGGCCCGGATCCGCGCGGTGCGCTCCAGATCGTATTCGTTGTCGGTGATGACATGGGAGAACTCGACCTGTTCGGCCCGCTGCATGATGCTCAGCTCGGCGTAGGGGACGAACTCGCAGTCCGGTACGTGCTCGTAGTAGGCGAAGCCGTCGGTGGCCTCGATGTCGTAATGGCTGAACACCACCAGATCGCCGGCCCGCTCCGGCAGCATCCGGGCATAGTCGTTCTTGGCGCCGTAGTTGATGACCGCGATCACCCGGCATGCTCCTGGTCCAGGCCGTCGAGCAGGTCGGCCGGCAGGTAGAGCGGGTTTCCCGCGGTCGGCGAACCGAGCACTTCGGCCAGCTCCGGTGCATAGTTCGCGCAGTCCACCGGATCGGTACTCCACGGCGTCAAGGACGCTGCCATCCTCGTCATCTCCTCGACGTTCTTCCAGCGCGGATCGAGTCCCTTGCTGGCTAGCCAGGCCTCATCGAAGGCTGTGGCCAGGTAGCGCTCCCCGCGGTCGGCCGCCAGACAGGCTACCTGCTCGCCGGGCCGGCACTGCTGGGCCAGGGTCAGCGCGACCAGCGTGCACGCACCGGTGGAGACCCCGGCCAGCAGGCCTTCGTGCCGGGCCAGCGTCCGCGTCATGTCATAGGCCTGCTGGTCGGTGAGCTTGTAGATCGAGTGCAACCGGGACAGGTCCTCGATGTTGTCCGGGGTCCAGCTCAGCCCCACGCCGGGCGTCAGGTACGAGTGCGCCGGGCCGCCGAAGATGGCGCTGCCGTGCACGTCCACCCCGACCACCCGGACGCCCGGGTCGTGCCGCGCGAAGTATCGCGAGATGCCGCCGATCTGGCCACCGGTGCTGACCGAGCAGACCACGTAGCGCAGGCCCGGGCCGACCTGCTCGGCGAGTTCGGGTGCCGTGCTGCTGAAGTGCGCCTCGCCGTTCTGCAGGTTGAAGCACTGGTCCGGACGGAAGGAGTTCGGAATCTCGGAGTGCAACTTGTTGGCCAGCGCGATGCGGGTCTTATGGTAGGAGCCGGAGTCGTCCTGCTCGTGCACCACGATGATCTCGGCTCCGTAGGCCTCCAGCAGGCCGCGGTTGGTCGGGGTGATCTTGGGGTCGACCACGGCGATGATCCGGTACCCGCGAATGGCGCCGATCATCGCCAGCGCGATGCTGAAATTGCCTGACGACGACTCGATGATCGTCGATCCCGGGCCGAGCAGGCCGGCGCGCTCGGCGGTGCGCAGGATGTGCCAGGCCGCGCGATCCTTCAGACTGCCGCCGGGGTTGGCCGACTCCAGCTTGACGATGATCTCGCCGTTGAGGTGCCGGGTCAGGTTGGACAGCCGGGCGATCGGCGTGCTCCGGATGGTCTGCAGCAGGGTCGGAAGGCTGCGATGCGACGGCACGTGCCCCTCCTTCGTGGCAGGCAGCGGCCTGCATCGGATGGATGATTGGACGGTTTCATCGGGGCCGGGCGGTGTCCGGCGCGGTCTGCCGGCACCTGTGACGCCAGCGGTGAACCCGTCCACCGATGCTGCTACATGCCCCAGAGTTAGTCAAACAGATCAAATCCCCAGATGTGCCCCGTACGGCCACCAGACACCACATCGGACAGAATTCACCGGCTGGACGGACCGCCGACCGGTCATTGCTGTGATCAGATCAACAGCCGGGCAGCTCGAGAGTCGCTTACGAACGCAGCCGTTCGGGCACGAGCCCGGCTTCGGCGTCCGCATCAGAGCCTGCCTCGGCGCGGTTCGACCGGTACCGGTCCTGGCTCAGCCGGTACAGCACGTGCGGGGCCAGCGGGTGCTCGGCCGGCAGCGACGGGTGCGCGAAGTCATCAGCCGGGTCGCGGGTCATGCCGAGCCGGCGCATCACCGCCTGCGAGGGCTGGTTGGCGCGCGCGGTCATCGACACGATCTCGGCCAGGCCTGCGGAGTCGAAGCCGTGGCGCAGCGCCGCCCGGGCCGCCTCGGTGGCAAAGCCATGGCCCCAGGCCGGCGGACTCAGCCGCCAGCCGACCTCCACCGCGGGGGTGAAGTGTGCCGGAAAGGTGTGCCGGGCCAGGCCGGTGAAGCCGATGAACTCGGCGTTCGCCACCAGTTCCAGCGCCCACAGGCCGTAGCCGTGCTGGTCGAAGCCGGCTTCGATCCGGTCGACGAAGCCGTCGCTGGCGGCCCGGTCCAGCGGCGCGCGGAAATACCGCATCACCTGCGGGTCGGCGTTCATGGCCGCGAACGGTGTCCGATCAGACGGCGTCCAGCGGCGCAGGATCAGCCGTTCGGTCCGGATGCTCATCGGCGCGCCCGGCTAGGCCGAGATACCGTCCACCGGCGCGGTGGCCACGTGCAATTGCCCTGCGTGAATGGCCTGCTCGGCGTGCGGGGTGAGCCGCAGAATGTGCTGGTAGCCGAACAGGGTGGGCCGGGCCCGGACCAGCGCCCCGTCCACCTGGCGCACAGCTCGCAGCGCCGGAGAGCCGGCCCGGTCGGCGACCGCGCCCAGCGGCAGACCGGTGGAGACCTCGTCGAGAATGTCGAAGCCGGCCGCGCGCACGGTACGTCGCAGCGTCGCCCGGGTAAAGAATCGCAGGTGGGTGTCGTCGAGAATGCCCCGCCGGTCATAACCGAAACGCCCGGTCAGCACCCGCACCCGCGGATACCAGTGGCCGAAGTTCGGCACCGACAGAAGTACCTGGCCGCCGGGCCGCAGCACGTCGCGGATCTGGCGCAGGATGTCGCCCGGTCGGGACAGGTGCTCGATGATGTCGCCGGCCACCACCACGTCGTAACGCTCGCCCACCTCGGCCGGCAGACCGGCCTCGAGGTCGGCCACGAAGAACCGGTCGGTCCGCTGGCGCACGCCGGGGATCTCCAGGCAGTCCACGCCGGTGACGTGATGGCCGGCCGCCCGGGCCCGCTCGGCGAACAGGCCGCCCGAGCAGCCCACATCGAGAATCCGGGACGGCGGCAGCGATTCGAGCATCCGCAGCATCACCGCGTGCGAGGAGCCGTCACCCTCTTTGAAGTCGTACTCCTCGGCCGGCCTGACCCAGTCGTGGGTGCCGAAACCCTTGGTGGCCAGCTTGAACTCGATCACGTCGCGTACCACGTCGCGGGCGTACTGCAGGCCGTTGACGTAGCAGATCTCATCGCCGTAGTAGGTCGGGATCGGGATCTCGACGATCCGGCCACCGTGATGGATGATCTGGGCGATGATCTGGGTGTCGAAGTCGAAGCCGTCACTGTTGGCCTCGAACGGGATCTGGGCCAGCACCTTGGCGTCGTAGGCGCGGTAGCCGGAGTGGAACTCGCTGAGGTCGGTGCCCAGCACCTTGTTCTCGAAGCTGGTGAGTATCCGGTTGCCCAGCCGCTTGTACAGCGGCATGCCGCCGGCCTTGGCCGCGCCCTTGTCCATCATCCGGGAGCCGAACACCGCGGCCGGCCGGTCATGCTCGAACGGGGCCACCATGTCCGGTAGCCGCTCCGGGGCGTACTGGCCGTCGCCGTGCAGCAGCACGATGACGTCCAGACCGTGCTCGATCGCCAGCCGGTAGGCCGCCTTCTGGTTGCCGCCGTAGCCGAGGTTCTTGGTGTGCCGCACCACCGTGGTCTTGGTGGTCGAGGCCCGCGCGCCCCACCGGCGGGCATGGTCGAAGGTCTCGTCGTGGCTGGCGTCGTCGGAGATGATGATCTCATCTATCCGGGGCAGCAACCGGGCCGGAATCCGATCCAGGGTGTCGGCCAGGGTCGAGGCGGCGTTGTAGGCCACGACCACGATGCCGATCCTCGGCGGCACCGACGCGCCCTCGGACATGTCCGCCCCCTTCGTCGCCGGCCGGTCGGCTACCCGGCCATCGGCACAACGCTAGCCGAGTGCTCATTTAAGCTCTGGACGTGTCGTCCACCAGCACCGTCGGGTCCAGGGGTTCGCCGGCTTTGACCGCGCGGCTGTCCCGACTCGACCCGAACCTGGCCCTGGTAGCCGCCTGGTCGCTGATCTCGCTCGGCGCCGCCCGCCGCTACGGGACGTACACCCCGCTGGCCATCGCGTTGGTCACGGCCGGCATGGTGGTCCTGAGCGTGGCCGTGCTGCGGCTGCGGCCGGCCGGCAACCGGGCGCCCGGCCGGCTCAGCCTGCTGCTGGCCTGCCTGGTGGCGCTGGTGTCCACCGTCGTCTCGCCCGCCGAGCGTTATGCCCGCGGCCCGGCCGAGTGGTGGTCGCACGGCCTGCTGATCGCCGCGGCGGTGGCGCTGACGCTGCTCGCGCTCTGGCGGGCCGGGTCGCGCTGGCTGCAACCGGTCGTGCTGCTGCTGGCCGGGGCGGCCGGGGTGGCCGGCATTCGCGCCACGCCCCGGCCCACCATCGACGACTGGCACATCCTGCAGGGCTCGGCCCGGGCGGTGCTGCGACTGAGCAACAGCTACGGCCAGGTCTGGCCCGGATCGGACGGCCACCTGCTGCCCTACCTGCCGGGATCGGCAGTGCTGCTGGCCCCGTTCTACCTGGTGTTCTCCGACGTCCGCTACGGCCTGCTGGCAGCATTGCTGCTGGCCTCCGTCGCGGTGGCCGGCCTGGGGCGTGCGGTGGCCGGCCCGCGACGTGCGGCGGCCGACCACACCGTGGCGGTGCTGTCCGGGCTGGTGGTGGTCTACCCGTGGGTGCTCTACGGTATCGAGCAGTCCTGGCCGGAGGCGCTGCTGCTGGGCCTGCTCGCCGGCATGGTGTGGGCGGTCGCCAAGGATCGGCCGGTGCTGGCCGCGGTCTGTTTCACCGCAGCCCTACTGACCAAGCAGCACGTGCTGATCTTCGTTCCGTTCGCCGCGCTCTGGCCTGCCTTCGGCTGGCGGCGGACGGCCGGTTCGGTCACCGCGGCGGTGCTGATCACGCTGTGCTGGGTGATCGCCGGACCCCGTAACTTCTGGCATGGTGCGGTCAGCTACAACCTGAGGTTGCAGCCGCGGCACGACTCGCTGTCGCTGTTCGCCACCGCGATCGATCACGGTTGGACGCCGTCGTTCGCCCTGGTGCCGCTGGCGATGATCGCGGCACTGGCGCTCGGGCTGTGGTGGGTGCCGCGCACCGGGCCGGGTTTCGTACTCGGGTCGGCCTGGTTGCTGGGGGTGTTCAACCTGCTGAACAAGCAGTCATTCTTCAACGAATGGTCGCTGGTGGTGGGCCTGATCGTGCTCGGTCTGGCCAGCCTGGCGCTGGCGGCGGCCCCGGCGGCCGAGCCCGAACCTGCCGGGTTGGCCGCCGAGTTGCCCGGCGAGCGCGAACCGTCCGGTTAGAGGGTCGCGATGTCGATCACGAACCGGTAGCGCACGTCGCTGGCCACCACCCGGTCATAGGCCTCGTCGATCCGGCTGGCCGGGATGATCTCGATCTCGGCGCCCAGGCCGTGTTCGGCGCAGAAATCCAGCATCTCCTGGGTCTGCCGGATGCCGCCGATCATCGAGCCGGCCAGGCTGCGCCGGCTCTGGATCAGCGAGAACGCCTGCACCGACATCGGGTTCTCCGGCGCCCCGACGTTCACCAGGGTGCCGTCCACCCTGAGCAGCGACAGGTACTGGTTGATGTCGACGTCGGCCGAGATGGTGTTGACGATCAGGTCGAAACGGCCGGCCAGTTCGGTGAAGGTGGCATCGTCGCTGGTGGCGTAGAAGTGCGCCGCGCCGAACCTGGCGCCGTCCTGCTGCTTGGACAGCGTCTGGGACAGCACGCTCACCTCGGCGCCCAGCGCGTGTGCGATCTTGACGCCCATGTGGCCCAGGCCGCCCATCCCGACAATGGCCACCTGCTTGCCCGGCCCGGCATTCCAGTGCTTGAGCGGGGAGTACAGCGTGATACCGGCGCAGAGCAGCGGCGCGGCCACGTCCAGCCCGACGCCTTCGGGAATGCCCAGGACGAAGTCCTGCTCGACCACGATGTGGCTGCTGTAGCCGCCGTCGGTCGGCCGGCCGTCCCGGCCGATGGCGTTGTAGGTGCCCACATTGCCGTTGAGGCAGTACTGCTCCTCACCGGCCAGGCAGTTCTCGCAGCTGCGGCACGAGTCGACCATGCAGCCGACTCCGACCCGGTCACCGACGGCGTACCTTTCGACCTCATCGCCGATCTGCTCGACGGTGCCGGCAATCTCGTGACCGGGCACCAGCGGAAAGTGCGCCTCGCCCCACTCCTCGCGCGCCGTGTGAATATCGGAATGGCAAATGCCGGCAAAGGCAATCTTGATCAGCACATCGCGCGGGCCGAGGTCACGGCGCTCGATGGTGGTCCTGGCAAAGGGCGCCTTGGCGGCGGGGGTGGCATAGGCGGTAACGGAATGCATGCGGTGTGGGGTCTCCTCGTTGGCTGGAACCGATACCAGCAACCCTAACCGCAGCTGGCGCGAGGGCCGCCCACCCCTTTTGCGGGACGGGTGGCTGCTCAGCGCCACCGGACGGTGTCGGCGGCGGCCAGCCGCGGCAACCGGTGCAACCACGGGTCCTGGCCGGGATGGCCGATGTTGACCACCAGGATGGACTGCCACCGGCCGTCGCCGAAGAACTCCGGGTGGACGAGGGGCCGCCGGTCACCGTGGACTACCGGCTTACCGCCTCGGGCGAGGCGCTGCTGCCGGCGCTGGAGGAACTCACCAGCTGGGCCGCCAGCAACCTGCCCGAATAGCTGGCTGGCTACCAGAGCCGGTCGCGCTCGCCCGGATACAGCGCCAGCGCACAACGCTGAAAGCCCGCCGCGGCCGCCTTGGCATGGTCGGAGAAGAAGCGGGCCAGCACGAGCTTGCCCAACTCGTCACTGGGCAGCGGGTGCTCCGGTGTGCCGCCGAGCAGCACGGTGCCGGCCAGCACCTCGAACCCGGCGCGTTCGTAGAACCCGCGCAGCTCGCGGTCGCAGGTGAACAGGGCGAGGTCGCGCTCGTCGGCCAGCATCCTCGACCGTGCAGCCGCCACCAGTTGCCGACCGTGTCCGCGGCCGCGGCGTGCCGGGTCGGTGACCACGGCGCTCAGCCCGCTGGCCGCGTAGCACCGGCCAGGTGCTCGAACTCCTTGGACAGGATGTCCAGAGTGGCCAGCAGCTGCCCATCGGCCACCAGCAGCATCGACAGCGGCCGCAGCGTCGGGTCATGCCCGAGGTCGTCGCCGCCCGGCCAGGCCTGCTCGTGCAGGGCCAGCACCTGCCGGCGCAGCGCCGCCGGCACCTCGGCCTCGGGATAGCTGAGAACCCTCGACTGTCCGGTCACCCGGGCGGCTCCGGCGCATCCGGGCCTTCCACCACCTGCAGGGTGGCCGAGCTGGTGAACACGTAGCGGGTGCCGCAGCGTGGGCAGCGCACCAGCAGCCGGCCCGCCGGCCCTCCATTGGGCTCGAGGACCTTGACCCGCTCGGCGTCGGCCGGACACACCAGGTAGTCCACCGGCTCAGCGCCCGACCGCATAGCCGTAGTTGCCACGAGGATTGGCCGCGGCCTGCAGGAAACCGCTCACCTCGTCGCGGCCGGCGGCGCTCAGCCGGCCGAGTGACCAGTCGCCGGCGACGGTGATTCGGTGGCCTCGACGGCCGAGCTCGCTGATCACGTCGGCGGCCAACCGGCCCTCGACCACCAGGCCGGCCGGGTCGGACTCTCGCGGCCAGAAGGAACTCGGAAAGTGAGTGCTGTGCACCGTCGGGGCGTCGATGGCCTGCTGCAGGCTCAGCCCGAAATGCACGTGGGCAAGGAAGAACAGCAACGACCATTGGTCCTGCTGGTCACCGCCGGGTGTGCCGAAGGCCAGGTAGGGCCGCCCGTCGCGCAGCGCAAGGGACGGGCTGAGCGTGCTGCGGGGCCGGCTGCCGGGACGCAGGGACGAGGCGAAGCCCGGTTGCAGCCAGCTCATCTGGGCCCGGCTGCCCAGGCAGAAGCCGAGGCCGGCGATGGTCGGCGAACTCTGCAGCCAACCACCACTCGGGGTGGCCGAGATGTGCATGCCGAAGCGATCCACCACGTCCAGATGGCAGGTGTCGCCCCGGGTACTGCCGCGCGCGTCCACGGTCGGCTCGCCAGTGCCGGTGCCGGTGCCGCCCGATCCGACCGGTGCGCCGGCGGCCGGAAACCTCGGCAACCGGGGCGGCCGGCCGTCCGGCGCGCCCGGCCGCAGCTCGGTGGAGGCGGTCGGGCCGACCAGCGCCCGCCGGGCGGTGGCATAGCCCTCGGACAGCAACCCGGCCAGCGGCACGTCCACCTCTACCGGATCGCCGTACCAGGCCTCACGATCGGCGAACGCGAGCTTGGCGCACTCGACCACGGTGTGCAGGTAGTCCGCCGACAGGTGCCCGGCTGCGGTGAGGTCGAAGCCGGCCAGCAGGGACAGCTGTTGCAAGAAGACCGGCCCCTGGCCCCAGGGCCCGGTCTTGCACACCGTGTAGCCGGCGTAGTCCAGGCACACCGGATCCTCCACCGGGCACTGCCAGGACGCCAGATCCTGCGCCGACAGCACCCCGGCGTGCCGCTCACCGGAGCTGTCGCGGACCGGCCGGCGCGCATGCCGCTCGATCGTCTCGGCAACGAATCCCTCGTAGAACACTCGACGAGCGGCCTCGATCTCGGCCTCGCGGGTGCCTCGGGTGGGACTCCGGCCCTCGGCGGTGTTGGTGGTGCCTCCGCCAGGCCC
>JBPCPA010000072.1:0-22726 GCA_050999655.1 Jatrophihabitans sp.
CCCGCTGCTCGGCCTGGCCCGCTTTCCCTTCTTCCAGTGGCAGACCGGTCGCGCGCTGCTGATGTACCGCACTGCCGGCAGCACCGGCTGGCAGCGCCGCGAGCTGGCGCCCACGCTGGCCGGGCACGGCCTGGACGAGCGGCTCACCGCCGACCTCACCGCCGCCGCGCTGGCCACGCTGGACCCGGCCGGCCGGCAGCTGCTGACCGGGCCCTGGCTGCCGGCGCTGACCGGGGTGGCCGCCGCGCTGGTGTTGTGCGCGGCGGCGCTGGGCCCGCTGGACGCCGCCAGCCTGCGGCAACCGCTGGTGCTGGCCACCATGCGCACGCTGCTGCCCGGCGCGCTGCGCTGCCTGGCGCCGGCGACGGTGCCGGCGGCCGCCGCGCTGGCCGGGTTCACCCAGCGCCTGCTGGAGGATTCTCTCGCGCTGCAGGCCAGCGGCCGGCTCGGCCCGATGGCCTGCCTCGGCGTGCCATGCTGAGCCCGCTGCTGACCCAGGTCGGTGACTACCGGTTGTCCACCGCGGTGATCAGCCATGCCAGCCGTGCTCAACTGGTCAGCAGGCTGCGCGGCCACGAACCCGGCCTGCGCTGCCAGGTGCTCATCGACGGCTCCGGCCAGCCGTCGCCGGGCAGCGCGCTGGGCAACGTGTTGCAGGCGTGGCGGTCCGTCGCGTCCGGGGCCACCCACCACCTGGTGCTGCAGGACGACGTCACGCTGTGCCAAGGGTTCCTGGCCGGCCTGGCCGCGGCGATCGACTGCGCGCCGTCCCGCGGCTTCTCGCTGTTCTCCGAATGGGGTTCCAAGACCGCCCAGGTGATCCGGATCGGCGCGCTGACCGGCGCCGGGTGGGCCGAGGTGGCCGATCCATGGCTGCCGGCGCCGGCGGTGCTGATGCCGGCCCGGCAGGCCGGTGAGTTCGCCGAGTTCCTCGAGCAGCGCATCGATGCCGGCGAGCGCCGCGATGCGTTTCTGCTGCTGGCCCATCTGCAGTCGATCGGCCAGCCGGCGCTGGTCAGCGTGCCGAACCTGGTGCAGCACGACGACCCGCCGCAACCGAGCCTGCTGCCCAACGGCAAGGTGCGCGGGCCCCGCCGGACCGCCTGCTACCTGGGGGATCTGTCGGCCGCGCCGGAGTGGTCCAGCCGTATCCAGCGGCTGCCCGGGACCCTGATCTACCACTCGCCGCATGACCTGGTCGCCAGCGCGCTGAGCCAGCCGGACCCCGGCTACCAGTGGCAGGCCGAACCGGTCTTCAGCTGGCTGGGCCGGCGCGGCTTCGGCCTGGACCGGATCGCCGAGGAGTTCGCGGCGGCCCGGCAGCGCACCGGCGCTCCATCGCACGCCGGCCCGCTCGGGCACGACACCCTGATCGAGAGCTGGCTCGGCGCGTTCGGCACCGGGGCCAGCATCGCCGACGAGCGCCTGCCGCTCGGGCCGCGCTCGGCGCCGGTGCGAGCCGCCGCACTGGCCACCATGGCAGCCGGGCCGTACCGCCGGGTGCTGGCCGACCAACAGCTGAGCTGGCTGAGCGAGAACCTGCCACCGTTGCTAGAGGATGCACTGGAACGCGCAATCACCTTGGTGAACAATGCAGAAATCGATCCGGTCAGGACCGTCGCCGGATGAGTGGCGCCCCGGTGCTGGCCCTGGACTGCGGCGAGACGCTGTTCGACGAGACCCGCCAGTGGAGCGTCTGGGCGTCCTGGCTGGGCGTGCCGCCGTTCACCCTGATGGTCGCCCTCGGCGCGGTGCTGGAGCGCAACCAGCCTTTCAGCACGGTGTTCTCGCTGTTCGATGCCGACTTTGACATCGACCAGCAGATCGCGCTGCGCCGGGCCCGCTGCGACGGGTTCTCGATCACCGCCTCCGACCTGCATCCCGACGTCCTGCCGTGCCTGGCCACTCTCGCCGCGGCCGGCCGGCCGGCCGTGATCGCCGGCACCATGACCGCGCAGGAGCAGGACGAGATCCGCGCGCTCGAACTACCCGTCGCCACTGTCATCTCCGGTCGCGAGCTGGGCCACCGCAACCGGGAGGCCGGCTTCTTTGTGGCGCTGTCACGGCGGCTGGCGGTACCGGTCGGGGACCTGCTGTACCTCAGCCATCGCAGCGACACCGCCGGGGTTGCCGCCCGGCAGGCCGGCGCCGGTTTCGGCTACCTGCGCCGCGGTCCGCTGGCCTACCTGCGACCGGCCACCGGCGGGCCGGCCGCTGCCGAACCGCGCTTTCGGATCGAATCGCTGGCCGAGCTGCCGGCGCAGCTGAGCTGAGCCTCACCGGGCCGATGCGGGCCGACGCGGCCGCATCGATGCGACCGGCACCGGCTACGGTGAGCCGGAGTTGCTGCACCCACCAACCGCCGAAGGAGACGCACGCACATGGACTTCAAGCTGGAGGTCATCGGCATCCCGGTGTCCGATGTCGACGTCGCGCTGGCCTTCTACACCGACCAGGTCGGCTTCGTGCTGGACCATGACGTCCGCCCCAACGAGGGCATGCGGGTCGTCCAGCTGACCCCGCCCGGCTCCAGCTGCTCGGTCGTCATCGGCGAGGGCATGCCGCTCGGCGAGCCCGGCTCCTCGCGCGGTCCGCAGCTCGTGGTGGAGGACATCGACGCCGCCCGCCAGGCCCTGGCCGGCCGCGGCGTCGCGATCAGCGAAGTGCAGCAGCTCGGACCCGAAGGCGTGTCGGGTTCCCGGTTCGCCTTCTTCACCGACCCGGACGGAAACAGTTGGTCGGTGCAGGAGATCAAGCGCGGCTGACCGTCCGCTCAGGCGGTGGAGATCCGCCGGAACGCCTCGGCCAGCCGGCCCGGTGGCCAGCCCGCCAGGCTGGCGTTGTGGCCCAGCGCGTCGGCCAGGAACGCGTCCACCTCCTCGCCCGCGCCCCGCATCCCGGGCCGCTGGGAGACGTGGGACAGCAGCGCGGCCCGCTTGCGTGCGAGCTGGTCGCCGACTTCGACGAAGTGATCGGGCGTCTCGCTGCCGATCAGCCAGACCTCGGGCACCGTCCAGACCGCCAGCTCCAGCTCGGGGTAGCAGAACTGGTTGCGCGCATCGGGGTAAACGGCGGCCAGCGTGGCCTCGCCGCAGGCCAGGTGATCCGGGTGCGAGGACTGCACCCGCTGGAAGTTCCGGTACGGCGAGTGGGTGATCACCAGCTCCGGACGGGCCCGCCGGATCACGGCGGTGATCGCCCGGCGCAGCTCGATGCCGGCCTGTACCGACCCGTCGGCCTCGCCCAGAAAGCTCAGCTGCGACACCCCCACGATCGCCGCGGCGGCCCGCTGCTCGGCACGCCGGATGCTGGCCATCTCGGCCCGGCTGACCGCCGGGTCATAGCCACCCAGCGTGCCGTCGGTGACCAGGCAGTAGGACACCTCGCTGCCCTGATCGGTCAGCCCGGCGACCGTGCCGGCCGCGGCGAAGTCGACATCGTCGGGATGGGCCAGCACGCACAGCACCCGGGCGTACTCAGCCATCAGAACTGGGCCTCGTCCACCCGCAGGCCAAGTCGGCGACGCCCGACCACCTCCAGGATGGCCGGACTCACCATCGCGTGCTGGGTCGCGGTGTGCACGTCGCGCAGCCGGCGCTGGCCCGGGTTGCTCAGGTAGATCGAGCTGCCGCCACCGGCCCGATACATCTCGGTGACCACGTCGGCCGCGGTCGAGGCGGTGTGCACCGCGGCCAGCCGCAGCGCCAGCCGCTCGTCCAGCCGCACCGCGCCGTCCTCGCAGGCCTGCTGCCAGGCCTGCTCGACCGCCTCGTAGAGCAGCCCCCGGGCGGCCCGCAGTCGCGCCAGCGAGGTCGCGATCGCCACCTGGACGGCCGGCCGCTCGCTCAGTCGCCGCACCGAGTAGGTCGGGGTCTTCTGGCCGGCCAGCTCGGTCAGGTAGGTCAGCGCACCACTGGCAATGCCCAGCGACACGGTGGCAATGCTGGCGGCCAGCAGCCCCATCACCGGGAACACGTAGAGCGGGCCCGGCTCGTGCGGCGCGTCGAAGCTCAACGGCACCGACCGGTGTTCGGCGACCGTGACCTCCTCGAGTTCCACGTCGTGGCTGCCGGTGGCACACAGGCCCATCACCGACCAGGTGGGGTGCACCCGGAACCGCTCGGACGGGGCGAACATCAGCCGGCGCTGGCCGCCCTCCACCACGGTGCCGGCCATGATCCAGGACGACTGCTCGCACATGCTGGCAAACGGCCACCGGCCGCTGACCTGGTAGCCGGCCGGCGTGCGGGTGGCCCGCCCCAGCGGCGCGAACGGCCCGACCACCAGTCCGTCCGGGGTGTAGATCTCGCGCGCCGCGGCCGGCGGCAGGTGGCCGGAGACGCAGCCGCTGGTGGCCGCGATCATCGCCGACCAGCCGGCCGCGCCGTCCACCGCCGACAGCTGCTCGATGGCGTCCAGCACGCTGAGCGGGTCGAGTTCGGCGCCGCCGATGGATTTCGGCACGCACATCGCGAACAGGCCGGCCTGGCGCATCTCGGTTATCACCACGGGTGAAAGTCGCTTGGCCTGCTCGGCCTCCTCGGCATGGGTCCGGGCCAGTTCGAGCACTGTGGCCAGCCCGGCCGCCCGCTGCCCGGTCACCGTTGGGCCTGCAGGCTGGTGTCGAGGTCGGCCGCGAACGGTGCCGCGGCGGCGACCCGGCCGCGCCCCACGGTGACCGCGCCGCCGGCCAGCAGCAGCTCGTGCGGACCCACCGTCAGGGCGAGGTCCGCGCCGTTGGACGAGGCCTGCCGGGCCAGCAGCCGGTCCCGGCCCAGCTGACCGGCCCAGTAACCGCCGAGCAGGCAGTGCGCGGTGCCGGTCGCCTGATCTTCGATGCCGTGCCGGGGCACGAACCAGCGCGAGACCAGGTCATAGGGCGGGTAGCCGGGCGCGGTGACCGCGAGCCCGACCACCGGCAGACCGGCCAGCGCCGCCAGATCCGGTCGCAACTGCTCGACGACCCGGTGATCGCTGACCCGGACCAGGCCGTGCCGGGCTGAGCGTTGCGAGTCCAGCACCTGCGCACCCAGCCAGCCGGCGACGGCCTCGTCCAGTGGCCAGGGCTGCAACGGCTCCAGCGGCATGCTGATCTGGATGTCGGTGCCGACCCGGCTGGCCCGCAGGCTGCCCAGTGGCGTCTCGAAGCTCAGCTGGGCACCGTCGGCCTCGTCCAGCAGCAGGTGCGCGGCGGCCAGCGTGCCGTGCCCGCACGAGCGCAGCTCGCCGGACGGGGCGAACCAGCGCAGCTCGGTGCCGCCACCGGACGGCGAGCTCAGGTAGACGGTGACCGGTTGACCCAGGCTGCGCGCCAGCTCGGCGAGTAGCTGCTCCGGCCGCGGCTCGGCCAGCCTGATGACGGCTGCGCGGTTGCCCTCACCGGCGGCCCGGGCAAAGGCATCGACAAACACCACATCGAGGGTATCGGTCATGACTCACTCCGAACTTGGCTGCTCGCGACGGCGGACGGCTGAGCGCCCGACGGCACGATGTTCTGGTTGCTGCTGAAGACATTGGTCGGATCGAACTGGTCCTTCACCTGCTGCAACCGGCGGAACCGCTGCTGGCCGTAGGCCCGCTCGACGTCGGCGCGGTCAGCGTCGGCGCCGAGAAAGTTGACGTAGACGCCGCCGCTGGTGAACTCCAGCATGGCGTTCCAGAACGCCCGGGCCCAGGCCACGTGCGGCGCCGGATCGGCATCGAGCTGCCAGGTGGAATCGATCTGCAGGTTGTAGGCGGCATCGCGGTGCCCGAAGGCGGTGTCCGGCGCGTCCGGCCGGCTGGGCCAGCCACCGCAGGTGTGCAGCACCACCCGCGACCTCGGCGACGGCGCCAGCGCGGCCTGCTCCACGATGGTGGCGATGGCCTGCTCGCCGAGCGGGGTCAGAAAGTGCGACTTGGCGTAGTGCCCCAGCCCGCCCACGCCGCCGGCATCGAGCATCGACTGCAGCTGCGGGTAGGCCAGCACCGCCAGCTTCTCGAAGGCCGGCTGCTTACGGCGGCGGAACTGCCCGGCCAGCCGCTCACCGTCCTCGGCGGAGCCGCTGTGACACAGCGCTATCCGCAGCACCCGTTGGTCACGCAGCTCCTCGGGCAGGTCGGCGCTGGCCGGAGGCGGTCCGAGCCCGATCACCAGGCAGGCCCGGTCAGCTGCCTCGGCCATCACCTCGTCACAGACCGCCAGCAGCTGCGCGGCATCGGCCAGCCGGTAGATCAGGTAGCCGGCGTACACCCAGCGCGCCGGGTGCAGCCGCAGGGTCATCGAGGTGACCACCCCGAAGTTGCCGCCACCACCGCGCAGCGCCCAGAACAGCTCCGGATTCTCCGCCGGCGAGGCCAGCAGTTGCTCGCCCTCGGCGGTGATCAACTGGGCGGCCAGCATGTTGTCACACGTCCAGCCGCAGCTGCGCGACAGCCAACCGAACCCGCCGCCGAGCGCCAGGCCCGCCACCCCGGTGCCGGACACGATGCCGCCCGGCGTGGCCAGCCCGACCGGATGGGTGGCCCGATCGAGCTGACCCCAGGTCAGCCCGAGCTCCACGGTGGCGCTGCGGCCGGCCTCGTCGATCGCGATGGCGCTCATCGGACGAAGGTCCAGGCACAGCCCGCCCTCGCACAGCGCGGTGCCGGCGATGTTGTGCCCGCCGCCCCGGATCGAGATCGGCAGCCCCAGCTCCCGGGCCACCCCGATCGCGGCGGCCACATCGGAGGGTTGCCGGCATCGGGCGATCACCGCCGGCTGCTTGTCGATCGCGGCGTTCCAGATCTCCCGGACGGCCTGGTACCGGGCGTCGGTGGGTAGCACCAGCTCGCCGGCGAACCGTCCCCGTAGCGCCCGGACGGCCAGCTCGCCAGCGCCGGCCGCTCCGCAGGCACCGGCGGCGGTCAGGTCGGCACCGGCCGCGGCGGCGTTCATGCCAGCACCAGCCGGTCGCTGTGGCACACCGGATCCACGTCGGCGGCGTAGTCCACCCCGGCCACGCCGAAGCCGTACAGGGCGTGCAGTTCGCCGCGGTAGTCAGCAACCGCGGCCAGCTCGTCCACCGTTTCGGTGCTCGCCCGGGACCAGCGCCGCCACAGCTCGTCCTGGACGTCGGCGCGCTGCTCGCGATCGTCCAACCGGCGGCGGTTGCGGCTGTCCCGGCCGGTCGGGACTGCCGCAGCCCCGGTGTCGAGCAGCCGGACGGCCTGGTCCAGCACGTCCTCGCCGGCGGCCCGTTCGGCCAGCACCCGCATCAGCAGCATCGTGTACAGCGTGTTCATCGGAATGACCGCGCTGGACTGGGTCACCAGCGCCCGCAGCACCGCCACCTCGGCGCTGCCGTCGAGGTGCTGGCGCAGCTGGGCGTCCAGCTCGCGCACGGTCCGCTCCAGGTGGTCCTTGGCCGCGCCCAGAGTGCCGGCCCGGTAGCTGGCGGCCAGCCGGGGAACCCCGACGTAGGACAGGGCAACGCAGCTGAACCCGGTGGCCAGCAGCCTCCGGTCGCGCAGCAGCTCGACCCACCAGGCCAGATCCTCACCACCCATCACCGCGACGGTGTCGGCCAGCTCGGCGGGGCTGGCCACCGGCATGCTCATCGGCAGCACCTGCGCGCTACCCAGGTCATAACCCCGCTCGGAAAACGGCTGGCCGAGGCTCTTGATCACCGACCGGTGGTCGCAGCCGGTTCTCGGGTTGTGCCGCCGGGGGGCCGCGACGCTGTAGAGCAGCAGGTCCAGCTGGCCCAGCTCGGCGGCCACCAGCTCGGCCACCCGGGCTTTCACCGTGTCGGCGAAGGCGTCGCCGATCACGGTGCGCGAGCTCAGGCCGGCCTCGGCCGCGGCGTCCTCGAAGGCGACGCAGCGGTACCACCCGGCGGTGCCGGGCCGGTTGGCCACGCCGGGCCGTTCCAGCGCCACCCCGATCGACGGGGAGCCGGCGCCGAACGCGGTCACGATCCGGGCGGCCAGGCCCACCCCGCCGGACGAGCCGATCACCAGGGCGCGCACCGGCCGGCCCGGCGTCAGGTTGGCGAGCCGGTCGATCCAGGCCCGCACCTGGGCCCGGCAACCGGCTGGGTGCGCGGTCGCCGAGAGTGCCCCGCGAAAGAACGGTTCGACGATCATGTGGCGGCGGCTTCCAGCAGGCGCAACAACTCGGCGCCGCGGACCGCCTTGCCGGTGAGCGTGCGCGGCAGCTGCCGGTGCACCACGATGCGGCGGGGCTGCTTGTGCGCGCTGAGCCGGTCGCGGCACCAGTCCCGCAGCGTGTCGGCGGTCTGCTCGTCGGCCTCCACGAAGGCTTCCAGGTGCTGCTCGCGCACCAGCACCACCACCTCTCGGACGCCCGGCGCAGCGCCGATCAGCCTTTCGATCTCGGCTAGATCCAGCTTGAGGCCGCCGATGGCCACGAGCGAGTCGCTGCGCCCGGTCACGCTCAACACCTCGCCGTCCAGCCGGCCGCGATCGCCGGTATAGAGCTGACCGGCCCGCCACCGTGCCGGGTCACCGGCACCGAGGTAGGGCAATTCGGGCTGCTCCAGCACCACCTCGCCGGCCACCACCGTCACCGAGCCGGGATGCAGTGGGCGGCCCATCGCCGGGGCGAACTCGCCGGTGATGTCGGCGGCCACCAGGCCGGCCTCGGTGAGACCGTAGACCTGCCCGAGCTGGCAACCCTGCCGTGCCACGAACGCCCGTTGCGCTGCCGGCCGGACCAACTGACCGCCGGACACGCAGGTGTGCACGCCGGCCAGCGCGCCGACCGGCAGGGCAGCGAGCAGCTCGAAGTGCGCCGGCACCCCGGTGATCGCGGTGGGTCGCAGGCCGTCCAGTGCCTGGCTCAGCTCGCGTGGCAGGGCCGAGGACGGCAGCGCCACGGTGGCCCCGACCCGCAGGCCGTGAAACAGCGCGCCGAACAAGCCGAAGCTGTGCACCAGCGAGTTGAGGGTGAGCAGCGTGTCGGCGCCGCTCACCCAGCCGGGCAGCCGTTCCAGGGCGGCCAGCTCGCGGCAGATCGACTGCTCGCCGCGTTGGATGATCTTGGGCCGGCCGGTCGAACCGGAGGAGAACTGCACGATCGCAGCGCCCGGGCCGGACCGGTCGGCATCGGGCCGGGGCTGCACCAGCACCTCGCGGCGCGGCACGAACCGGCTGATCGCGGCCCCGTCCAGCGACCGGACGGTGGCCGCCGGCCGCAGCGGATCGACCAGCTCGGCGAACTCCGCCTCGGCCAGCCGGTGGTGCAGCAGCAGCAGCCGGCTGTCCAGTTGCAGGCCGGCCAGCACCACCGCCAGGTAGTTGAAGCTGGGCGCGACCTGGATGGCCACCGTGCTGCCCGGCCCGACGCCGGCCGCGACCAGTTCGGCGCGGTGACCCGCCACCCACTGCCGCAGCTCACCCCGGCTGAGGCTCAGCTGCGGGCTGGTCAGCGCCGCCGCGGTGTCGGGCAGGTCGTGGTGCAGCAGCTCGGCCGCCAGGTTCACCGTCATTTCTCGATGCAGAACTCATCCACCGGAAACCCCACGTGCCGGCGGTCGACGGCCACGAACCCGAGCACCTGGGATCCCGCCGCGAGCTCGGTGACGTTGAGCACCGTGCCGCCCGGGCCGAGCACCCGGACGTGCCAGTCGTCCTGCACGGTCAGGCAGACCTGCTCGCCGGTATCGGCGACGGCGGTGATCTGCAGCAACGGCCGGCGTTCGAGCTTCACCCGGCCCACCACCGCGGTCCGGGTCGAGCCGTCGGCGCGGACGGCCAGCACCTGCATGCCCGAGGCCAGCTCGGACAGGTAGTTGGTCCGGTTCTCCGAGCGCAGGACGTAGGAGTGCAGCGCCCCGGCATTGACCCGGAACGGCCGGGTCGGCATGTAGGGCAGCGGGTGGGTCTCGCTGCAGCACAGCATGAAACCGTGCGCGAAGGAGCCGACCAGGATGCCCTCGTCCTCTTCGAAGTGGGTGCAGGTGTCCACGCAGACCCGATCGCCCAGGCCGACATGGGCGATCGACTGCACGGTGAGCGCGGTCAGCTTCAGCGGCGGCTGGCTGATCGTGATCGCCGCCTGCAGTTCCAGCACCTCGGCCGGGGTGCTGGGCGCGTACAGGATCGCCTCGGAGCCCTTCTCCAGCACGCCGAGCACGATGGTGGCCTCTTCGGCGTCGGCCACCGCGCAGATCAGCTCGCCGGCACTCTTGTCGGCGGCCGCGATCACGATCTCGAGTGGGATCTTGGTGGGGTCGGCGAAGCTCACCACGGTGCGCGGCCGGCGGCTGGCCGATCGGCAGGCCAGGTCCAGGCTGGCCTGGTCGACCACCGAGATGCTGGCCACGAAATCCGGGCCGAAGCCGTCGAGGCGGTCCAGCTGCTGTTCGCTGGACACCGGAAGCAGGATCAGGTCAGCCTCGAAGTCGGCCGCGGCCGGTGGTTGCTGCCACTGCGTCCAGTCGGCCAGCTCGTCGCCGCCGTAGACCCGCAGGACGGTCGGTGGCAGCTCGGCCAGGTGGCCGGCGACCCGCTCGATGACGGCGGCCACCCGGGCGTGCACGGCGGCCTGCCGGACCGCGTCGAAGGCCTGCTCCGGGGTGCTGCGCAGGTCTGCCCAGGCGTTGGTCATACCGTTTCCTTCCGGGATGCGGGGACGAGCTGTTCGGAGTGCGGCCGGGAGCTGCCGTGGACCAGCGATACCAGCTCGCGCACCACCCGGCCAGGGTCGGTCGACATCCAGACCCGGCGGCCGACCGCCAGGCCGGCGGCACCCGCGCCGATCACGAACTCGGCGGTCTGCAGGAAGCCGCCGGAGTCGTCCTCGGCGCCCCCGGAGAAGATCACCCGGCCGCCGCTGGCATCGATGATCCGCGAGACGCTGGAGATCGGGTGCGGCATCGAGGTCTTGACCAGGTCGGCGCCGAGGTCGATGGCCACGTTGACCACGTGGGCAAGGGCGAGCGCGTCGTGCGGATCGCGCACCAGCGGCCCGCGCAGGTAGGTCATTGCCAGCAGCGGCAGGCCGAGCAGTTCGCACTGGGTGGCCACGTCGCCGAGCGCCGCCAGCTGCTCGGGCTCCGAGCGCGATCCCACGTTGACGTGCACGCTCACGGCGTCCGCGCCGAGCCGGACCGCCTCGTCCACCCGGCCCACCACCACCTTCGCGTCCGGGTCCGGGCCATGCACGGTGCTGGCCGACAGGTGGACGATCAGCCCGCAGCCGCGCAGGCCGGCCTCGCCGACCAGGGTGGACATCCGCCCCTTGTGCGCGATCAGCGCGTCGGCACCGGCCGCCGCCGCCGCCCGGGCCACCGCGGCGAACCGGGTGGTCAGCTCCGGAGGTCCGTCGGAGACCGAATGATCCATCGGGACGAACAGGAACCGGCCGTCCCCGCTGGCGCACAGCCGTTGCAGCCGGCGTTGCTTACCGAGATTCATCGTGGGACGCCCCTATTCCTGCGCTCGTGCGTGATCGTGCGGTCAGTGCCAGCCGGATGAAATCGGCCAGCGGTCGTGGCACCGAGCGCCGGCCGGCCGGCGGATCGTCGGTGTCAGTGCCGGCTTCGATATCAACGCCGATATCGATGCCCATGTCGGTGTCGGCCTTTCCACCAGTGTCGGCCAGACCGATGAGAATGCTGATCGAGCAGTCCCAGCCGGGCAGCACCGGCTCGCCCCAGAGTTCGGCCAGGGTGCCGGCCGCAGCGCTGCGCCAGCGGCCCTGGCCGGCCTCGACGTAGCTGAGCAGCACCAGCTCGACCTGGCCGTCGGCGATCATCAGCTGCGCGGTCTCCAGCGCGCTGCCGCCCAGCTCCGGGCCGCCTGACAGGCAGACCAGCGGCCCGGTCAGGGGAAACTCGATCGACAGGTGACCCACGATGGCCACCGGGATGGACTGGTAGAACAGCAGCGGCTGCGGGGTGAGCCCCTCGGCCACCGAGGCGCTGGCCTTGTCCGCCGAGGCCGTGTCACCGAGCACCGAGGCCAGCACGATCCCGATCCGAGCCGGCTGCGGTGCCGCCGGGTAGTGCTCGGCCAGGCAGGCCAGCTGAGTGTGCCGGGTGAGATTGATGAACGGGGACTTGACGAAACCCACCACGTTCTTCAGGACCGGGCTGCGGTCCTCGGTCGACTCCGGCGCCGCGAGCCAGGCCGCGAGCTCCTCGACGCCCTCGCCCCACGGCCCGGCCGCGGCGACGGCTTGGATGACAAGTCCCATCAGGCGGCCGCCAGTACCAGCGCGGCGTTGGCGCCGCCGAAGGCCGACGAGCTGCTCAGCACCGTCCGGACGTCCTGGCGGCGCGCCTCGTTCGGTATGCAGTCGATCGCGCAGTCGGGGTCCGCTTCGCGGTAGCCGGCGGTCGGTGGCAGCACCCCGTCGCTCAGCGCGATCAGCGAGATGACCGCCTCCAGCGCCCCGGATCCCTCCAGGGTGTGGCCGGTGCAGCTCTTGGTCGAGCTGGTCGGCGGCACCCGGTCGCCGAACGCTGCCCGCAGCGCCAGGGTCTCGGCGGCGTCGTTGGCCGGGGTACCGGTGCCGTGGGCGTTGACGTAGTCGATCTGGTCCGGCGCCAGGCCGGCCTGCGCGATCGCGCTGGTGATCGCCCGAGCCAGGCCCGCGCCCTGCGGGTGCGGGCGACACACGTGGTGCGAGTCTGCCGACAGCGCGGCGCCGGCCAGGATCGCCAGCGGCTGGCCGCCCCGACGCCGGACGCTGCTCAGCGGCTCCAGGGTCAGCATCGCCACCCCGTCACCGAGCAGCAGGCCGGCCCGGTTCTTGCTGAACGGCCGGATCACCTCGTCACCGGTGAGCGCCCGGCCGGAGTCGAACTTGGCGAAGAACTCCTCGTCCACCAGGTAGCCGCCACCGGCCAGCACCAACTCCTCGCGGCCGGTGGCGATCAGCTGCGCCCCCTGCGCGATCGCCGATGACGAGGCGATGCAGCCGTTGTTGAACACCCGCCGGCGGCCGGCGGTGATGCCCAGTCGGGCCGACAGCAGCGCGGCGTGTGCCCCGGAGATCGCCTGGCTGGCGGCATCGGCCCGCTCGCCGCGCCAGAACGAGGTCAGGCCGGCCCAGTCACCCTGGGTGCCCAGCAGCACCGCGGCGCGCTCCGGCGATGCCGATCGACCCGACATCTGCAGGGCATCGCGAGCCACCTGCTCGAGCACCACGGTCAGCTCGGGGGCCTGCCTGGCGTGTGCCGCGCGATGCACCCGGCAGCCACCGGTGTCAAAGCGGGTCACCTCGCCGAAGCCGGCGGTGCCGGTGAACACGTTCGCCCGCAACACCTCCGCACCTCGGCCGAAGCAGCTGAACACCCCGAAGCCGGTGACCGCCACCGGCTGCCGGTGATCGGGGCCGCCAACCGCGCGATCAGACATCAGAACGTCTCCCCTGCCTGGTCAGCTCGTCGAGGTAGCCGGCGATGGCGCGCACCGAGGTCGCCGCGGACACCCGCGGGTCCTCCGGATCCAGCTGCAGCCGGTAGCTCTCACCGAGCTGGTGTACCAGCCAGGTCAGCGCGAGCGAGTCCAGCAGGAACGTCTCGTCCAGCCCGACGTCCTCGGACAGGCCGACGGCCGGGTTGGACAGCATCACCGCCCGCACCCCGGCCGGGTCCGGCGCGGCAGTCATCGCGGCGCCGCCTGCTCGAGCCGGGCATCGAGGTAGTCGATCAGCTCACCGACCGTGAACGAGGCGATCTTGTCGATGTCGGCGTCCGGGATCGAGACCTTCAGGGTGCGCTCGGCATGCATCACCAGCTCGGTGAAGTTGAGCGATTCCAGCGCCAGGCCGCTCGAACCCAGCGGCAGGTCGTCGCTGAGGTCGGCCTCGCTCACCTCCAGATTCATCTCCTCGGCCAGCACCGTCATCAGGAAAGCGCGTGTCGTCTGGCTCATCGTGGTCCTTTCCGCCGGTGGCCGACCGGTATCGTCGTGGCTCGGACAGGGGGTCGCCGCGAATGCACGACGTCGAACTGCTCATCGATCTCGCCGCCGAACTCGCCGAGAGCCCGTGCTGGGACGCCGCCACCCAGTCCCTGGTGTTCGTCGACATCACCGGTGGCCGGCTGCACCGCTGGAGCCATGCCAACGGCGAGCTGCAGACCACCGAGCTCGGCCAGCTGGTCGGCGCCGCGGTGCCGCGGGCGGCCGGCGGCCTGGTGCTGGCCCTGCGCGACGGGCTGGTCGTCGCCGAGTCCGGCGCGCCGCTCAGGGCCGGCTGCGCCATCGAGGCGGACCAGCCGCAGACCCGGCTCAACGACGCCAAGTGCGATCCGGCCGGCCGGCTGTTCGTGGGCAGCATGGCCGGCATGGACCAGCCGGGTGCCGGCGCGCTCTACCGGGTGGACCGCGACTGGCAGGTCAGCCAGGTGGTGGCCGGCACCACGATCTCCAACGGGATGGCCTGGAGCCCCGAGGGCACCACGATGTACTTCATCGACAGCCCCACCGGCGCGGTGGATGCCTTCGATTTCGAGCCGGCGACCGGCGAGCTGAGACGGCGCCGGCGGCTGGTCGAGTTCGAGGCGGGTGCGGGCAACCCGGACGGCCTCACGGTCGACAGCGAGGGCTTCCTGTGGGTGGCCAGCTTCGGCGGCTGGTGCGTCCGGCGCTACCGCCCGGACGGCCGGCTGCGCGACACCGTCCGGCTGCCGGTGCGCGACGTCACCAGCTGCGCCTTCGGCGGCCCCGACCTGGACGAGCTGTTCATCACCACCGCCAGCATCGAGCTGTCGGCAGCCGAACGGGCCGAACAGCCAGCCGCCGGCGGCATATTCCGGATCCGTCCCGGGGTGCGCGGCCTGCCGGTGGTGGCGTTCCAGGGCCGCTGACAGCGTCCGGCTGCCGGCCATCAGGCACCGCCTTCGAGGGCGGCATCGATCGCATGACCAGTGACCGATGGGTTGTCGGGTGGGCTGTCTGGCAGCAGCAACGGACCGCCCAGGCTGCTGGCGTAGATGCCCAGCTGGGCTGCCTCCTCGACCAGGGTGCTGACATGCACCGCGTCGGCCGCGGTGCCGGCGAAGGCCAACACCCCGTGATTCTGGAGCAGAACCGCTCGGACGTCCGGTTGGGCAACCGCCCGCCGCAGCGGTTCGAGCGCGGCCGGCGAGCCACGAAAGCCATAGGGAACCACCGGAATCCCTGCCGCCATCCCGAAGATGGACAGCGGCTCGGCCCAGCAGCCGATCGGCCGGCCGGCCACCGCGTAGGCGGTGGCGAACGGCGAGTGGGTGTGCACCACGCAGCCGAGATCGGGCCGGGCCTGGTAGACCGCTGCGTGCATCCGGGCGCCGCCGGCCGACAGCGGTGACAGGGTGCCGGCCAGCAGGGTGCCGTCCAGGCCGATCCGGGCGATGCCGGCCGGCGTCAGCTCGCGTAGGTTGCTGACCGCGGTGTAGAGCATCTCCTCGGTGCCCGACCGGCGGATGCTGATGTTGCCGTGACCGCTGGCCGACAGCACGGAGCGGATGCCCAGCTGCCGGGCGGCGGCCAGCATCTCATCGACCAGCCCGGCGATGTCACCGGCAGCGATGTCGTTGTCAGACAAGGGCTTTCCGCCTCTCCGGCAACACCTGCTGGCCGGCCCGAAAGACCGCGCTGACCTGGTGCAACGCTGCCAGGTCGGCCACCGGGTTGCCGGCCACCGCGATCAGGTCGGCGTCGAAGCCGGGCGCCAGGCTGCCCTTGGCCGCCAGCCCGCAGGCCAGCGCCGCGGCCCGGGTCGCCGAGTGCAACGCCTGCGGGTTGCTGAGGCCGCAGCGACCCATCTCGCCGATCGAGTACGGCAGCAGGTCGTGCGGCTTGGCCGGGCTGATGCCGGCGTCCGAGCCGGCGATCAGGTTCGCCCCGAGTCGAGCCAACTCGCCGACCAGGGCCGCGGCCTGCTCGCTGCGCCGGGCCACCGCCGGTGGTGGCGGCGGCGCGCCGGGCAGCGCGCCCAGGGTGGGGCAGACCGCGATGCGGCGTTCGAGGATGAGGTCGATGACGCTCCAGTCCGGGCTGATCCCGTCGGCCGACCAGAACTTCGCGTGTTCCAGGCCGTCCACCCCGGCCAGCACCGCGGCCCGGACGCCCTCGGCGGCGTGCGCGTGCGCGGTCACGATCAGGCCGAGCTCGTGGGCGGTGTCGACGATCGCCCGCAACTCCGCCGCGTCGAACTGCACGTTCAGGCCGTCGCTGCCCGGGGTCAGGTTGCCGCCGGTCACCATGACCTTGATGAGGTTCACGCCCCGCGCGGCCCACCGGCGAACCGCCGCTTCGAGTTCGACGGGTCCGGCGAAGGCACCGCCCAGAAAGTGGCAGTGGCCGCCCGGGCTGGTCAGCGGCGGCCCAGAGCACACCAGGGTCGGTCCGGCCGCCGGGTGCTGGCGGGCCCGTTCAGCCAGCGCCAGCGTGGCAAACTCGCGATCACCGAGATCGCGGGCGCTGGTGATGCCGGCGGCCAACGCCTGGCGGGCGTTGCCTGCGATCAGCTCGCCGAGCTGCTCGTCGGACAGCTCGGCCAGGGCCAGGGTCGGGTCCATCGAGGCGTCGAAGGCCAGGTGGGTGTGGGTATCGACCAGGCCGGGCAGCAGGGTGGCGTCACCCAGTTCCAGCACCGGCTGCTGCTCTGGCAGGCTGGCGCGCTCGACCACGTCGAGGATCGTGGCGCCATCGATCAGCACCGCGGGCCGGCGGAGAGGGCTCAATCGCTGGCCGTCGAACAACCTCGCTGCCGTCACGGCCAGCATCCCCGTCCTCCGTTTCCCTTTGACGCCAGCACATCCACTCAGCAGGCAGGTTAGGGCGCGCCCCGATCGGCAGCGTAGTCGGCGATCTCGCGCCGGATCGCGCTGTTGGTCTCTTCGACCCAGCGGCCGAATCCCGGTGTCTGAGAAGCAGATTCCAGCAGCCATTCGTGGGATCGCTGCAGCGGTGCGGCCTGGTTCTGAAAGTGCGGCGCGACCTCTTCGGCGAAGATCTGGTAGGAGTCCAGGGTGGCCTGCCGGTTGGCCAGCTCCGCACCCTGCAGCAGGTAGCAACCGAAGCCGCCGGACTTGTCCGACAGCCGGCCGATCGCGTCGATCGCCATCTCGGGGGTGCCGATCACCCCGCCACCGAGGCCGTTGATCTGATCGATCAGGTCGTCGAAGTCGGTGGCGTTGAGCGTCGGCAGCGGAATGATGTGGCTCAGATAGCCGAAAACCCGCTCCAAGCCGTGCCGGACGTTCTTGCGGGCCTCGGCCTCGGTGCGCGCGATGTGCACCGGGCCCATCATCCGCCAGTCCTTGCGGTCCACCGTGCTGCCGTGCGCGGCGGCCTCCTCCTCCATGATCTCCCAGTGATCACGCAGCTTTCCGAAGCCGTCCGGGTGCCAGGCCGCGATCGACAGCAGGCCCAGGCCGTGCCGGCCGGCAGCTCGCGGGCCGGCCGGTGAGATGCTGGCGGCGACGGCCATCTCCAACCGGGGCTGGGAGTAGGGCGCCAGGTGGATGCGCGCCTCGTCGAGGGTGAACCAGTCGGTCTTGCGGGTGACCGGCTCACCGGAGAGAAGTTCGATGATCGCGTCCAGGCTCTCGCGCATCATCCGGCGCTGCTCGTTGGCGTCGATGCCGAGCATCTTGGCGTCCGAGGCGAGCTGGCCCGGCCCGACCCCGAACATCACCCGGCCGCGGGTGAGGTGATCGAGCATGATCATCCGCTGTACCACGGTGAAGGGATGGTGGTAGGGCAGCGAGGTGACCCCGGTGCCCAGCCGCAGGTGCTTGGTGCGCTCGGCCGCGAAGGCGATGAAGATCTCCGGTGCGCCGATCAGCTCGAAGCCGCCGGAATGGTGCTCACCGACCCAGGCCTCGTCGAAATTCCAGCGGTCCATCCATTCGAGTAGCTCGAGATCTTTTTCCAGGGCGACCGTCGGACTCTGCCCGACCGGGTGCAGCGGGAAAAGGATGGTGCCGAACCGCAGCCCGCTCACGAGGTCGCCGATCCGGCGGCGGGGCTGCCCGAACAGCCGATTCCACCGTCCGGCGGGGCAAGTCGCAGCATGTCGGCCTCCGATGAAGATCGCGGGTTATGCCCCGAAACTGTGCCTAGATCGAAAGTCGATTGTCAACCTTTATGAGCTGTCCGATAAAACCTCGCAGACACCTCACGTCGCCGGCTTGCACCCGGTCGAGCAGTCAGCTCACGCTCGCGACCCGGAGGTACTGTTTCAGTGGGAGGCCGACATGTTGGTGTGGATAATCTTGATCCTCGTGGTGCTCGCACTCGCAGTCACCGGCTGGCTGGTCCAGCGCTGGGTCAAGCGGATCGAGGACGAGAGCAGCTACCTGGCCGGCTGCGGCCGGCCGGTCATCGGCAACGCGGTGTGGCGGCGGATCCGTCGCGAGACCGACCTGCGCTGACCGTGCGGCCCGGCTAGAAGACCTCTCAGCGGTCCGGCAAACCCGTCCGGACGGTGTCGGCCCGGCGCTATCGTTGCCGAATGGCCGAATGGATCTACTTCCTGCACCCGCCACGCGACAATTTCGCCGCGACCATGACCGAGGCCGAGCAGCAGGTCTGGGACGAGCATTTCCAGCGACTGCAGGCGCTGCTCGCCGACCGGGTACTGGTGTTGGCCGGCCCGACCCTGGGCTCGATCAACACCGGGGTGGTGGTGTTCGAAGCACCGGACGAGCAGGCCGCGCACGCCGTCGTGGACGCCGACCCGGCCATCACCGCAGGCTTCGCCCGTGGCGAGCTGCGGCCGTTCCGGGTGTCGCTGTTGCGGGGCCGCTAGCGTTACCGCCAGCTCCCCCCAACCACCATGAGTAGCTGGCCACCGCACGACCAGACCGGCCGGCCCGCATCGCGCAGGAATGAGGACGCGTGAGTTCGACCAGCGCACCGCAGGACAGTCTCGACTACTTTCAGAACTGGCTGGGCTACCGGCAGTGGTTCCTGCGCATTCCGGGCGTGCAGGTCGCGGTCACCGACCACGGCCGGCACCGGATCTCGGCCGCCTTCGGCCGGGCCGATCTGAGTAGCGGCCAGCCACTGACCGTCCGGCACCTGTTCCGGGTCGCCTCGCATTCCAAGACCTTCACCGCGGTTGCCGTGCTGCAGTTGGTGGAGGCCGGCCGGCTGCGGCTGGATGACACCGTGGCCGACCGGCTGCCCGAACTTGCCGGCAGCGCGCTGGCCGGGGTGCGGGTCCGCGAGCTGCTCGGTCATGGCGGCGGGGTGATCCGCGACAGCCAGGACGGTGATTTCTGGCAGCTGCACCGCAACTTTCCCGATCGCGAGCAGTTGCTGGCGATCGCCGCCGAGCCGGCCGCGGCGGTGCTGGCCCGCAATGACCGGTTCAAATACTCCAACATCGGCTACGGCCTGCTCGGCCTGATCATCGAGGCCGTGACCGGCGCCAGCTACCAGGACTGGGTCGGTGAGGCGATCATTGCCCGGCTCGGCCTGGCCGACACCGGCCCGGAACTGGTCGAGAGCCGCCGGGCCGAGCTGGCCGCCGGGCACAGCGCGCTGTCCTACGCCGACGAGCGGGTCGTGCTCGATCACGTCGACACCGGCGCGCTGGCTGCGGCCACCGGCTTCTACGCCACCGCCGCGGACCTCGCCGAGTTCTACACCGCGCTGCTGCCCGGCGATGACCGGCTGCTCGGCGAGGATTCGCTGCGCGAGCTGGGGCACCGCCAGTGGCAGGTGAAACAGGGGGTGTCTGACTACGGCCTCGGCGTGTTCCTGACCAGGATCGGTGACCGGGAGCTGATCGGGCACAGCGGCGGCTACCCCGGGCACATCACCCGCACGCTGGCCTGTCCGGACCGCAAGCTGGCCGTCTCGGTGCTCACCAACGCCATCGACGGGGCCGCGGACCCGCTGGCCACGGCGCTGTTTCGCCTGCTGGAGATGGGCGATTCGGCCTCGCACGCGCCGGCCGGTACCGGGGCGGCACGGTTCACCGGGCGGTTCCGGTCGCTGTGGGGAGTGCAGGACGTGGCACTGATCAACGACCGCCTGTTCCTGCTGAACCCGGCGGTGGCCGATCCCACCGATGACCCCGCGCCGCTGGAGGTCATCGATGCCGACACCCTCAAGATCGTCGGTGGCCCGGGCGGCGGCTCACCGGGCGAGTTCGTCCGCTACCACCGTGGCACCGACGGCTCGATCCGTTCGGTACGCGGGGTCAGCGCGCTCACCATGACCCCGTTCGCTGTCCCGCAGACCAGCTAGCCGGACGTGCGGGCCGGCGGATCCGGCCGGACGCCTGTCTTGACAAATCCCGCCGCTCGGCAATACTTAAGGGCGTGCTTAAGCATCTGGACGACCTGGACCTGGTGTTCCAGGCACTGGCCGATCCCACCCGCCGGGTGATCCTCGAGCGGTTGAGCCACGGCTCGGCGTCGGTGAGCGAGCTGGCCAAGCCGTTACCGATGTCCCTGCCTGCCGTTCATCAGCACCTGCAGGTGCTGGAGGCCAGCGGCCTGATCAGATCCGAGAAGGTCGGCCGGGTTCGCACCTGCCACCTGGAACTGAAGATGCTCGATACCGCAGAAACCTGGATCGAGGCTCGCCGCGCCCGGTGGCTACGCCGCCTCGACCGACTGGATGCCTACCTTGCGAGCCTGCCGCCGGAAGAACCGGAGCAGGGCTCGTCCGCGAGACAGATGAGAGGAACGCACCGATGACCCGCTCCATCGCCCACGACCGCTTCGTGATCGAGCGTAGCTACCCAGCCTCGCCGGCCCGGGTGTACGCCGCCTTCGCCGACCCGGCCGCCAAGATCCGCTGGTTCGGTGACCCCGACAGCGAGGTCGGAGCCAGCCACGAGATCGACTTTCGGGTGGGCGGGCGCGAATCGCTGAGCGGTGGCGCACCCGGCAGCGGGGCCACCTTCACCTTCGACGCGCTCTACCAGGACATCGTCGACAACGAGCGGATCGTCTACTCCTACGACATGACCATGGACGGCAAGCGGATCTCGGTGTCGCTGGCCACCCTGGAGTTTCTCGCCGACGGTGGCGGCACCCGGTTGATCCTCACCGAACTCGGCGCCTACCTCGACGGTCTGGACACCAACGCCGTCCGGCAGCAGGGCACCGAAGAACTGCTCGACGCGCTCGGACGCTTCCTCGACAGCGCGGCCGGCTGATGGCGGGCGCCGAGCGCTCCCGCTGGATCGCGCTGTACGTGCTGTGCACCGGCATGCTGATGATCGTCCTGGATGTCACCGTGGTGAACGTGGCATTGCCCTACATCCAGACCGACCTGGCGTTCTCGCCGGCCGGCCTGGCCTGGGTGGTGAACGCCTACCTGATCGCCTTCGGCGGCCTGCTGCTATTGGCCGGCCGGCTCGGTGACCTGGTCGGGCGCCGCCGGCTCTTTCTCTGCGGCCTGGCGGTCTTCACCCTCGCCTCGATGGCCTGCGGGCTGGCCGGCAACGAGTTGACGCTGGTGCTGGCCCGGTTCGTCCAGGGTGCCGGCGGCGCGCTGACCTCGGCCGTCATCCTGGGCATGATCGTCACGATGTTTCCCGAGCCGCGCGAACAGGCACGGGCGATCGGGGTGTTCGCCTTCGTCGCCTCGGCCGGCGGCGC
Source organism: Jatrophihabitans sp. (assembly GCA_050999655.1). GTDB lineage: Bacteria > Actinomycetota > Actinomycetes > Mycobacteriales > Jatrophihabitantaceae > Jatrophihabitans_A. Next base: position 21,546 of record JBPCPA010000072.1, read on the forward strand.
GGTCGGGCTGCTGGCCGGCGGCGCGCTGACCCAGTCCATCAACTGGCACTGGATCTTCTTCATCAACGTCCCGATCGGTCTCGCCACCGCGGTGCTGGCCCGGCGCTACGTCACCGCCGACGCCGGCAGCGGCCTGACCGGCGGCATGGACGTCAGCGGTGCGGTGCTGGTCACCGCCGCCCTGATGCTCGGCGTCTACACGATCGTGAAGCCGGCGGCCGAGGCCGGCTGGAGTTCTGGCCGCACCCTCGGCCTCGCCGCGGCCAGCGCGCTGCTGCTGGCTGCCTTCATCGTCCGGGAAGCCACCGCGGCCCACCCCCTGATGCCGCTGCGGATCTTCCGATCGCGCACCGTGTGCGGCGCCAACCTGATCCAGATCCTCGGTGCGGCCGGCATGTTCGGCACCTTCTTCCTGGGCGCGCTGTACGTGCAGAAGGTGTTGCACTACGACCCGCTCGAGATCGGCGTGGCGTTCCTGCCGGTGTCGGTGTTCATGGGCGCCATCTCGGTGCGCTACTCCGAGCGGCTGATCGCCCGCTTCGGCGGCCGGGCGCTGAGTGCCACCGGCATGGCGCTGATCTCGTGCGCGCTGGTGCTGTTGGCCACCGCCCCGACGCACGGTAGCTACTGGACGCACCTCTTTGCGGCGCTGGTCATCATCGGGATCGGTGCCGGTATCTGCTTCCCGCCGCTGATGGGGCTGGCCATGTCCGGTGCCACGGCCGAGGACGCCGGCCTTGCCTCCGGGGTGATCAACACCACCGGCCAGGTCGGCGGGGCGCTCGGCCTGGCGGTGCTGGCCACCGTGACCTCGGCCCGGACCAGTCACCTGCTGGCGGCCGGCCACGCTGACGACGCGGCACTGACCGGCGGCTACCACCTCGGGTTCTGGATCTCGGCCGGGCTGGTGTTGCTCGGTGTGCTCATCGCGCTGACCGTGCTGCCCGCGCCGGCCGACGGCGACAGCGACCCGGGCGACCTAGACCCGGGCGACAGCGACCCGGGCGACCTCGCGCCGGCCGCCGATGTCTCGCTGGGCGCCCGCGTTCACTGAGCGACACGAGCTGGGACCGGGGAACCGGCCACAGTCCCAGCCCGTGTCCCAGGATGTCGCAGACGCTCACCGCCTGCGGGTTTTGGCTTCCTGCCACGAGAGAGAGGTCTCCCAAACCCTTTCGGCC
>JBPCPA010000258.1:0-5939 GCA_050999655.1 Jatrophihabitans sp.
GGTGTTGCACAAGACGGCTGAGAGCATGATCGTCGACCGTCACGAGGCCAACGGCCAGCTGTTCAACGCGTTCTTCGAGAATCCGGGCTTCCGCGACGCGCTGATCCGGTACCTCGCCGAGTCCTACGACGAGATTCGCGACGAAGTCGGGTCCTAGGTCAGCGCTTGCCCGGCGCGATCCGGCTATCGCCGGACCCGTAGCCGTATCAACACCGCGATGGTGACGTCGAACTTCATCGCCGGCTCGATCGGGTCGGCCGTGGCGGGACTGCTCTGGTCAGCAGGCGGCTGGTCGGCGATCACCTGGACCGGCGCGACGGTTGCTACCATCGGATTCGGCATCTGGCCGCTGGGCCGCCGGGGGCCGCTCGTTGTCCACACCACCTGAGTGGTGTGTCGCGCCACCATCAGGCGGCTGACTTGGCCGCCAAGATGTGCGAAGGGGGTTTGCCGCCATGAGCTTTCGGTTCTGGCGCAGGAGGGTCGATGCCGCCGCGCCGACCCGCGCCCAGGCCGTCGCGATCATCGACGCCCTCAAGCACGACAAGGCAAAGCTGGACAAGTATGACCCGGACTCGAACTGGCGCACGACCGATTTCGGGCCCAGGCTGGGCGACGGCTCGGGCGGATAGCGGCGCCGGCCGGCCTGGCCCGGCCCCGGGGGCGGCACGAAGCCGACCAGCGCCTGCCGAAGGCGGGTCGCTTTCGCAAGACGGGCAGATATGGGTAACGTGGGCGCGCAGCCAACCCCCGGCCGCACCCGATCGTCCTTCTGAGCCCCCAGCTGAAATCGAGGGAAAGCCCATGACCCTGCCCCAGGTCGTCTCGCGCGATGAGTGGCTAGCCGCTCGCAAGCATCTGCTCGACAACGAGAAACTGGCCACCCGCGCCCGCGACGCGATCAACGCCGAGCGCCGCACGTTGCCGATGGTCGCGGTGGACAAGTCCTATGTCTTCGAGGGTCCGGACGGCGAGACCACGCTGCTCGACCTGTTCGATGACCGCCGCCAGTTGATCGTCTACCACTTCATGTTCGACCCGAGCTGGGACGCCGGCTGCAGCAGTTGCTCCTACCTCGCCGACAACATCGGCCACCTGGCCCACCTGCGCTCCCGAGACACCTCGCTGGCCGCTGTCTCGCGCGCGCCGCTGGCCAAGATCGGCCCGTTCAAAGCCCGGATGGGTTGGACCTTTCCGTGGGTTTCCTCTTATGGAAACGACTTCAACTACGACTACCACGTGACGATGGACGAGGCCGTGGCACCGGTTCAGTACAACTACCGGGACAAGGACGAGCTGGAGCGAGTCACCCCGTGGCACGCTCAGGGTGAGCAGCACGGGATCAGCGTGTTCTTGCGCGACGGCGAGCAGATCTATCACACCTACTCCACCTACGGGCGGGGTGCCGAGCTGGTCCTGGGCACCTACAACTACCTCGACCTGACCCCGTTGGGACGGCAGGAAGAGGGCACCGGGATCAACATGTTCCCGTTTCACGACACCTACCAGGACTGAGCCGGCACCGGTATCAGGGCTGGCTGCCCGGGTCCGGTTCCTGCGTGCTCGCAGGGCTGGTCGGCTGGCTTCCCCCGATGTCGTCCGGGCGGCGGTTGCGGGCGCGCACCCGAGGCAGCCGCGCCAGGTTGCCGTCGCGGGGGCCGGTCCAGTCCGGCCGCGGGGCCTGGATCAGCCAGGCGATCCGGTAGGCCTGCGGCCCCAGTTGACCCGCCTGCCGCAAAGTTGCGGTACCCGGTTTCGGGATCGGACTCGCCGGGAAAGCCGACGGCGTCCAGGCTCTGCCAGGCCGCCAGGAACTCGGCGTAGCTGACGTCGATCGGCTCGGTGGGCAGGTAGCGGATCAGCAGGGCGATCAGCAGCGGCCCGCTGCCGGCCGCGACGAAGCACAGCACCGTCGGCGCGCCACCGGTCGGCGCGGAGAACCCCAGCGTGTACTGGCTGGAACCGGCTTTCGCGCAGCGCGGCGCGCAAGCTCGGGGCGCCGCGGCTTGACCTGAAGTGGACTTGAAGTTGCAGGCTGGTCGCATGACATCGATCGCACCGGCCGGCTACCGCGACCTGCCCGCCCTGATGACCCTGATGACTTGCGATGAGAAACACTGCGCCAGCGCCACCTCGACCCTGGACGCGCTGTGGGTGCTCTATGACCAGGTACTCGCGGTCGATCCGGCGCACCCGGACGCCCCGGACCGGGATCGGTTCCTGCTGTCGAAGGGGCACGGCCCGATGGCCTACTACGCGGTGCTGGCTGCCAAGGGGTTTCTGAGCCGGGACCAGCTGCGCAGCTTCGGCCGGTTCGACTCGCCGCTGGGCTACCACCCGGATCGCACCCTGGTGCCGGGCGCGGAGATCAGCTCCGGTTCGCTGGGGCACGGCCTCGGTCTGGCAGTCGGGACGGCGCTGGGATTGCGGGTGACCGGCTATCGGCAGGCTCGGGTGGTGGTGCTGCTCGGTGATGCCGAGTTGGAGGAGGGCAGCAACCTGGAGGCGATCCAGTACGCCGGCCGGCAACGGCTGGACCAGCTGATGGCGATCGTGATCGACAACTCCTCGGCCTCGCTCGGGTGGCCCGGTGGCATCGGGCAGCGCTTCGTCGCCGAGGGCTGGTCTGCCATCGACGTGGCCGGCCGCGATCACCAGGCGCTGGCCCGGGCCTACGCCGCCGGCCGGCCCGGTCGGCCCCATGCCGTCATCGCCCACGTCGAGCGAAAGGACAGCTGATGAGCGCACCGCAGGGCAGCGCCGTGCGGCAACAGCGTGACGCTGCAGCCGAACAGCAACGAGACCGCTTCTACCGTCTCGCGCCCGAGTTGCTGGCCCAGGACCACTCGCTGGCCCTGGTGCTGGCCGAGGTGGGCGCCGGTTACCTCGACCCCGTCTCGACCGCGCCGGTCGCCGACCGGGTCATCAACCTCGGCATCCGCGAGCAGTTGCTGATCGGCGTGGCTGGCGGACTGGCGCTGGCCGGGTTGCGTCCGATCGTGCACACCATCGCGCCGTTCCTGCTGGAACGCCCGTTCGAACAGGTGAAACTCGATCTCGGGCACCAGGATGTCGCAGCGGTGCTGGTCGCGGCCGGCGGTTCCTATGACTGGCCGGCCGGCGGCCAGACCCATTTCGGCCACCGGGACGTGGCGCTGCTGGACACGCTGTCCGGCTGGACGGTGCAGGTGCCGGGCCATCCCGACGGGCTGGAGACGTTGCTGCGGGCGGCGGCTGCGGGCACCGGACGCAACTACCTGCGGCTGGACGGGCGATCCAACAGCAGGCCCTTCGAGGTCGCCGACGGCCGGCTGCGGGTGCTGCGCACCGGCCGCCGGGGCAGCGTGATCGCGGTCGGCCCGCTGGCCGATCGGGTGCTGCTGGCCACCGAGGGGCTCGATCTGACGGTGCTCTACGCCGCCACCGTCCGGCCGTTCGACGCCGAGACGCTACGAGCCAGCCTGGACACGCCGGACGTGGTCCTCGTCGAGCCCTACCTCGCGGGCAGCTCGGTCGGCGAGGTGTCGCGGGCCCTGGCAGGCGTGCGGCATCGGGTGCTCGGACTCGGGGTGGCGCGCGAGGAGTTGCGTCGCTACGGCACCGTCGAGCAACACGACGCCCTGCACGGCCTGGACGTAGCCGGCCTGCGGGCCTCGATCAGCGGTTTCATCGACTGGTGATGACACCGGCCGGCTGGCGACGACGGTCAGTGGGACGGGGAGGCGGCGGTGCTGGCCACGGCGAGGGTGCCGCCGACCTCGGCGCCGTTGGAGGCGTTGATGACCGAGTGGTCGGTCGCGGGTAGTTGCCGGTAGAAGGTGCCCGCGTACCGGCCGCCGAAGACCAGCGGCCCCAGGCAGATCTGGCGTGGCGCCGCATCGAGCGTCGGCACCGGCACGGCGGCGACCGGCAGGCTGGCCTGGCACACGTAGGCCTCGGCGTCGGACTCGTCGAGCCGGTCGGCCAGCAGCGACCGCCAGGCCGGCGCCGACATCGCCGCACCGTGGCTGACTCCCTTGCCGCCGTAGGCCAGGGCCGGCTTGCAGACCAGCCGGTGTTGCTCCTGCACCGCCCGCTGATAGCTGTCGGGGGTCAGCCGAAAGGTCTCGGGCAGGTACCGCTCGACGAGCTGCTGCTCGGCCGGCGTCAGCAGATGTCGGTAGCGCGGCGCGGTGAGCAGTTCCAGGTTTACCTTGCTGTCGAACAGAGCCGTGGCGGGAGCGTTGACGAAGCTCAGCTGGCCCTGTTGGTCCAGCGCCATCAGCTGGCGGGTGCGGGCGGCCGGCACGTACCGCTTGGTCTCATACCAGGTGTAGGCCGTGTAGACGACGTCGATCCGCTGACCCTGGTAGTGGGCCCCGCTGTCGTCGAGGTCAAGGTCGGTCACGAGTCCGGCGAGCACCCGGTAGCCACCAGAGGCCAGCAGATCCAGCAGGAACCGCCGGCCGGAATCCAGATCGGCCGGGTTGGCAGTGGCTTCGAACACGGTGCACGGGCTGCGCCGATCGCCGATGGCCCGGGCGAAGGCGGCCAACCAGACCGGGGCCATCTCCGGAGCCTGCAACCGCAGCCCCTGCTCGTCCAACAGGCCGGCCAGGTGCAGCTCCCCGATGGCCTGCCGGTACGGGTCATGAGTGCTCATGCCGCCCATCGGCGTCGAGACGTTGAGCTCCACCAGCCGCAGGCCCTGCTCGGTGACCATCAGGTCCGGACGCATGAACAGCAGGGCCCGATCGCGGAACCGGGGAACGCCGGCCGCCTCGACCACGAGCTGGAAATCCTCGCCGGACAGGCCGAGAAAGCGCGCCCAGGCTGCCGCGTCCTGGCCGAAGGCCCGCCGCGGCAGATCGGTGATCAGCAGCGCCAGCGCCGGACCGACCGAGACCAACTCGGCCTGGACGGCGGCTGCCAGCACCGGCGGTGGGTAGGCGTAGGACCAGCCGGGCCGGTGCAGCGCCCGGTGCAGCGCCTGCTGGTCTTCCCGCAGCTGCCCAGCCAGCTCCGGCCGATCGCGAATCGCCTGCCACGCGGCCAGGTAGTGCGTGTCCATGATCTGCTCGGCCGGCACGGTTGGGGTTACCTGATCCGGCCGTTGGCCTGTAGGGCTGCCAGCACCAGGTTGACCGCCTCGGAGGACTGGTCGACCCCGGTCGCGCGGAAGGAGTAGTTCAGGCCGCCCGGGTTGACCAGGTTGAACTCCATCACGTACGGGTAGGCCAGGTCGATGCCGGAGTAGTAGATACCCATCGACATCAGGTTCTTGCCGAGTTGGCGGCAGAACGCATCCTCCTCCGGTGTGAGGTTCAGACCCTCGAACCGGGTGCCCAGCGTGACATTGGCCCGGTCGTCGTCGTCGAAGTGGAATCGCCGGAAACCGCACACCGGCACGTCGCCGGCGATGATCACCCGGTTCTCGTTCGCGCGCACATTCGGGATGTATTCCTGCACCGCCGTGTAGCGCTTGGCCAGGCCGATGATGTTCCGGCTGTACATCTCGTACCGGGGAACCTCGTTGCCGGTTGCCGATTGCAGCAGGGCCCGCCGGTTGCGCTCCCGCTTGCCGATGAAGTAGACGTCCGCGCCGCAGCCCTCGTTGGTCGGCTTGAGCACCCAGGACCGGTCGGCGTCTGATTCCACCAGGTTGTTGAGGAACTCGAAGTCATTGGACACGTAGGAGGCCGGCAGGTTCTCCTTCGGGACCGCCGCGCTCAGGGTGATCTTCGAGTTGAGGTAGAACAGCGCGGCCGCGTCGTTGACGAACGGCACCCGCTGGTTGAGCACCCACAGCAGCTGGAAGGAGTCGGCGAGCACCGCCGGGTTGGTGCCGGCCAGCACCCCCACCCAGTCGAACTCCTCGGCCGCGGCGTAGGGAATGCTCCGCGCCGGAAAATCGTGCCCCCTGGCGTATTCCTCGTTCCGCTCGACCACGTCCCAAACCC
>JBPCPA010000266.1:0-4451 GCA_050999655.1 Jatrophihabitans sp.
GCTCAGGACAGCACCGGCGCCGACCTCGGCGAACATCGTGACCCGGTAGGGCGCACCGGTGTCGGCGTCGTAGGTGCCGGCCACCGAGCTGAGCCGGCCGGTCGGGAACGCGCGCCGGACCGCGGCGAGCAGGCCGGCGGGGGCGCTGGAGCTGGTACGGCAACGGGCGCCGACCGGGCACCCGGTGACGTCGACCGCCGGCGCCACCGGTCCCGCGACAGTGCGCAGTTGCCGGACGACGGGTTGGCGTACCGCCTGTGTCGCGGTCACCACGGCAAACACCGCAAACACCGCTGCGGCCACCAGCAGCAGCTGTCCCAGCCGGCTGGTGGCCGCCCAGCTGAGCCGTCCACCGGCCGCCGAAGCGGTGGCTGCCGGTTCGTCGGCATCGAGATCGATGCTGAGCTGCTCGCCGACCGGGTCGCGGGGGTATGACACATCTAGATAGTGCCCTGAACCCGGCCTCGGCGCAGCGAGCGGCACCGTCCGGTCGGGCCGATCAGGCAGATCAGGCCGGGAAGGGCGAGCAGCGCGCGAGCATGGAATGACTGGCGAGCGCCCCGCGTTTGGAGCGGTGTGGCCACAACTGGCACACTGTCTGGTTGACGACCCGGCTCCGGTTCACGTCCAGCACGATCGGGCGACCCGGCGGCCATAGCACCGGCACCGAACCTGGTGCCCAGAGAGGGAACCATCGTGAAGGACGCAATCCACCCCGAGTACGTGGTCACCGAGGTGACCTGCTCGTGCGGTAACTCATTCACCACCCGCAGCACGGCGAAGTCGGGATCGATGCACGCCGAGGTGTGCTCGGCCTGCCACCCCTTCTACACCGGCAAGCAGAAGATCATGGATGTCGGCGGCCGGGTGGACAAGTTCGAGAAGCGCTACGGAAAGCGCGAGCGCACCACCGCCTAGCTACCCCGACGGCGCCCGAGGCATGCCAGTACAGGCATGCCACGGGCGCCGTTTCCTTTGCCCGCAAAGCTGTCGAGCGGTCCTAGCCGCACCCGAAGGATGAGCGATGAGTCACGAGGCAGACGGCAGTAGCACCCTGGCCCAGATGCTGGCCGAGTACGCCGAGACCGAACTGGCGCTGTCAGACCCGGCGGTGCACGCCGACCAGGTCGCGGCCAAGCGACTCGGCCGGCGCTACGCCCAGCTGGCGCCGGTGGTCGGCGCGTCCAGGGAGCTCGACCGGGTGCGTGCCGACGAGCAGGCTGCCCGGGAACTGTCCGGCGAGGACGCCGCCTTCGCAGCCGAGGCCGAGGAGCTGGCCGCCCGGATACCGGAGCTGGAGGCCAGGCTGCGCGAATTGCTGATCCCGAAGGACCCGAACGACATCAAGGACGTCATCCTGGAGATCAAGGCCGGCGAGGGCGGCGAGGAGTCGGCCCTGTTCGCCGGTGACCTGTTGCGGATGTACCTGCGTTATGCCGAGGTCCAGGGCTGGCAGACCGAGGTGCTCGACGACGAGGAGACCGACCTGGGCGGCCACAAGTCGGTCACCGTGGCGGTCCGTTCGCGCAGCGCCGACAAGCCGGTGTGGAGCCGGCTGAAGTACGAGGGCGGCGTGCACCGGGTGCAGCGGGTGCCGGTCACCGAGTCCCAGGGCCGGATTCACACCTCGGCGGCCGGTGTCCTGGTGCTGCCCGAGGCCGAGGAGGTGGACGTGGAGATCGACATGAACGACCTGCGGATCGACGTCTACCGCTCGTCGGGGCCCGGTGGCCAGAGCGTCAACACCACCGACTCGGCGGTTCGGATCACCCACCTCCCGACCGGCACGGTGGTGTCGATGCAGAACGAGAAGAGCCAGTTGCAGAACCGGGAAGCGGCGTTGCGGGTGCTGCGCTCGCGGTTGCTCGTCCACGCCCAGCAGGAGGCCGAGCAGGAGGCCTCGGACGCCCGCCGGTCGCAGGTGCGCACCGTCGATCGCTCCGAACGGATCCGGACGTACAACTTCGCCGAGAACCGGATCGCTGACCATCGGGTGAACTTCAAGGCCTACAACCTCGATCAGGTTCTCGACGGCGCGCTCGACGACGTGATCGACGCGCTCACCCGCGCCGATATCGAAGCCGCGCTCTCCGGCGAGTGAGCCTGACCGCCAGCGCCCGGCTGCGAGCGGCCAGCGCCGAACTGGCCGCGGCCGGCGTCCACAGCCCGAGGGTGGACGCCGAGCTGTTGCTGGCCCACCTGCTCGGATGCGGCCGGTCCCAGCTGCTGCTCGTCGACCGACTCGACCCCGATCGGCTGGCCGCCTACGGCGAGCTGATCCGGCGCCGGGTGGCCGGCGAGCCGGTCCAGCACCTCACCGGCAGCGCGCCGTTTCGCAGGTTGGAGTTGCAGGTCGGGCCTGGGGTGTTCATCCCACGACCGGAGACCGAGCTCATCCTGGAGCTTGCCGCCGGCGCCCTGGACGGGGCGCGACTGGTGCTGGACCTGTGCGCCGGCTCGGGGGCGATTGCCCTGTCCGTGGCGCACGAATACCCCGCCACCGAGGTGCTGGCCGTCGAACGGGCGGCACCGGCGCTGGCCTGGCTGACCCGCAACGCCGAGGCCCGGGCGGCAGCCGGTGACCGGCCGATCGAGGTGGTCACCGGCGATGTCGCGGACCCACGCCTGCTGGCGTCCCTGGCCGGCACGGTCGACGTGGTGCTGGCCAACCCGCCCTACGTCCCCGACCGGAGCCGGAACGAGCTGGGCCCGGAGGTCGGCCACGACCCGGCCGACGCGCTGTTCGCCGGCCCGGACGGGCTGAGCCTGATGCCGGCGCTGCTGGCCACCGCGGCCCGGCTGTTGCGCTCGGGCGGGTTACTGCTCGTCGAACACGACCAGAGCCACGCCGAAGCGGTGCCGGCGCTGCTGCGGGCCGGCGGCCAGTGGCGCGAGGTGGCTGATCACCGCGACCTGGCCGGGCGGCCACGCTTCGCCGGCGCCCTGCGATCCGATGCGCCGGCACCCGCCCGGGTCAGTGCAGCGCGACCACCGGCTCGCCGGCCGAGCTGAGGCCGTTGGCCGTCCGGCTGCAACTGCCGCCGCGCACCGAGCCGCCGTTGTAGGCCTGCCGCAGGCAGCTGCGCAGTGCCAGCTGGCCCCAGTAGTTCGGGTGCAGCGACTCCTGGATGTAGTACGGGCCGAGGACCGCGGTGACGGTGCGGATGTTCTCGATCCACTCGCTCTGATCCACCGCGCCGACGCTGCGCCAGCTCGCCAGCGAGGTCTCCTGTAGCTTGTGCACGCCGCTCTCGCAGAGCCGGCGGCCGGTGAACAGCGCGCTGACGTCCATGATCTTGACGTTCGGCAGGCCGGACTGGCTGGCACCGGCTCGCACCGCGTTGTTGATCGTCGGCAGCGCCGTGCTGTTGGCCCAGTCGGCGTCGCCGTTCCAGAAGCCGCAGCCGCCGGTGCTCTGCCGGGTGAACCCCGACTCGCTGTAGCGGATGCCCGAGCCTGCAGGCAGCGGCGACGGATAGGTCTGCAGCACGATCGAGTAGTCACCGGCCTGGTAGCCGTCGTTGGCCAGCGCGGTGTTGACGTTGCGCAGCGCTCCGGCGATCTTGGCGGTCACCGCCGCGATGGCGGCACCGGTGAAGTTCGCGGTGACCGAGGAGTCGTCGCGACAGTAATTCTTCCACCAGGTGGGGGAGGTGAGAAAGTCCTCGACACAGGACTGCACGATCGAGGCGAAGTGGAAATCGTTGCCACCGATCGAGACCGCGACCAGGCTCACCCGGTGGGTGGCTGCGAAGTTCTGCAGGGCCAGCGCCTGGCCCAGGTGACCGGCGCCGTCGTTGTAGAAGTCCAGGCCGGGCTTGAAGTCACTGCCCGAGGAGTAGGGCTGAGTGGCCGTGGTCGCACCCGAGCAAGCCAGGTTGGCGCCGCTGATCGTGCCGAAGCCGATCTCGGCGGACTTCGAGCGGTGACAGCCGGCGATCGCCTCGGAGCTGCCGGCGTCGTGGTAGGCGCTCGAGCCCAGCGCATCGGTCTGGCCGGAGTCATCGGAGTTGCCGGCCCACCGGCCGGCCTCGCCGGAGATGTAGGAGTCGCCGAGGCTGACCGCCCAGGCCGCGCCGCCGGGCAGCGCCGCGGCTCGATGGCTGCTCGCCCCGGCCGGGCCGGCCAGCGCGGTGAGTGCGGCGGCGGTGAGCGCGGCGGTGGTGGTCAGGGCCAGCGTGCGGCGGCGCCAGCCGGCACGGGAAATGGGGTTCATCGGCTACCTGCTGTCCGGGTTTCGCGGGAGTGGGGGGATCTGATCCTGGCACCGTTGCGGCCTCCGGGCTAGCCCTGTCGGGCTCGGGGTGGCACCCGGTGCGGCAAGATCATGGCTATGAGCGACATGCTGGATTGCAGCGATCGGGACAACCGGCCGATGGCGATAGCCACCGCGGCCCGGGCGATACAGGCCGGCTCGGTGGTGGTGCTGCCCACCGACACCCTCTACGGCG
>JBPCPA010000293.1:0-35142 GCA_050999655.1 Jatrophihabitans sp.
TCTCGTAGTGCGGGCCGGGGAACTGGGCGTAGACGCCTTCGGTCAGCGACGGGTCGATCTCGTGCATCAGGGCGCGCAGCCGGACCGAATACAGGTCGGTGAGGTCGACGAACCTGGCGCCGACCAGCGGCGAGGTGGCGGTCAGGTTCAGGTGGTCGCTGATCAGCACCGGCTGGCCGACGCTCATGTCCGAGCGCAGCCCGCCGCAGCCGTTGGTCAGCACCGTGATCGAGCAGCCGGCGGCGGCGGCGACCCGCACCCCGTGCACCACGGCGGCCACCCCCTTGCCCTCGTAGTAGTGGGTGCGCCCGAGAAAGGCCAGTAGCCGCTTGCCCTCGACCTGCAACGAGCGGATGGTGCCGGCATGTCCGGCGACCGCGGGCGCGGAGAAGCCGGGCAACTCGGTGCTCGGGAACTCCAGGTCGGCCTCGGCGCGGGCGGCCAACTGCTCGACGGCCGGCAGCCAACCCGAGCCGAGCACCAGGGCGACATCGTGGCGCTCGGCTCCGGTGCGCTCGGCCAGGGCCCGGGCGGCGGTCACGGCTAGCTGCTGGGGATCGGTAGGCGCTGTCACGGTGCACCACCCTAGCGGGGACGGCCACGATCTTCGGGCCGGTTGCCGTCGAGCGCCCGGTCGCTGTCGAGCGCCCTGTTGCCGCCCAGCGCTCACGTTGCCGTTGAACGCTGGTGCGAGAGATTAGCCACGGCGGCGGCCGGGCCCAGGGCATCGCACCTACCATTCGCGCTATGACTGCCTCCGACGAGCAGCTGGCGCTGGCGGCCGGCTTCGAGCCCGCCAGTCGCGATCAGTGGCGCACCCTGGTCTCGGCGGTGCTGGCCAAGGCCGGCGTGCCGGTGAGTGACCCGGCGGCCCCCGAGCACGCCCTGAGCCACGTCGGCTACGACGGTTTTGCCATCCAGCCGCTCTACACCCGCGACGACCTGCCGGCCGGCCTGGACACCGGACTGCCCGGCCGGCCGCCGTTCGTGCGCGGCAGCCGGCCGGCCGGCGGCCACGGCTGGGACGTCCGGCAGCGTCACCTCGACCCCGATCCGGCCGCTGCCAACCGGGCGATACTGGCCGACCTGAACGGCGGGGTCAGCTCGCTGTGGCTGCTGCTCGGCCCGGCCGGCCTGCCGGTCGACGGTCTGGCCCGGGCGCTGGACGGGGTGCAACTGGAGCTGGTGTCGATCGTGCTGGACGCCGGCGAGCACACCCGCGAGGCCGCCGAGCAGCTGCTGGGACTGGCCGGGCAGCTGAGCCCGGACGCGCTGAGCGGAAACCTGGGCGCTGACCCGATCGGGCTGGCGGCTCGGACCGGCGCGGGGGTCGACCTGTCGCTGGTCACCGATGCCGCGGCGCTGGCACGGGGTTATCCGAACCTGGTGCCGCTCACCGTCGACGCCGGTGGCTATCACGAGGCCGGCGGCAGCGATTCCGACGAGCTGGCTATCAGCATCGCGGTCGGGGTGGCCTACCTGCGCGCGCTGACCGACACCGGCCTGGCGCTGGCCGATGCGTTCGCCGCGATGGAATTTCGTTATGCGGTCACGGCAAACCAGTTCGACTCGATCGCCAAGCTGCGCGCCGCCCGGCGGCTCTGGGACCGGGTCGGCGAGCTGTCCGGTCTGGCCGCCGACCGGCGTGGCCAGCGCCAGCATGCGGTGACCTCCTGGGCCATGATGACCCGTCGCGACCCCTGGGTGAACCTGCTGCGAACCACCATCGGCTGTTTCGCGGCGGCGGCCGGCGGCGCGGAGTCGATCACCGTCGCACCGTTTGACTCCGCGCTCGGGCTGCCCGATGAGTTCGGCCGCCGGATCGCGCGCAACACCCACGCGGTGCTGCACGACGAGTCCAGCCTGGCCCGGGTCAGTGATCCCGCCGGCGGGTCGTTCTACGTCGAGTCGATCACCGAGCAGCTGGCCGAGACCAGCTGGCAGAAGTTCACCGAACTCGAACGGGCCGGCGGCGCGGCCACCGCGCTGGCCAGCGGCGCGCTGGGCGAGTTGCTCGAACGCAGCTGGCAGCGCCGGCGGGACAACCTGGCGCACCGCCGCGATCCGATCACCGGTGTCAGCGAGTTCGCGATGCTCGACGAGCGGCCACTGTCGCGACCGCCGGCGCCCGAACCGGCGGCCGGCGGGTTGCCCCGGCACCGCTATGCCGGGCCGTTCGAGGCCCTTCGGGACCGATCGGACGAGCAGCTGGCCGGCACCGGCAGCCGCCCGACGGTGTTCCTGGCCGCCCTGGGACCTGCCTCGGCCCACGCCGGCCGGCTGAGTTTCGCCAGCAACCTGCTGGCAGTGGGCGGGTTCGAGGCCGTTCGCGGCACCGGTGAGCCGGCCGAGCTGGCCACCGCGTTCGCCGGCAGCGGGGCGACGGTGGCCCTGCTGTGCTCCAACGATCAGGTCTACGCCGAGCAGGCCGAAGCCGCAGCGGCGGCGCTGCGGGTCGCCGGTGCCGTTCAGGTGTGGATCGCCGGCCGGCCGGCGCTGGTCTGCGGCGACATCGACCAGGCGGTCTTTGCCGGCTGCGACGCGCTGGCGCGGTTGAGCGCGCTGCACCAGATCGAGGAAGGGTCGCGATGATTCCGGATTTCGGCACGCTGGGCTGGGCCACCCCCGGTGCGAGCCCCCGGCCGGCCGGTCCTGCGCAGGCGGCCGGCTGGCTCACCCCCGAGGGCATCGAGGTGGCCCCGCTCTACACCGCCGCTGACCTGGCCGGCGTCGACTTCACCGATACCTACCCGGGTATCGCGCCGTTCCTGCGCGGGCCGTACCCGACGATGTATGTCAACCAGCCCTGGACCATCCGCCAGTACGCGGGATTCTCCACCGCGGCCGACTCGAACGCCTTCTACCGGCGCAATCTCGCCGCCGGGCAGAAGGGCCTGTCGGTGGCCTTCGACCTGCCCACCCACCGTGGCTATGACAGCGACAACCCACGGGTGATCGGCGACGTCGGGATGGCGGGAGTGGCCATCGACTCGATCTATGACATGCGCGAGCTGTTCGCCGGCATTCCGCTGGATCAGATGAGCGTGTCGATGACCATGAACGGAGCGGTGTTGCCCATCCTGGCGCTGTTCGTGGTGGCCGCCGAGGAGCAGGGGGTGGCGCCGGAGCAGCTGACCGGCACCATCCAGAACGACATCCTCAAGGAGTTCATGGTCCGCAACACCTATATCTATCCACCGAAAGAGTCGATGACGATCATCAGCGACATCTTCGGTTACACCGCCGCCCGGATGCCTCGCTACAACTCGATCTCGATCTCTGGCTACCACATCCAGGAAGCCGGGGCGACCGCCGACCTGGAGCTGGCCTACACCCTCGCCGACGGCGTGGAGTACCTGCGCGCCGGCATCGCGGCCGGAATGGACGTCGACTCGTTCGCGCCGCGGCTGTCGTTCTTCTGGGCGATCGGGATGAACTTCTTCATGGAGGTCGCCAAGCTGCGGGCGGCCCGGCTGCTGTGGGCCAAGCTGGTCCGGCAGTTCGAGCCCAGCAGCGAGAAGTCCCTGTCGCTGCGGACCCATTCCCAGACCTCAGGGTGGTCACTCACCGCGCAGGACGTGTTCAACAACGCGGTGCGCACCTGCATCGAGGCGATGGCCGCGACCCAGGGCCACACCCAGTCGCTGCACACCAACGCCCTGGACGAGGCACTGGCACTGCCGACCGACTTCTCGGCCCGGATCGCGCGCAACACCCAGTTGCTGTTGCAGCAGGAGTCCGGCACCACCAGGGTGATCGACCCGTGGGGTGGCAGCAACTACGTCGAGCGGCTCACCTATGACCTGGCCCGGCGGGCCTGGGGTCACATCAGCGAGGTCGAGCAGGCCGGCGGGATGGCCGCCGCGATCGCCGAAGGCCTGCCCAAGCTGCGGATCGAGGAAGCGGCGGCCCGCACCCAGGCGCGCATCGACTCCGGTCGTCAGCCGGTCATCGGCATCAACAAGTACCGGCTGGCCGATGAGGAACAGCTGGACGTGCTGAAGGTGGACAACGCCGGGGTACGCAGGCTGCAGAAGGAGAAACTCGATCGGCTACGCGCCGAGCGCGACTCCGGTCAGGTCCAGGCTGCGCTGGCCGCGCTGACCCAGGAGGCCACCGCGGCCCAGGACGGCAGCCGGCCGGCAGGCCTGGAGCAGAACCTGCTCGCACTGGCCATCGAGGCGGCCCGCGCCCAGGCGACGGTCGGTGAGATCTCCGACGCGCTGGAGCAGGTCTATGGTCGCCACGCCGGTCAGATCCGGACGATCTCGGGGGTCTACCGCGACGAGGCCTGCAAGGATGGCCGGGTGAGCGCGATCGAGCAAACCCGTGCCGCGACCGACGCATTCGACAACGAACACGGTCGCCGGCCCCGGATCCTGGTGGCCAAGATGGGCCAGGACGGCCATGATCGCGGCCAGAAGGTGATCGCCACCGCGTTCGCCGACCTGGGTTTCGATGTCGATGTCGGCCCGTTGTTCCAGACCCCGGCCGAGGTCGCCCGGCAGGCCGTCGAGGCCGACGTGCACATCGTCGGCGTGAACTCGCTGGCGGCCGGCCACCTCACCCTGGTACCGGCATTGCGCGACGAGCTGGCCGCCGCCGGCCGTCCGGACATCCTGATCGTGGTCGGTGGGGTGATCCCGCAGCAGGACTTCACCGAGCTACGGGCGGCCGGCGCCGCGGCGATCTTCCCGCCCGGCACGGTGATCGCCACCGCCGCGCTGGAGCTGCTCGCAGCACTGGACGCGCAGCTTCCCAGCGCGGGCTGAGATGACCGCCCAGCCACCCGAGCCCGGCACGCCCTCGCCCGCACCTGCGCCTGACCTGCCGGCCGAGCGTGCCGACCGGCTGGCCGGCCAGGTGCGGGCCGGTGAGCGGGCCGCCATCGCTCGGGCGATCACCCTGGTCGAGTCCCGGCGGCCCGAGCACGGCGCCGATGCCCAACTGCTGCTGGCGCGGCTGCTGCCGTTTGCCGGCAATGCGCGGCGGGTCGGCATCACCGGCGTCCCCGGCGTCGGCAAGTCCACGTTCATCGACACCCTCGGCAGCAACCTCACCGCGGCCGGGCATCGGGTTGCGGTGCTGGCGGTGGATCCGTCCTCGGCGCGCAGCCGGGGCAGCATTCTCGGCGACAAGACCCGGATGACCCGGTTGGCGGTGGACCCGGCCGCCTTCGTCCGGCCCTCGCCCAGTTCGGGCACGCTCGGCGGGGTCGCCAAGGCCACCCGCGAGACCATGCTGGTGATGGAGGCGGCCGGCTATGACGTGGTGTTGGTCGAGACGGTCGGGGTGGGCCAGTCGGAGTTCGTGGTGGCCGACATGGTCGACACCTTCGTGTTCCTGACCCTGGCCCGCACCGGCGATTCGCTGCAGGGCATGAAGCGCGGGATTCTGGAGATCGCTGACGTGATCGCGGTCAACAAGGCCGACGGTGAGCATCAGGCCGCCTCCGAGCGGGCCGCCCTGGAACTGTCCGGCGCGCTGCGGATGCTGCGCGGTGCCGAGGATGCCTGGCAGACCCCGGTGCTGACCTGCAGCGCGCTGGACAACACCGGCCTGGACCGGGTGTGGAAGCACGTGCAGCGGCACCGGGACAAGCTGGTGGCTGACGGCGAGTTCGAGGCCAAGCGGGCCCGCCAGCAGCTGGAATGGACCCGGTCGATGGTGCGCAACCGGCTGCTCGACCGGCTCGCCACGCCGGCCGCTCGCCAGTTCATCGCGGTCGCCGAGCGGGCGGTGCTGGCCGGTGAGCTGACCCCCGATCAGGCCGCTGAACAGATCCTGGCCGCTCTGGCCTAGAGCGCCGGCTGCAACGATCCCGGTGGCCCGCGGCATCTGTACGGTATGCGACGTTATCTTGTCAGTGGCCTGCTGGCGGTGCTGCTGCTGTCCGGCTGCGCCGCCACCAACTCGACCCCGGCACCGGCCGGTACCAACTCGGCTCCGACACCGGCCAGTAGCAACTCGGCCTCGACGCCGGCCGGTGCCGGGCGGGGCCCCACGTCCGGCACCCCGACCTCGCCGGCCAGCGGCCTTCCGGTACCGGCGCCGAGCGACTCCGACGGCATCCAGGTGGCCGGCCCGGTCACCGTGTCGGTGCTGTCGCTGACCGGGCCGCTGCAGCCGGCCGGGCCCTATCTGGGCACCGGCATCGCCGCGCTGCTCAGCCAGTTCCGCGCTGCGCTCGGCGGTAGCGCCCCGACCTGCCTGCCGGCCGGCTGCTGGTCCGGGGCCCGGGTGCCGGCCAACAGCGTGCTGCTGTCGGTGCGCCCGGCGACCGGCTCGTGCGACCGGCTGCACAGCATCCAGACCGCCGAGCTCGCCGCCGGCTCGGTCCGGCTCGACCTGCAGTTGGCGCAGGCGTGCCGTCCGGGCCAGGGCACGGCCGCCCGGTCGGCTGCCATGCTGTTCGCGCTGAGTTCGGCATCGTTGCCGCGGACCGGGCGGCTCAGCGTGCTGGTGCGGGTGTCGACGCAGGCCGGCCAGCCGTTCCAGAGCCTGGGCACTGCCACCGTCGTCCGGTCGTGACGAGCAGGTTCTACGCTGGCCTGATGGTGGTGGCGACCTTCAAGGACCTCTGCGTCGATGCGGTGGACGTCGAGCGGGCCGGCCGGTTCTGGTCGGCCGTGCTCGGGCTCGAGTTGCACGCCGAGCGAGGTTCGGTGTGGCTGAGCGGTTCGACGCCGGCGCACTCGGTCTGGATCAACGCGGTGCCCGAGGCCCGGACGGTGAAGAACCGGGCGCATCTGGACGTGCGAGCCGGCGGGCTTGCCGGACTGGAGGCGCTCGGGGCCCGCATCCTCCAACCGGCCGGCAGCGACCGGCCGTGGACGGTGCTGGCCGATCCGGACGGGCAGGAGTTCTGCGCCTTCCTCCGCGACCAGGTACCCGAGTACCGGCTGTACGAGATCGTGGTCGACTCCGTGGACCCGGAGCCGATCGCGCGCTGGTGGGCCGAGCAGCTGGGCAGCCCGGTCCAGGCGGGGGAGGGCTACTGGTACCTGGAGGTGCCCGGCGCACCGTTCGAGGCGTTGACGTTCGTACCGGTGCCCGAGCCCAAGGCGGCCAAGAACCGGGTGCACTGGGACGTGCTCGGCGATCCTGCGCAACTGGTCCGGGCCGGCGCCAGCCTGCTGCGGCCGCGCGGTGCGGAGTTGGGCTGGCACGTGCTGGCCGATCCGGACGGCAACGAGTTCTGCGCCTTCACCGACTGAGCCGGCCGTGAGACGGCGCGGGCCGGTGGCCGGATAGGGTGCCGGGGTGGGCAGCACACTTCATGACCAGGCGGTGCGGTGGCTTGCCGGCCACGGCGACGAGCTGGTCGGCTGGCGGCGCGAGCTGCATGCCCATCCCGAGGTGGCCTATGCCGAGCACCGCACCACCGAGCTGATCGCCCGGACGCTGACCGGCTTCGGCCTCAGCCCGCGGCGGCTGTCGATCGGCACCGGTCTGAGCGTCGATATCGGCGACGGGCCCGACTTCGTGGCATTGCGGGCCGACATCGACGCGCTGCCGCTAGCTGACCACAAGGCCGTCAGCTACGCCTCGCTCAACCCGGGGGTCTGTCATGCCTGCGGGCATGACGCGCACACCGCGATCCTGCTGGCGGTGGCGGCCAGCCTGGTCCAGGCCGCTGACCTGCCGGGCTCGGTGCGCCTGATCTTCCAGCCGGCCGAGGAGCGGATGCCCGGCGGCGCCGAGGCGGCCGTCAACGATGGCGTGCTGGCCGGGGTCAGCAAGATCTTCGCGCTGCACTGCGACCCGCGCCTGGACGTCGGCCAGCTGGGCCTGCGGGTCGGTCCGATCACGGCCTCGTTCAACCAGCTCGACATCCGGATCAGCGGGCCGGGTGGGCACACCGCCCGGCCGCAGCTGAGCGTCGATGTGGTCTACGCGCTGGGCAAGCTCATCACCGAGCTGCCTGGTCTGCTGTCGCGCCGGATCGATCCGCGGGCAGCCGTGTCGCTGGTCTGGGGCGCGGTGATGGCAGGGTCGGCGCCGAACGCGATCCCCACCAGCGGCACATTGAGCGGCACCCTGCGAATGCTGGACGGCCAGCTATGGGATCAGTTGCACGGCCTGGTCAGCGAGCTCGCCGAGCAGATCGTGGCCGGCACCGGGGCCGAGCTCAAGCTCGACTACGACCCAGGCGTGCCGGCGGTGGTCAACGACGGCACGATGGTGGCCATTCAGACCCAGGCGGCGATCGCGGCGTTCGGGCCCGAGGCGGTGTCCGACACCCCGCAGTCGATGGGTGGTGAGGACTTCGCGTGGTACCTGCAGAGCGTGCCCGGCGCGCTGGCCAGGCTGGGGGTGCGCCCGCCCGGCGCACAGCACATGCACGACCTGCACACCGCCGATTTCGACCTCGATGAGCGCGCGCTGGCGGTCGGCGTCCGGTTCAGCCTGGCCCTGCTGGACGAGATCTGGGCCTAGCCGGTCAGCCGATCGAGCGGCAGGGCCGGCCGCGCAGTTCGCTGACGCAGTCCGCCGGCGCACCTGCCGCCTCGGCGCCCTCGGCGATCAGGCCGAGGTAGCGGGCCGAGGGCAGGCCGCCCTCGTAGCCGTTGAGCACGTAGGTCCAGGCCAGCGCATCGCCCTCCAGCGTGGACACTCGCAGTCGGGTCGTCCGGTATAGGCCGGAGTCGGCGCTCTCCCACTTGTCCAGGGCAACCCGGTCCCGGGTGGTGATGTCGTACAGGCCGACGAACACGGTGGCGCCCGGCTCTTCCACCAGGGTGGCCAGCGAGCCCTCCCAGCCCAGATCCTCGCCGCCGAAGGTCAGTCGCCAGTTGGGCAACCAGCCGGTGCCGGCGAACGGCGAGTGGGGGCACCGGCTACGCATCTGGGACGGATCCAGGTTGGAACCGTAGGCGGCGTAGAGGGGCACGGTAAGGCAGAGTACCGACTCGATCAGCCCCGGCCGTCAGCCCCGGCCGTGTGACGCCGGACGCGCCCGGGACAATGGTCGCCGTGACACGTATCGCGATCATCGGTGGCGGCCCGGCCGGTTACGAGGCGGCCCAGGTGGCGGCCGGCCTCGGCGCCCAGGTCACCGTGGTGGAGTCCGACGGCATCGGCGGTGGCTGCGTGCTGTTTGACTGTGTGCCGTCCAAGACCTTGATCGCGACGTCGGAGAAGGTCACCGCGATGCGGGACGCCCCGGCGCTCGGGGTGTACCCGGCGGCCGGTGCCGAGGTCGGCGTCCAGCTGCGGGTGGTCAACCAGCGGGTCCGCCGGCTGGCCGCCAACCAGTCCAGCGACATCCGCGCACGGCTGCTGCGGGCCGGCGTCAGCCTGGTCGCCGGTCGGGCCCGGTTCGCCGCCGGGCAGCAGGGCCGCACGTTCAGCATCGAGGTCAGCGAGCCGGACGGGGCGGTGTCCGGCTCCATGATCAACGCCGACGTGGTGCTGCTGGCCACCGGCGGCATGCCGCGAGTGCTGCCCGGCGCCGAACCGGACGGTGAGCGGATCCTGTCCTGGCGCGACCTGTACGAGCTCACCGAGCTGCCGAGCCACCTGATCGTGGTCGGCTCGGGGGTCACCGGAGCGGAGTTCGCCTCTGCCTACAGCGAGATGGGCGTGCCGGTCACGCTGGTCTCCAGCCGCGAGAAGGTGCTGCCCGGCGAGGATCCGGACGCGGCCGACGTGATCGAAAAGGTGTTCACCGACCATGGTGGCCGGCTGATGAAGCAGGCCCGGGCCCAGTCGGTCTCGCGCATCGCGGACGGTGTCGAGGTGACGCTGGTCGACGGCCGGACGGTGGCGGGCTCGCACGTGTTGATGTGTGTGGGCTCGGTGCCCAACACCGCCGACCTCGGCCTGGAGCAGGTCGGTCTGGCACCGGATGCCGCCGGCTTCGTTGAGGTGGACCGGGTCTCGCGCACCGCCGTGCCCGGCATCTACGCCGCCGGGGACTGCACCGGGGTGTTGCTGCTGGCCTCGGTGGCGGCGATGCAGGGACGGGTCGCGATGTGGCACGCGCTGGGCGAGGCCGTCCAGCCGCTGCGGTTGAAGACGGTGGCCGCGACCGTGTTCACCCATCCCGAGATCGCCACGGTCGGCATCGGGCATGCCGCGATCACCTCCGGGGCGGTGCCGGCCCGGACCGTGGTGCTGCCGTTGACCGGCAACGCACGGGCCAAGATGCAGGGGGTGGCCGAGGGGTACGTGAAGATGTACTGCCGGCCGGCCACCGGCGTGGTGATCGGCGGGTCGGTGGTCGCCCCGCAGGCGTCGGAGCTGATCCAGCCGATCGCGATGGCGGTGCAACTCGGCCTGACCGTCAACGAACTCGCAGCGACCTTCACCGTCTACCCGTCCATCTCCGGCTCGGTGAACGAGGCGGCCCGCCAGCTGATGCATCACGACGACCTGGATTAACCTTATTGGGCAGGGCTGATCGGCGATCGCCCGGCCGCCGCACACCGAGCAGCGACGGAAAGGACCCGATGGACCTCTCACCGGAACAGATCGAAAAGTCCCGCCGGACGATCCGCGCCGCCGAGGTGTTCGCCGACAACTCCGAGGCAATCGTGGCCCACGTCGGCGAGTTGCCGGCCGACCACGTGGTGGTCGCGGTCGTCACCGCCGAGCACGACTTCGCCGGGGTGCACCATGTCTCGCGGCACGAACTGGTCGAGCGGGTGCCGGCGCTGGAGGGCAACGACGGGTGGGCGATGGTGTTTTCTGCCGGCACCGATCACGAGCACGTGGCCTCGCGCACCTCGGAGATGGTGGCGCTGGCCGAGAAGCGGATCGAGATGATCTCGCGGATCGCGGCCCGGCGCGGGGACTGAGGCTCAGTCCGGGTCCGGGCCGAGCGGCGGTTTCATGCCGTGCTGGCGCAGCCGGTGGTCGCGCAGCTCGTCGCCGTAGGCCAGACCGACGAACAGCGGGCCGATCACCACGAACAGCGCGGCATAGATCCTGATCTCCAGCGGCCCGGGCAGCAGCAGCAGGACGGTGATCGGTACCACCGCGAACAGCATGATCCGGCCGACCTCGCGCAGCCGCCAGTCCGGCCCGGTCAGGTCGGTAAAGACCCAGTCGTGAAAGCGCTCCGGCAGCCGCGCGCCGAAGGCATAGGCCAACCAGCGCAGCGGGCTCGGATGATCGGGCGTGGTCACCGCTCCAGTCTGATCGTCCGTCCGGCGTGGCGACCATCCCACCCTTTGGCGGGGTATGAGGTGAAAACTGCCGGCCGACTTGTGGAATGATCGGGCCGTTGCCATAGTTGTGACAGCAACAGTTGAACACTAAATTAGTTTGGAGAACAGCATGACTGTCGAAGCTTCCACCATTCCGGGTTACCTGGTCGGCACCTGGACCATCGACGCGGTGCACTCGGACGTCTCGTTCTCGGTCCGGCACATGATGGTCAGCAAGGTCAAGGGCCGCTTCGGCGCCTTCTCCGGCACCATCGTCACCGCCGAGAACACGCTGGCCTCGACCGTGACCGCTGAGATCGACCTGACCTCGATCGACACCAACAACTCCCAGCGTGATGACCACATCCGCTCGGCCGACTTCTTCGAGGTCGAGAAGTACCCGGTGATGACGTTCAGCTCCACCTCGGTGCAGGCCGATGGCAACGACTTCGTCGTGCACGGTGACCTGAGCCTGAAGGGCCACACCAAGAACGTCGCGCTCACCCTCGAACTCAACGGCATCGGCCCGGACCCCTTCGGCGGCACCCGGGTCGGCTTCTCGGCCAGCACCGAGATCAGCCGCAAGGAGTTCGGTGTCGACATCGACATGCCGCTGGACGGTGGCGGCGTGGTGATCGGTGACAAGATCTCGATCTCGCTGGAGATCGAAGCAGTTCTCGACCAGGGCTGATCTGACTCGCCGGCCCGCCGGCTGAACCGCACGACCCGCAATCGCAGGACCGCAATACCCCCGCAAGAACGCAGTGAGCCGGTGCCGGCCTGGGCACCGGCTCGCTGTCTTGTGTCTACCGCTGGCTGCGACGATGGCTGGTGTCGGATCAGACGTCGGCCGCCAGCTTGGCGATGTCGTCGGCGGACAGCCGCAGGTCGGCAACCTTCAGGTTCTCCTCCAGGTGCGCCACGCTCGAGGTGCCGGGAATCAGCAGCACGTTGTCGCGATGCGCCAGCAGCCAGGCCAGGCCGACCTGGGCCGGCGAGGCGTCGAGGCGCGCGGCGACTGCCTGCACCGCGGCGTTCTCGGCCACCTTGGGCATTCCCGGAAAGGCCGAACCGAGCGGGAAGTACGGCACGTAGGCCACGCCGGCCTCGTGACACAGGTCAAGCACGGCGGCATCCTTCTGGTCGACCAGGCTGAAGGCGTTCTGCACACAGACGATGTCGGCCAGCGAGATGGCCTGCTCGACCTGGGCCAGGCTGGCGGTGGAGATGCCGATGCCGGCGATCTTGCCCTCCTCGCGCAGCGCGACCATCTCGGCCAGCTGATCCTCCAGCGGCACCTGCTGGTCGGCCGGCGCCTGCTGGCCGCCGTCCAGCAGCCGCAGGTTCACCGCGCCGAGCTGGTCGACGCCGAGGCCGGTCAGGTTGGCTTCGACCGCCGCCCGCAGCTGCTCGGGCCGCTGGCCGGGCAGCCAGGCGCCCTGCTCGTCACGCAACGCACCGACCTTGGAGACCAGCACGAGGTCATCGGGGTAGGGGTGGAGCGCCTCGCGGATCAGCTCGTTGGCGACGTCCGGGCCGTAGAACTGGGCGGTGTCGATGTGGTCAACGCCCAACTCGACCGCACGCCGCAGCACCGCAACTGCCTGGTCATGATCGCGCGGCGGCCCCATGACGCCGGGACCGGGAAGTTGCATCGCGCCGAATCCGATGCGGTGCACGGCAAAGCGGCCAAGGGAGTACGTATCCATACCTCGACGGTAGCCGACCGGTCAGCTCGGGGCTGTCGCTCGGCTGCTGCATGAGCAGGGCGCGCGGTCAGTCCTTGAGCTCGCAGATCACCGCGCCCGAACTCACCACCGCGCCCGCCTCCGCACTCAGACCGGTGATGGTGCCGGCCTTGTGGGCGTTGATCGGCTGCTCCATCTTCATCGCCTCCAGCACCACCACCAGGTCACCCGCCTCGACGGTATCGCCGTCACTGACAGCGACCTTGACGATGGTGCCCTGCATCGGCGCGGTCAGCGCGTCGCCGGACACCGCCGCCCCGGAAGAGCGCGAGCCGGACCGCTTCGGAGCTGCCTTCTTGGCGGCCGGGCCACCGCCACCGACCGCGAAACCGGCCGGCAGCGACACCTCCAGCCGGCGGCCGTCCACCTCGACCACCAGCCGCTCCCGCTCGCCGGCAGCACCGGCGCTATCTGCACCGGCGGCATCGGTGAAGGCCGGGATCTGGTTGTCGAACTCGGTCTCCATCCACCGGGTGAACACGCTGAACTCCGCGCCGTCGGCCGGTGCGAATGCCGGATCGCGCACCACCGCGCGATGGAAGGGCAGCGCGGTGGCCATGCCGTCCACCACGAACTCGTCCAATGCCCGGCGCGACCTGGCCAGCGCCTCGTCCCGGCTCTCGCCCCAGACGATCAACTTGGCCAGCAGCGAGTCGAACGCGCCGCCGACCACCGAGTTGCCCTCGATCCCGGAGTCCACCCGGACGCCCGGGCCGGCCGGCTCGCGGTAGCGGGTGACCATTCCGGGTGCCGGCAGAAAGCCACGGCCGGGGTCCTCGCCGTTGATCCGGAACTCGAAGGCGTGCCCGTGCGGCACCGGGTCCTCGGTGATCCGTAGCGCCTCGCCGTCAGCGATCCGGAACTGCTCGCGCACCAGGTCCAGACCGGTGGTCTCCTCGCTGACCGGGTGCTCGACCTGCAGCCGGGTGTTGACCTCCAGAAAGCTGATCACCCCGTCGTTGCCGACCAGGTACTCCACGGTGCCGGCACCGGTGTAGTTCGCCTCGCGACAAATTGCCTTGGCAGAGGTGTGGATCCGCTCGCGCTGCTCGTCGGTCAGGAACGGCGCGGGCGCCTCCTCCACCAGCTTCTGGTTGCGCCGCTGCAGCGAGCAGTCCCGGGTGCCGACCACGATTACGTTGCCGTGGGTGTCGGCCAGCACCTGCGCCTCGACGTGCCGCGACCTCTCCAGGTAGCGCTCCACGAAGCACTCGCCGCGGCCGAACGCGCTGACCGCCTCGCGGACCGCGCTGGCGTACAGCTCCGGGATCTCCTCCATCGTGTGGGCGATCTTCAGGCCCCGACCGCCGCCGCCGAACGCCGCCTTGATCGCGACCGGCAGGCCGTGCTCGGTCGCGAAGGCGAGGATCTCGTCCGGGCCGGCGACCGGGTCCTTGGTGCCGGGTACCAGCGGCGCGCCGGCCCGCAGCGCGATGTGCCGGGCGGTCACCTTGTCACCGAGGTCGCGAATGGCCTGCGGGGACGGGCCGATCCAGATCAGGCCGGCGTCCAGCACCGCCTGGACGAAGTCGGCGTTCTCCGACAGAAAGCCGTAGCCGGGGTGCAGCGCGTCCGCCCCGGACCTGCCGGCCGCCTCGATGACCTTCTCGATCACCAGGTAGGACTCGCCGGGAGTGTTGCCGCCGAGCGCGAACGCCTCGTCGGCCATCCGTACATGCAGTGCGTCCCGGTCCGGCTCGGCATAGATCGCCACCGAACTCAGCCCGGCGTCGCGGGCGGCCCGGATCACCCGGACGGCGATCTCGCCACGGTTGGCGATGAGCACCTTGTGCATGCGTGTGCCTCCTGACTGCGGCCGGCCGCCGGACGGCGAATCCGGCAGGTTCGCGCCAAGGTTACTCATCGGACAGGCACTCCAACGGTGAGTGCTTGCTCACGCTGGCTCGCCCAGTCCCGCCCAGTCCCGCTCAGTCCGCTCAGTCCCGCTCAGTCCGCTCAGTCCCGCTCAGTTGACAATGGCCTGATGCACCAGCTGGCGCAGCAGGCCGCGCAACGGCAGCGCCGAGGACGGGATGAGCTGGGTGAACAGCAGCATGGTCAGCTCCCGGGCCGGGTCGACGGTGAACGCGGTGCTGGCCAGGCCACCCCAGCCGTAGTCACCGACGCTGGCGGCCATCCCGCTGGCGGCCACATCGATGGTGGTGGACAGGCCGTAGCCGAACCCGACCCCGCGCATCGGGCTCTCGGCGTACAGCGGCCGGCCGAAGCTGGCCAGATCGACCCCGCCGGGCAGCTGGTTGGCGCTCATCAGCGCCACCGTGGCCGGTGCCAGCAACCGGACGCCGGCCAGCTCGCCGCCACGCAGCAGCAACTGGCTGAACCGGTGGTAGTCGGCGGCGCTGCTGACCAGGCCGGCGCCGCCGGACGGCCAGCGCTCGGTGAACGCCGCCTCGGCCAGGCTGCCGGCCCTGGCGAAGCCGTCCGGGGTGGCGGTGTAGAGCTCGGCCAGCCGGTTGCGGTGCTGCTCGGCAACCACGAACGAAGTGTCGGTCATGCCCAGCGGGCCGATAATGTGCTTGTCGAAGAAGGCATTCAGCGACATCCCGGAGATCACCTCGACCAGCCGGCCGAGCACGTCGGTGGCCACCGAGTAGCACCACTGGGAGCCGGGCTGAAACAGCAGCGGCTGCTCGGCCCAGCGGGTGGACAGCTCGGCCAGGCTGCTGCCGGGGTTGGCGAACTCGTCCAGGCCGGCATTGCGGTAGCGGGCGTCGACCGGGTGCCCGCGAAGGAACGAGTAGGTCAGCCCGGCCGTGTGGCTGAGCAGGTGCCGTACCCGGATCGGCTCGGTGGCCGGCACCGTGGCCGGGGCCAGATCCGAGCCGGCGACGTACACCCGGGGCTCGGCAAACTCCGGCAGCCACTGGGCGATCGGATCGGTCAGTTGGAACTCGCCCTGCTCCCAGAGCATCATTGCCGCCACCGAAGTGACCGGCTTGGTCATCGAGTAGATCCGGTACAGGGTGTCCGGCTCGATCGGCAGGTTGCGGGCGACATCGCGCTGGCCGTAGCAGCTGGCATGAGCGACCTGGCCGCGCCTGGTCACCACTACCTGCCAGCCGGCCAGCCGGCCCTCGTCGACGAAGCGCGCGAGCCGACTGTCGATCCGGGCCAGCCGTCCGGCGTCGAAGCCCAGCTCGGCCGGGTCGGTGCTGACCTCGATACCGGTCATCTGCGCGGCACCTTCGCTGTGGTGATCATCGCCCTCGATGATCGCACCACACTGCGGGCCGGTGATCGCTTGGTTGCCGGCTCTGCTCGGCCGCGGTAGCTAGGGCAGCTGGTCCAGGCGTTGACGACACTGAGCGGCCACCTCGCTCACCTCGGTCAGCGTCCGGGCCAGGTCGGCTTCTCGGGCACGCAGATCGTCGGTGATCTCGCCCAGCCTGGCCAGCAGGATCTCCAGTTGGCGGCGCTCGGACGTGGCAGCGCCGTCATACATGCCGACGATCTCGCCGATCTCCGACAGCGACATGCCGAACCGCTTGCCCCGCAGGATCAACCGGAGCCGGGCGCGGTCGCGGTGGTCATAGACCCGAGCGCTACCCGACCGGGCCGGCGAGACAAGGCCCTCGGCCTCGTAGAAGCGCAGCGTCCGGGTGGTGACGCCGAGGTCCTCGGCCAGCTCGCCGACCGTCCAGACCCGATCGGCCCGGACCACTTCCGCACGCGAGGTCATGCCAGCTATAGTGGTTCACGTTGACGTAAACGTCAACCTCACTACCCGGGCCCGAACCGCGTCATCCCCGCGGATCGGAGGCCGGCCCGATCGGGGAGTAGCCATGTCCTTCGAGTTGTCAGCCGACCACGAGCTGTTCCGCAAGGTCGTCCGGGAGTTCGCCGAGGCCGAAGTCGCCCCGCACGTGGCCCGGTGGGATCGCGAACACTACTTTCCGACCGAGCTGATCCCGAAGATGGGCGAGCTGGGCCTGTTCGGCCTGGTGGTGCCGGAGGAGTACGGCGGCAGCGGTGCTGACTTCACCTCGCTGTGCGTGGCCATCGAAGAGCTGGGCCGGGTGGACCAGTCCATCGGCATCACCCTGTCGGCCGGGGTCGGGCTGGGCATCAACCCGATCCTGACCTATGGCTCGCCGGAGCAGCAGCAGCAGTGGCTGCCCGACCTGGTTGCCGGTCGGGCGCTGGCCGGCTTCGGGCTGACCGAACCCGAGGCCGGCTCGGACGCCGGGGCCACCCGGACCCGGGCCGAGCTGGTGGACGGCGAGTGGATCATCAACGGCGCCAAGGCATTCATCACCAACTCGGGGACGTCCATCACCTCGTGCGTGACCGTCACAGCGCGGACCGGCACGGTGGACGGAAAGCCCGAGATCTCATCGATCATCGTGCCCACCGGCACGCCTGGCTTCGAGGTACAGCCGGCCTATGACAAGCTCGGCTGGCGGATCTCGGACACCCACGGCCTGGTGTTCGACGACTGCCGGGTGCCCGCGGCCAACCTGGTCGGCCAGCGTGGTTCGGGATTCCGGCAGTTCCTGGCGATCCTGTACGACGGCCGGATCGCGATCTCAGCGCTGGCGGTGGGGCTGGCTCAGGCCTGCCTGGACGAGTCGCTGCGCTACGCCAAGGACCGGCACACCTTCGGGAAGCCGATCGGTGCCCGGCAGGCGATCGCGTTCGCACTCAGCGAATTGGCGGTGTCGGTCGAGGCGGCTCGGGTGCTCACCTACAAGGCGGCCTGGCTCAAGGACGCCGGCCGGCCGGCCGCTGAGGTGAAGCAGGCGGCCGCGATCGCCAAGCTCTACTCGACCGAGGCGGCGGTGTCGGCCACCCGGACCGCCACCCAGGTCTTCGGCGGCTACGGCTTCATGGAGGAGTACCCGGTGGCCCGGTTCTACCGGGATGCCAAGATCCTCGAGATCGGCGAGGGGACGTCGGAGGTGCAGCGGATGGTCATCGCCCGCGCGCTCGGCCTGCCCGTCGAATGAGCGACGCGATACGGATCGGCGAGGCCCGCCAGGCCACGCTGGCGCCGCCCGCCAAGGCCGCGGCCAAGCTAGCCGCCGCCGACAAGCTCTACGTCCGTGACCGGATCGCGCTGCTGTTCGACGAGGGCTCCTTCGTCGAGGACTCCCAACTCGCCAACGCCACCGCGATCGGGCTGCCGGCCGACGGGGTGGTCACCGGGCAGGGCCTGGTGGACGGCCGGCCGGCCCTCGTGGTGGCCAACGACCCGACGGTCAAGGCCGGCTCGTGGGGTGCCCGGACGGTGGAGAAGATCATCCGGGTCACCGAGCGAGCGCTGGCCGAAGAGTTGCCGATCTTCTGGTTGATCGACTCGGCCGGAGCCCGGATCACCGACCAGGTGGCGCTGTTCCCGGGCCGCCGCGGCGCGGGACGGATCTTTCACAACCAGGTGGCGCTGTCGGGCAAGGTGCCCCAGATCTGCTGCCTGTTCGGACCGTCGGCGGCCGGTGGCGCCTACATCCCGGCGTTCTGCGACATCGTGATCATGGTCGAGGCCAACGCCTCGATGTACCTGGGCTCGCCCCGGATGGCCGAGATGGTGGTCGGCGAGAAGGTCAGCCTGCAAGAGATGGGCGGCGCCCGGATGCACGCCGCGGTCTCCGGCTGCGGTGACAACCTGGCGGCCGACGACGCCGACGCGATCGAGCAGGCGAAGCTGTTCTTCTCCTACCTCCCGCTCAACTGGCGGCTGGACGCTCCCAGCTATGCCGCCGAGGCACCGCTGTTGGAACTGGCCGACGACGTGATCCCGGTGGCCGAGTCGATGCCCTTCGACATGCACATCGTGATCGACGGACTGATCGACGACGATTCCTTCTTCGAGGTGAAACCGGAATTCGCCGGTGAGCTGATCACCGGTCTGGGCCGCATCGACGGCCGTCCGATCGGGGTGGTCGCGAACAACTCTGCGGTCCGCGGTGGGGTGCTGTTCGTCGATTCGGCCGACAAGGCAGCCCGGTTCATCTGGCTGTGCGATGCGTTCAACATCCCGCTGCTGTACCTGGCCGACGTGCCCGGCTTCATGATCGGCTCGGAGGTGGAGCGCCAGGGCATCATCCGGCACGGCGCGAAGATGATCACCGCGGTGTCCGAGGCGAACGTGGCACAGCTGTCGGTGCTGGTGCGCAAGGCCTACGGGGCCGGCCTGTACGCGATGGACGGGCCGGGCTTCATGCCCGATGCCTGCATCGCGCTGCCCACCGCCCGGGTCGCGGTGATGGGACCGGAGGCCGCCGTGAACGCGGTCTATGCCAACAAGATCGCCGAGATCTCCGACGAGACCGAGCGGGCCCAGTTCATCAAGGACCGGCGGACCGAGTACGAGGCCGACGTCGACCTGCTGCGACTGGCCGCCGACCTGGTGATCGACGCGATCATCAACCCGTCCGAGCTGCGGGCCGAGCTGTCCCGCCGGTTCGCGGCCCTGGTCGGTAAGTCCCGGCCGCTGGCCGACAAGCGGCACGGCGTCCCACCGGTCTGACCTGCGCCAGCGATGTCACCCACCCCGGCAACCTCGCTAGTCGGTAGTACGACCCCATCCGCGCAGTATGGTCAAC
Organism: Jatrophihabitans sp.; assembly: GCA_050999655.1. GTDB lineage: Bacteria > Actinomycetota > Actinomycetes > Mycobacteriales > Jatrophihabitantaceae > Jatrophihabitans_A. Next base: position 19,465 of record JBPCPA010000293.1, read on the forward strand.
TGATTCAGACCAGATATGCCCTCACACGCGTCGAGGGATCAGCTGAGATAGGACGAAGATATGAGCGGGTACAAGCGGCCGAAGAAACGCCTCCATCGTGAGTTTCTTTACCTCAACCACGACACGATTATAAATTCACTCTCGGCACTTGAAGCCGGGAAGATCGACGAAATCATTCAAAAGGCAAATGAAGCTCGGGAAGGAGGATTAGAGGGCAGTCTCACAGCGGGCCCTGTCAAGGCCAGCGGCGGCAAAAAGAGGACCGCGACGATACAAGAAGAGTTAGTAAAGACGAGAACATGGTTCTCTGCATTCGACGCCTGGTACACGTCTTTGAAAACGGAAGACGCTCTCGGCACGTTCGACAGTTGGGGCCTCGAAGTCCGGGATGACTTGGAGGTGGGTGACACCATAGAGTTCCAAGCCGATCTCACGCTCGCACCCCTGCATAAAGTCTTCCGGACATTCACCGCCTTCGCAACTGAGGCACAGAGAGCAGGTTCGGTCTTCCATCAGACTGGAAAGGAGTTAGCGGAGACGAAGAAGAGTGCATCCATGATGACCGATTGGATGGGCGGACGCGACAAGCCTATGCACCTTCCCGTCTATATGGAACCGGGTGGCGTCGCCGAGCCTAGAATCGTCGGGCGGCTGGACGAGCAATACATTGTGACCTCCGGCGATACCATAGAAGGCAGATACACCGTTATTGCCCAAGTGGAGCAGCTTCTGGCAGAAGGGCAGACGCTATCAGCGATACGCGTTATCCGCGATGTGCCTCCGACTCCTATGGAGACCAAGACGATCAACGATGCCATGACGGGCATGATCGAGCCCGCCAAAGAGTTGGGCGTTGAGATTAGCGCAGCAGATATCAGCATCCCTGCACCTGCGGTGATCGTCCGCCCGATCGCTGTGTTCCGCTGAGCACGTCCGGCCCCCACCATCTTGGTCACTACTGATCCGGGCGTACACCGCCGCCGCGCACACCTTCGACATAGCGGGCAGCTTAACGATCAACCAGCAACCTCAGGTTGGTTGTGCTGGCAGGTCGGCGATCGAATAGCCGAGCTCACCGAGCATCGAACGCAACAAGGGCAGCGAGATGCCGACGACGTTGTGGTGATCGCCGACGATGGAGTCGATGAACCAGCCGCCGAGGCCGTCGATGGTGAAGGCGCCGGCCACCTGCAGCGGTTCGCCGGTAGCCACGTAGGCCTCGATCTCGGCGTCGGACGGGTCGGCGAAGTTCACCTGGGTGCTCGCCACCCGTTCGATCTGCCCGACGACCACGCCCGCCTGGATCTCGATCAGGGTATGGCCGGTGTGCAACGTGCCGGTCCGGTTGCGCATCGCCTTCCAGCGCAGCACGGCCTCATCCACCGACGAAGGTTTGCCCAGGACGGCACCGTCCAATTCCAGCATCGAATCGCAGCCCAGCAACAACGCCGAGTCCGAGATCCGTGAGGCAACCGCCACCGCCTTGGCGCTGGCCAGGGCCTGCACCAACTCCGCTGGCGTCGGAGCGCTGAGCGCGTCTTCGTCCACCCCGGACACCAGCACCTCGGGTTCGACGCCGGCGGCTCGCAGGGTTCGCAGCCGGGCGGGGGAGGCCGAAGCCAGAACGAAGCGCACCCGGCGAGGCTAACCCAGCGACCTTCGCCTAGTGATAAAGGCCGGCTCAGCCGAGCTTGAGCGACTTGCCGATGATCTCCTTCATGATCTCGGTCGCGCCGCCGTAGATCCGGGTCACCCGGGCGTCGGCGTAGGCCCGCGCGATCGGGTACTCCTGCATGTAGCCGTAACCGCCGTGCAGTTGCAGGCACCGGTCGACCACCCGGCCCTGCAACTCGGTGGCCCACCACTTGGCCTTGGCGGCATCTTCCGGGGCGAGGTCACCGATCAGCAGCGCATCGACGCACTTGTCGACGTAGGCCTGGGTGACATCGACCTCGGTGGCGACCTCGGCGAGCACGAACCGGGTGTTCTGCAGCGACCCGATCGAGTTGCCGAACGCCTTGCGCTCGCGCACGTAACTGGTCGTCCACTCCAGCGCCGCGCGGGCACCGGCTACTCCGGAGATCGCGATGGACATCCGCTCCTGCGCCAGGTTGGAGACCAGGCCGAGAAAGCCGCCACCCACCTCGCCCAGCACGTTGGCCCGGGGCACCCGGACGTCGGTGAAGGACAGCTCGGCGGTGTCCTGGGAGTGCATGCCGAGCTTGTCGAGGTTGCGACCCCGCTCGAAGCCGGCCATCCCCCGCTCCAGCACCACCAGGCTCAGGCCACGGTGCCGCTCGGGAGAGGTGCGCACCGCGGTGACGACCAGATCGGCGTTGATGCCGTTGGTGATGAAGGTCTTCGCGCCGTTGACGATCAGGTCGTCCCCGTCGGCCACGGCGGAGCTGCGGATGCCGGCCAGGTCTGACCCGGCGCCCGGCTCGGTCATCGCGACCGCGGTGATCAGCTCGCCGGAGGCGATACCGGGCAGCCACCGCTGCTTCTGCTCGTCGGTGCAGTAGCTCAGAAAGTACGGCAGGCAGATGTCGTTGTGCAGCGTCAGCCCGAGGCCGGCGCCACCGGCCCCGGCCAGCATCAGCTCCTCGCCGAGGATCTGGTTGAAGCGAAAATCGTCCACCCCGCCGCCGCCGTACTGTTCCGGAATCTGCATGCCGAGAAAGCCGTTCGCCCCGGCCGCGGTGAAGAGCTCGCGCGGCGCCAGGCCGTCGGCCTCCCAGTCCAGGTAGTTCGGCAGGATCTGCTTGCCGACGAAGGTGCGGACCGCGTCGGCGAAGGCCAGGTGGTCGGGGTCATAGTGCCTGCGCTGCATCGCGATGCTCCCGCGGGTGAGAAAAATGCTTCGACGTCCTAGTAAATTCCAGTATCGCGCGCCTGGACGCCGATAGCCAACAGGGCCCGATCATCGACTCGCTACGGTGATCGGGTGAGCACACAGGCAGAGTTCGGGGTGATCGGCGGCTCCGGCTTCTATTCGTTGCTGGAGCAGGTCGAGCGGCAGGCGGTGCCGACCCCGTACGGCGACCCGAGCGCTGAGCTGACCCTGGGCACGGTGGCCGGCCGGCGGGTCGCGTTCCTGCCCCGGCACGGCGTCGATCACCGCTTTCCGCCGCACCGGGTGCCCTACCGGGCCAACCTGTACGCGCTGCGCGCGGTCGGCGTGCGCCAGGTGGTGACCGGCTCGGCGGTGGGGTCGCTGCGTCCCGAACTGGGTCCGGGCGAGCTGGTGCTGCCCGACCAGATCATCGACCGCAGCTGGGGACGTGCGCACACCTACAGCGACGGCGAGCGCGGCGTGGCGCACCTGTCCTTCGCCGACCCGTACTGCCCGCTCGGACGGGCGGCGGCGATTCGGGCGGCGGCGGCGGCCGGCCGGCGGCTGACCGACACCGCGACGCTGGTGGTGATCAACGGCCCGCGTTTCTCCAGCCGGGCCGAGTCCCGTGACTTCCAGCGCACCGGGGCCGCCATCATCGGCATGACCGCGATGCCCGAGGCGGCGCTGGCCCGCGAACTGGCGCTGTGCTTCACCGCGCTGTGCCTGGTCACCGATCACGATGCCGGCGTCGAGGTCGGTCAGGGGGTCACGCACACTCAGGTGCTTCAGCAGTTCGCCGAGAACCTGCCCAAGATGCGCCAGTTGCTGCTGGCCACTCTGGCCGAACTGCCCGCCGAACAGGGCGACTGCGGCTGCGCCGACGTGCTGGACGGCATCGAGCTGCCCTACGAGCTGCCCTGACATGCGGGTACTGCTCACCGGTGGCGCCGGTTTCATCGGCGGCTACGTGCTGGCCGAACTGCTCGAACGCGGTCATCGGGTCCGGGTGCTGGACTCGCTGCGGCCCGACGTGCACAGCGTCGCCTGGTCCCCGCCGCCGGACGTGGAACTGCAGGTCGGCGATGTCCGCGACCCGGCCGCGGTGGACCGCGCGCTGGGCGGCACCGACGCCGTGCTGCACCTGGCGGCCAAGGTCGGCCTCGGGGTGGACGTGTCCGACCTGCCGGACTACGCCTCGTCCAACGACGCCGGCACGGCCGAACTGCTGGCCGGGATGGCCCGGGCCGGGATCGGCCGGCTGACCCTGGCCAGCTCCATGGTGGTCTACGGCGAGGGGCTCGGCCGCTGCCCCAGCCACGGCTCGGTGAGCCCGGGCCCGCGGGCCGAATCGGCACTGGCCGCCGGTGACTTCGAGCCGCCGTGCCCGGTGTGCGGGCAGCCGCTGGGTACCGCCGAGGTCAGCGAGGACGCCCCGATCGATCCACGTAACGCCTATGCCAGCAGCAAGTTCGCCCAGGAGCTGTACGCGGCCAACTGGGCCCGGGCCACCGGTGGGACGGTGGCGGCGATGCGCTACCACAACGTCTATGGCCCGGGAATGCCCCGCGACACCCCCTACGCCGGGGTCGCGGCGATCTTCACCTCGGCGCTGCGCCGCGGGGAGGCGCCGCAGGTCTTCGAGGACGGTGGCCAGCGCCGGGACTTCGTGCACGCCGCCGACATCGCCGCCGCCACGGTGACCGCCGCCGAGCACGAACTGCCGACCGGCCGGCTGCGCGCGTACAACGTCGGCTCGGGAACCCCCCGGACGGTGGGCGAGATGGCTGCCGCGCTGGCCCGGGCGATGGACGGGCCAGCGCCGGTGGTGACCGGGCGGTTCCGGCTCGGCGACGTCCGCCACATCACCGCCGACTCGTCCCGGCTACGCGCCGAACTGGGCTGGCGACCGCGCCGCGACTTCCAGGCAGGCATGGCCGAGCTGGCAGGCCTCGGCTAGGTCTGAAACTGCTAGGACGCCAGCGGCAACCGGACGGTGAACTCGCACCCGCCCGGGGCGTTGCTGACATCGACGCTGCCGTCGTGCGCGGTGACGATGCCGCGGGTGATGGCCAGCCCCAACCCGGCCCCGCCACCCAGGCCGCCCTGCTGCGGGGTGCGTGCCGCCTCGCCCCGAAAGCCCACCTCGAACACCCGGGCCAGGTCGGCGGTGGCGATCCCGCCGCACTCGTCTCGGACCGTCACCTCGGCCACCGAGGACTCCGGATCCTGCGAGGCGCGCAGGGTGATCTCGACCGTGCCGTCCGGGCCGGTATGCCGGATCGCGTTGACCAGCAGGTTGGTCAGGGCCCGGTTCAGCTCGGCGCCGTTGCCCAGCACCTCGGCGGCCGAGGTGGCTCGCCCGACCAGCCTGACACCCTGCAGGCCGGCCAACGGCTCCAGCGCGGCCACACAGTCCGACACCAGTTCGTCCAGGCTGACCCGGTCGGTGCGCAGACTCGGCGCGCCGGCCTGCAACCGGGAGATCTCGAACAGGTCATCGACCATACCGGCCAGCCGGTCGACCTCGATCCGGATCTGCTTGTGATAGCGCTCCGGTGAGGCCGCCACACCGTCCTCCAGCGCCTCGGCCATCGCCCGCAGGCCGGCCAGCGGGGTGCGCAGGTCGTGCGACACCCAGGCCACCAGCTCTCGGCGGGAGGATTCCAACGCGCGCTCCCGGTTGCGGGATTCGGTCAGGGTGCGGGCCGTCAACGCCAGCTCGACGTGCAGTTGCTGCAACTCCCCGGACAACCGGCGCCCGTCCTGCTCGGGCACCCGCCCCTCGCGCAGCGCGTCCATCGCGGCATGGATCGACCTGTTGTCCCGGGCGAAGGTCGCGGCAGCCCGGGCGGCGGCCAGCGCCGACATGACACCGGCCACCACCGCGACGACCACCGTGACGTAGGCGTCGTCGGTGCGCAGGAACATCGCCTGGGTGTTGCCGAACACCGCCGCCACCGACGACACCGTCGCGACGATGGCCACCGAGACCAGCACGCCGGCCTGGGAGCGGTGCCGGGCCGGCCAGGTCAGCAGCCAGGCCAGCACCCCGCCGCCGGCGCCCCATCCCAGCGCGGTGCCGATGATGTCGACGGTGTGGTTCATCCGATCCTCCCGGCAACCGGCCGTCGGGCGGTGGCGCTCACGTCGCGCCGTCCAACCGGTAGCCGACACCCCAGACGGTCTGGATCAGCAGCGGCTGCTTGGGATCGTCCTCGATCTTCTCCCGCACCCGCCGCACGTGCACGGTGACCGTCGACTGGTCCCCGAACGTCCAACCCCATACCGCCGACATCAGCTCGGTGCGGGTGAATGCCTTGCCCGGGTGGGACATCAGGTAGCTGAGCAGGTCCAGCTCGCGCACCGTCAGGCTCAGCTCCACGCCGTCCTTGTAGGCGCGCCGGGCCGCGGTGTCCAGGCTCAGCGGGCCGACGGTCAACACGGCCGGGGCCTCGACGCTCACCGCCACCCGGCGGCGCAGCACCGACTCGACCCGCAGCACCAGTTCCCTGGGCGAGAAAGGCTTGGTGACATAGTCGTCGGCACCGACTTCCAGCCCAGCAATGCGGTCGTCTTCTTGGCCGAGGGCTGTCAGCATGATAACCGGCAGCGAGGGATGCACCTGGCGAAGCTGGCGGCAGATCTCGATACCGTCGAGGCCGGGCAGCATCAGGTCGAGGATCACCAGGTCGATGCCGTCGGCCTGGTCACTGGTCAGCAGCCGGGCAGCGGCCAGGCCATCACTGAGCGCGCGGGTCCGGTGGCCGACCCGTTCCAGGTAGGAGACCACCACCTCGGCGACGGTCGCGTCGTCCTCGACGACTAGAACGGTGGCCACCGGTGAAGTCTAGTGGCAGGCACCCCGGCCGGGTCGTCCCCGCTGGGGCGTTCCGCAGCTCGTAAGGCGTCGCCGCTCGGTGACCCCGTAGCGTGGAGCAATGCTCGATGTGATCTTGCCCTGCCTGGACGAGGCGGCCGCCCTGCCCTGGGTGCTGTCCCGGCTGCCGGCCGGCACCCGCGCGGTGGTGGTCGACAACGGCAGCAGCGACGGCTCCGCCGAGTTGGCGGTCTCGCTCGGCGCCACGCTGGTGCGCTGCGCGCAGCGCGGCTACGGCGCGGCCTGCCACGCCGGCCTGCTGGCAAGCACCGCCGACCTGGTCGCGTTCTGCGATTGCGACGGCTCGATCGACCCCTCGGCTGTGCTGGAGTTCGCCGAGCCGGTTCTGGCCGGCCGGGCCGACCTGGTGGTCGGACGGCGCCGGCCGCGCAGCATCGGCGCCTGGCCGGTGCATGCCAGGTTGGCCAATGCCTTTCTGGCGCAGCGGATTCGGCGAGGCACCGGCACCGTGCTGCACGATATCGGCCCGCTGCGAGTGGCGCGACGACAGCAGCTGATCGAGCTCGAACAGCGGGATCGGCGCAGCGGCTACCCGCTGGAGACGGTGCTGCTGGCGGCCCGGGCCGGCTGGCGGATCGTCGAGACCGACATCGACTACCTGCCCCGCTCCGGACGCTCCAAGGTGACCGGCACGGTGCGCGGCACCATGCAGGCGGTCCGGGACATGTCCGCGGTACTTGCTCGATGATCCGTACCGTGGCGGTGATTGCCAAGCAACCGGTGGCCGGTCGGGTCAAGACCCGGCTGATCGGCGCCTGCAGCCCGGTCGAAGCTGCCGAGCTGGCCGGTTGCGCGCTGGCCGATACCCTGGCAGCCCTGGCCGAACTACCCTGCCAGGAAAGGGTCATCCTGCTCGATGGCCAGCCGGACGGGTGGCTGCCGGACGGCTGGACGGTGATCGCCCAGGTGGCAGGCGGCCTGGACGAGCGGTTGTCGGCAGGTTTCGACGCGCTGCCGGACGGTCCGGCGCTGCTGGTCGGCATGGACACCCCGCAGCTGCACGCCGGCCTGCTGGCCTTCGACCCGGCGGACTTCGACGCCTGCCTCGGTGTGGCCACCGACGGGGGCTACTGGGCGATCGGGTTCGCCGACCCCCGGCTGGCCAGGCGGTGCATCCAGGGGGTGCCGATGTCCACCGAGCACACCGGCGCCGAGCAGTACCGGCGCCTGGTCGCGGCGGGCTTGTCGGTGCAGCTGCTGGCGGAGCTCACCGACGTCGACACCGCTGACGATGCCGAGGTGGTGGCACTGGCCGCACCGCAGACGAGTTTCGCCCGGCGCTGGCAGCAGATCAGCGCGATGTCACGATGACCGAGAGACTTTCGCCGTATGAGGGGGCACTGCGCCACTCCCGCTCGCTGAGCCTGGTGAGCACCGATGGCACCGAGCTGCCGCTGGCCATCCAGCGCTATCTGGCCGACGCCGATCCGGTCGACCGGACGGTGCTGGACCTGTGCGTGCCGCCGGTGCTGGACGTCGGTTGCGGGCCCGGCCGGATCGTGCACGCCCTGTCGGCGGCGGGGCTGCCGGCGCTGGGCGTGGACGTTGCCGACGTGGCCGTGGCCATCACCCAGCAGCGTGGCGCGCCGGCCCTGATCCGCAACGTTTTCGAGCGGGTGCCCGGCGAGGGCCGCTGGCCAACGGTGCTGGTGCTGGACGGCAACATCGGCATCGGCGGCGACGTCGCGGGCCTGCTCACCCGGTTGACCGGCCTGATGGCGCCGGGCGGTTCGGTGATCGTGGAGACCAGCACCGAGGAACCGGACGTCGATCGGGTGCTCGACGTCCGCTTCGGCACCGACAACCAGCTGATGGGCCCGCAGTTCCCGTGGGCCGTGGTCGGATCGGCGGCCCTGATCAGCCATGGCCGGCTGGCCGGTCTGGCGGTGGCGGACTACTGGTCTGCCGGTGGCCGGGTGTTCGTCCGGTTCGAGCGCGACACCGAGATCAGGTAGCAGGCCAGGTAGCAGGCGGCGACGATCGCCAGCAACAGCAGCAGGTTGCCCAGGTAGTTCTGCTGCAGCAGGGCCAGCGACCTGGCGCTGGTCTTGCCCTGCCGCCAGATCAGCAGCACCCCGATCGCGCTGATCAGGCCACCGGTGACCAGGCCGGCCTGCACGAAGGCCCGGGCCCGGTCCGGGACGTAGCGGGCCAGCAACCAGCCGATCCCGATCACCACCGGCGCGATCAGTACGTCGTGGACCAGCAGCGCACCGATCAGCCACTTGATCAGCGCCAGCGGCTTGGTGTCCTTGGCGTCGGTGAGGATGCGCACCGCCCCGTAGCCGATCGCGGCGACGCCGACCGCCCCGAGGGACACCCGCAGCACCCGGGTCGATCGCGAATCATCCGCAGGTGACTCGGTCATCAGCGCACCTCAATCCGGGTCAACCACTTGGTCTGCAGCACGCCGGCCCGGTCCGGGGCGATCAGTCGCAGCGGGTAGCCGTGGTCGAGGTCGAGCCGCTGGCCGTTGAGATGGGTTGCCAGCACGGCCTGTTCCAGCTGGCTGCCGGTCAGGCTCGACTGGTTGTAGGCGCCATCGCTTTCCAACGACCGGACGACGATCCGCGACGTCCGGGTACCGCCGGCCCGCGTCACCAGGTCGAGCAGCCGCGGGCCGCGCCAGTGCGCCTGGATGCTCCAGCCCTCGACGCAGGCGATCGGCAGCACGGTGCCCACGGCCGGCAACGCCTCCACCTCGGCCAGGCTCAACTCGAACAGCTTCGGGCCGTCCACGGTGAGTTTGTACTGGGGTGACTGGGCTTTCTGCATCACCTGGGCGGCCATCGCGGTGCGGTTCACCGGCACCCCGAGCGGGCCCTTCTTCGGTTGCCGGGCGGCAAGCAGCGCGATCGGCTGCAGCGCCGGTATCACCTGCCCGACGGTGGTGGCCGCGACCACCGCGACCCCGGCCCCGCCGGCGATCAGCAACCCGCGCCGGGACAGCCCGGCGGCCGGCTGGCGGGGCCACACCTTGGTGGCCAGGCCCTCGCGAATGGCAGGCAGCTGCACGGCGATGTGCAGCAATAGCGAGCCGATGATGATCCAGGACATCCAGTAGTGCACCTTGATGAAGCCCCACGGCCACGGATAGAACTGGAAGATGTTGAGCAACCCGGTGATCAGCTGAAAGCCCGAGGAGGCGACCAGGATCGCGATCGAACCACGTTCGAGCGAGTGTGCCACCGAGCGCACCGGCGGCCAGACGAACAGCCGGTGAAAGACCGACCACAGCTTCAGCAGCAGCAGCGGGATGCAGGCGATCCCGGTGATCACGTGCAGCCCCTGGGTCAATCGGTAACCCCAGTACGGCGCGGCCGGGATCGGCAGCCATCGCCAGGGCGCGTACTGGTAGTGGCTCAGCAGGCCGGTGACGAAGCAGATGCCGAAGGCGATACCCAGCACCCGGCCGATCCGGGCGGTGGTCGCGACGCCACGCAGCGGCGAATGGAACTCCGGCCAGATCGGTGGACGGTCGCGAAGGAGCTTCGGCAGTGGCACGACATCCAGTCTGGGACATCGGCGTCGAAAAGAGGCTTACAGAGCCGAGAACGCGCCGGACCGGTCGGGCAGCCTGCTCACCACCGGCCGGAGTTGCGCCAGGCGCCGGGGCCGGCCGGCGGGCTTCGGTGCAGCCGTAGCGACAGGTCCGACCAGCCGCCGGCCGGCTCGGCGGGATCGGCCGGCTCGGCGCCGGCCCGGGCAGCCAGCACCGTGGCCAGCGCGGCCAGTTCGGCGGGGTCGGGTGTGCCGGACACGATGCGCAGCGTCGCAGGCTCGGACGGCGCGCTCACAGCGGCATGTTCCCGTGCTTCTTCGGCGGCTGGCTCTGCCTTTTGGTCTTGAGGATCCGCAACGATCTGACCACCAGCGCCCTGGTCTGGGACGGCGGGATGACGGTGTCGACGTAGCCCCGCTCGGCCGCGATGTAGGGGTTGACCAGGGTGTCCTCGTACTCGCCCACCAGTTCGGCCCGGCGCGCCTCCTGGCCGGCCGGATCTTCGGCCAGCGTGCCGAGTTCCTTGCGGTACAGGATGTTCGTCGCGCCCTGGGCGCCCATCACCGCGATCTGGGCGGTCGGCCAGGCCAGGTTGACGTCGGCACCCAGGTGCTTGGAGCCCATCACGTCGTAGGCGCCACCGAAGGCCTTGCGGGTGATCACGGTGATCTTGGGCACCGTCGCCTCGGCATAGGCGTAGATCAGCTTCGCGCCGCGGCGAATGATGCCCTGCCATTCCTGGTCGGTGCCCGGCAGAAAGCCCGGCACATCCACCAGGGTGAGGACCGCGATGTTGAACGCGTCGCAGGTTCGGACGAACCGCGCTGCCTTCTCCGAGGCGTCGATGTCCAGGCAGCCGGCGAACTGCATCGGCTGGTTGCCCACCACGCCGACCGGGGTGCCCTCGACCCGGGCGAAGCCGCAGATGATGTTGGGCGCGAACAGGGCGTGCACTTCGAGGAATTCGCCGTCGTCGACCAGGTGCTCGATGACGGTGTGCATGTCATAGGGCTGGTTGGCAGAGTCCGGCATGAAGGTGTCCAGGAACAGGTCGTCCTCGGTGACCGTGAGCTCGTGCGCAGCCTCGAAGGTCGGTGGCAGGTCGAGGTTGTTGCTGGGCAGGTAGGACAGCAGCGCCTTGACGTAGTCGATCGCATCCTGCCCGTCGGTGCCGAGGTAATGAGCGTTGCCGGACGTGGTGTTGTGCACCCGGGCACCGCCGAGATCCTCCATGCTGACGTCCTCGCCGGTGACGGTCTTGATCACGTCCGGGCCGGTGATGAACATCTGCGAGGTCTTGTCGACCATCACCACGAAGTCGGTCAGCGCCGGGGAGTAGACATGGCCGCCGGCCGCGGCGCCCATGATCAGCGAGATCTGCGGGATGACGCCGGAAGCCTGCACGTTGCGGTAGAAGATCTCGCCGTACAGGCCGAGCGAGACCACGCCCTCCTGGATGCGCGCGCCGCCGCCTTCGTTGATGCCGATCAGTGGGCAGCCGGTCTTGAGCGCGAAGTCCTGCACCTTGACGATCTTCTGGCCGTAGACCTCGCCGAGCGCGCCGCCGAACACCGTGACGTCCTGGCTGAAGACACAGACCGGCCGGCCGTCCACCGTGCCGTAACCGGTGACCACGCCGTCACCGTATGGCCGCTTACTGTCCAGGCCGAACATCGAGGACCGGTGGCGCGCCAGTTCGTCGAGCTCCACGAAGGAATCCTCGTCCAGCAGCATCTGCACCCGCTCGCGGGCGGTGTGCTTGCCCAGGCCGTGCAGCCTGTCGACCGCGCGTGCCGAGCCGGCGTGCACCGCCTCGTCGTAGCGGCGCTCGAGTTCGGCGAGCTTTCCGGCGGTGCTGTGTGGATCGGGCGCGTTCGGGGTAGGGACGGACTCGGCGCTCATGGGCCGTGAGCCTAGCCCGGCGGCCGGGGCCGGGGCGCCGGAAGTGACCCACCTCGCGAGGTCACAATGGAGGCATGAACGATCCGGAGCGGGCACCGGTACCGGCCGCGGCGGTCGCCGAGCGGGCGGTCGGCGGCTGGCGGGTGACCACGGTCGCAACCGTCGGCTCGACCAACTCCGACCTGCTCGCGGCCGCGGCGACCGGCGCGCCGGAGCGCACGGTGCTGCTGGCCGAGTTGCAGACCGGGGGTCGTGGCCGGTTGCAGCGCAGTTGGGTGTCGCCGGCCGGCGCCGGGTTGACCTTCTCGCTGCTGGTCCGGCCGACCGTGCCGGTGGCCGATTGGGGCTGGCTACCGTTGCTGACCGGGCTGGCGCTGGGCCAGACCTTGGGTCCGGACGCCCGGTTGAAGTGGCCGAACGATCTGTTGCTGGGGCCGGCCGGCGGCAAGGTGGCCGGCATCCTGGCCCAGGCCGAGGCTGGCGCGGTGGTCATCGGGGTCGGCCTGAACGTCTCGACGACCGCTGCCGAGCTACCCGTTCCGACGGCCACCTCGCTGGCGCTGCAGGGTTACCGGCACCGGGACAGGACGGCGCTGCTGACCGGATTTCTGACCGCGTTCGCGGGCCTGTTCGACAGCTGGCAGGCGGCCCACGGCGATGCCGAGGCCTGCGGGCTGGCCGCCGGCTACCGGGCTTCGTGCGCCACCCTGGGCCAGCTGGTGTCGGCGCAACTGCCCGGCCGCAGCGTGCGGGGCCAGGCAGTGGGCATCGATCCGGCCGGCCGGCTGCTGCTGGCGCCGGAGGACCGCAGTGATCGGCTTGCGATCGCGGTCGGCGATGTGACCCACGTCCGGCCGATTTCTCGCTAACGTAGGCCAGCCCCTTTTCGGTGCCGGATCGGCCGGCCTCCGGTGCTCAGCGGTGAGGAGTGCGCGGATGCCCTATCCAGAGAAGCTGATGGCCCCCGACGAAGAGATCGTCGAACATCTGCACCCGCACTGGCTGACGCTGATCCCGGCCGTCGGCGCCTTCATCGTGATCTGCGCGCTATCCGGCATCGGGATCGCCTTGTTGCCCGACTCGTCCTCCCATCACGGCGCGGACCAGGTGCTGTTGCTGCTGATCATCGTGGTGGCGTTGTTGCTGCTGGTGTGGCTGACTGTGAGCCCGCTGATCCGGTGGCGCTCGACGCACTACGTCTTCACCACCCACCGGGTGCTGATAAGGCGCGGGGTGCTCAAGCACGTGGGCCGCGATATCACCCTCGGCCGGATCAGCGATGTGGCCTACGAGCAGAGCCTGCTCGACCGGGTCTTTGCCGCGGGCACCCTGCACATCGAGTCGGCCGGTGAGAACGGCCAGGAAACGCTGGTCAACATTCCGCACGCCAACGGCATGCAGCAGACCCTGAACCGGCTGATCGAGTCCGACACCACCCGGCGCGGGCAGTATCAGCCCTACCGTTCGCAGGACGGCCAGTAGGGCCCGACCCGTCCGGCCCGATCGGGCAGCTTGTCGGTGCTCCGGGACGGCCGGTCCACCGGCCGCAGCTCAGGCGCGCGGCTGGCCGGTGGCCTTGACCTGCGCAACGGCGGCCTGGCCGGTCTCCTGAGCTTCGGACTGACCGCCCTCGGAGCGTGTGCCTTCGGACCGAGCCTGGGATTCTGTGCCGTCGGCCTGATTGCCGTCGGCCTGATTGTCGTCGGACTGACTGCCTTTGGCCTGATTGCCGTCGGATTGCGCTGTGGCCGGTTGCGCGGCGTCGGGCCGGCCGTTCCCGGCGGCCTTGGTGGCTGACGCCGAAGCCGCGGAGTCGGCCGAATCCGAGCTGTGGGCCTGCTTGCTGGCCACCGACTGCTCGGCCGGCAGGTGCGCCGGGGCGCCACCGGACAGGGTCGCCAGCATCTGGCGAACGTTGGCGAGCTGGGCATTGATGCTGTCCCGGCGTTGGGTCGCGGCGGTCAGTTCGCGCTCGGACTCCGACCGGATCCGGTCGGCCCGGGCGACCGCCTCGGCCACGATCTGCTCGGCCTTCTGCTCGGACTCGGCGGTGAGCCGGGCGGCCTTGCGGGCGGCCTCGGCGGTGGCCCGCTCGGTGTCGGCACGCAGCTGCTCGACGTGCTGCTGGGCGGTCTTGAGCTGCTGCTCGGCAGCTGCGGTGCGCAGCTGAAAATCGTGCTCGGCCTTGTTGCGTCGCTCGGCCAGGGTCTGCTCGAAGTCGCTGGCCGCCTGGGCGGACTGGGCACGCTGCTGCTCATAGACCGCTTCGGACTCCTCGTGGCGGGTGACGGCCTGCCGGTTGGCCTCGTCCAGCAACTGGTCGGCTGCCCGCTTGGCGTCCTCCACGATCCGGGCGGCCTCCCGCTCGGCGCCGATCCGGGCCTGGGTGGCGTAGCGGTCGGCGTCGGACCTGGTCTTGCCGGTGTTGGCCTCGATGTCAGACAGTTGCTTGCGCACCTCGGCGGCGGCCGAGGACCGGATCTGCTGGGCCTCATCGTTGGCCAGGGTGAGGATCTGGCCGATCCGCTCACCGAAATTGTTGAAGCTCGGCTCGGCCGGCTTGGCGCTGGCCCTGGCCGCGGCCTGCCGCGCGGCGGCCTCGGAGGCCGCCAGCTGCTCGGCTCGGCGGGCCTGGGCGGCCGATTCCTGCTGGGCGGCGTGCAGTGCGGCGGCCAGCTCGGTCAGCCGCCGATCTACCTGGGCCGGCTCGTAGCCACGCATGACGGTACGGAACGGGGTAGTGGTGTCGCTCATTCGGCTCTCATCATCTCGTCGAGTAGGAAGCTGTCGTCGGTGTCGGTGTCGGTGTCGGTGTGATCGGTCTGGTGGGTGGCTGGATTGTCGGCGGTGGTCTCGGTGGTGATGGACTCGGTTGCTCCGGTCTCGATAGCTCCGGTCTCGATAGCCCGGGTCTCGGTAGCTCGGGTATCGCCAGCTTCGCTGGTGCCGCGGTCCGGCAACTGCGGCTCGGTGCGGTCTGCCTCGGCCGGCCGGCCTTCGGGAACGGCCAGTGCCTCGATGATCCCGGACAGCTGGCCGAGTTCGGCGGCGATGGCGTTACGGCGCTGCCCCAGCGCGGCGACCTCGCTACGCGCCTCGATCAGCAGCTGGTCGGCCTGCTCGCGCAGCTGCTCGGCCTCTGCGCGGGCGCTGGCGACCAGCTCGGTGGCCTGCGCGCGGCCGGTTCGGCGAAGCTGGTGCATCTCGCGCTGGGTGTGGCCCAGCTGCTCGGCCACCTGCTCGCGGACCGCTTGGGCGCCGGACTCTGCCTCGGCCAGCCGGCGCTGGGCGCGCTGCTGCTTGAGCTCGGCGTCGGACTGGGCTTCGGCCAGCAGCCGGTCGGCTTCGGCCCGGGCCTGCTGCACGGTGCTTGCAGCGTCGCGCCGGGCTGCATCCAGCTCCTGATCGGACAGCTCAGCCCTGGCCCGCAGCTCGGTGTCGAGTTCGGCACGCCGGTGGCGCGGGGCGACCTGCCCGGTGGCCAGCACCCCACTCAACCCGACCCCAACCCGGCGCAGCACCGCACCAGCCTCCGCGTGC
>JBPCPA010000322.1:0-27738 GCA_050999655.1 Jatrophihabitans sp.
CAGAGATGTTTGTCTATTTCGTGGTGGCGGGTGATTCCTGGAACCTGGTCGGCGGGGGGTGGTGGTGGCGCCCCGCCCCTCGGGGCGCGCCACCCCGGCCGACTGTGATCCGGACCACCTGGCGGAACCGGGAGCGACCCACGGCAGACCATCTGTCCAGTGGCCGCGCCCGCCGGCCCCGGACCGGGAGATGAGATCTTGTCGAAGCTACGTCGCGGGGTTGCCGTCCTCACGCTGAGCGGCGCCGTCGGCCTGTCGGGTCTGCTGAGCGCCGGTGCCGCCTCGGCCCACGTCACCGTGGCCGCGCCCGGCGCGAGCGTCGGCGCCAGCGATGCGGCCATCACCTTCCGGGTGCCGGACGAGAGCGATGCGGCCAGCACGGTCGGGTTGAAGGTCCAGTTGCCGACCGACCACCCGATCGCCGGGGTGCTGGTGGCGCCGCTGCCGGGGTGGACCTCGACCATCACCACCACGAAGCTGAGCACGCCGATCAAGACCGACGACGGCGACATCACCGAGGTGGTGTCAGAGATCGACTGGACGGCACAGGCCGGCCAGGGCATCAAGTCCGGCTATTTCGGCCAGTTCAGCATCATCGGCGGCGCGCTGCCGGACGACGTGAGCAGCCTGACCTTCAAGGCCATCCAGACCTACAGCGACAAGTCGGTGGTGTCCTGGATCGACGTGGCCGCCCCCGGCAGCACCGTGGAGCCCGATCACCCGGCGCCCACGCTGACCCTGGCTGCCGCCAAGCCGGCCGGATCGGCCCCGGTCACGGCATCGACGACAGCGCCGGCGGTGGCGACGGCGTCCGGCGGGGACGGCAAGGCCACCACCGCGGTGGTGCTCGGCGTGCTCGGCATCCTGCTGGGCGGTGCCGCGCTGGCCCTGGTGCTGCTGCGCGGCCGGCGGTCCGGCCTGGCCAGCTCGGGTGTCTGATAGCTAGAGCGACACCGGCCGGCCGCCGAGGCTAGAGCGGCACCAGTCGGCTGCGATCTGCCCGACGCAGCGGCGTGATCACCTGCAGGTCCGGGTCGGCCCGCAGCACCCGGCGGTAGAGCGCCTGGATCTCGGCCGCCGGCAGCACCCCGAGTTCGTCGTCCAGGCGCTTGCGCAAAGCCTGGTAGGCGGCGAGCGCCTCGACCTGCCGGCCGCTGCGGCACAGCGCGAGCATCAACTGGCCGCAGAGCCGCTCCCGCAGCGGCCCCTGGGCGACCAGCATCGTGAGCTCGGAGACCAGCTCCCGGTGCTGCCCGAGCGACAGCCTGGCCTGGACGCAGTCCTCGATCGCGTCCTGTCGCTTGATTTCCAGCACGTGCACGTCGGGCTGCAGTGACTCCGGCACCGTGATGCCGTCGAGCACCGGTCCACGCCACAACGCCAGGGCCCGGGTGAGCCGCTCGGCAGCGGCCGGGTACTCGCCGTCCAGCAACAGCCGGCGGCCGTCGGACAGCAGACAGTCGAACAGCAGGGCGTCCAGCGCGTCGGGCTCGGCGTGCAGGCAGTAGCCCGCCGGCCCGCTGTCGATGCTCAGCCCGCTCGACCGGGCCGGCGGCAACAACCGGCGCAGGCCGGCCAGGTAGCCGCGCAGGTTCGCCGCGGCGGACTTCGGCGGCCGGTCGCTCCACAGTGCGTCCTTGACCCAGGCGACGCTCACGGTCCGGTTGGCCCGCAATGCCAACGATCCCAGTAGCAGCCGGGCAAGTCTGGGCGAGGGCACTCGCAGCTCGTCGCCACGCAATACCTGCACCGGTCCGAGAATCTGAACAGACACCGGCATCTCCAGCCATGCGACTTTCTGATCCCGTGAGGCCACCCAGTGTCACACGGCGTCCGCGCCGTCGGCAACGGTCATCAAGGTATGAATCATCTTACAGGGTCTATTAATCGCATGTATGCGCAAACATGTACGGAAGCCCGGTTTCCTCCTTACGGACCGGCGGCTGGAGCGCGCTGATCACCTCGGTGGTCGGTACCTGGCGTTGGTTCGACCATCCCTTGCCCGCGAGTCGAAACCCCGAGAGGAGGTGTCACTCCATGAAGAAGATCGCTGTCCGCAAGCCGGGCTCCGTCCGCCTGACCAGCTCGCCTGCCTACTGGCCGCCGTGCCTCGTCAACGCGTGAGATCAGGTTCATAGCGCGAGGCGGCCCGGCGCCCCCGGGCAGCCTCGGCAAATGCCCTGGCCAGCTGTCTACGATGGATCTGCGGCCCGCTCAGATCAGGAGTCCGGTGACTGCTCCACCTGCCGACACCGACGGTCGCACCGACCTGGACCGCCCGGTTGCGTTGCATGCCCTGGTGTTTCTGGACGAGGGCGAGGACGTCACGGTCGGCCGGCCGGACACCGACTCCTACTGCGTGCTGCCGGCCGACGGCGCGGCGCTGCTGCGCGAGTTGGAGCGCGGCTGCTCGCCACGCCAGGCCGCCGACTGGTACGCCCAGGCCTACGGCGAACCGGTGGACGTGGCGGAGTTCCTTGCCGCGATGGACGAACTCGGCTTCACCCGCGGCCCGCAGGGCGCCGAAGCGGGTGGTATTTCCAGTCTGGCTGATGTCGGAACAGGTGTCAGACAGCCACGGTGGCAGCGGCTGGGGGTCTGGACGTTCTCCCGGTCGGCCTGGTTCTGCTACGCCGTCCTGCTGCTGGTCTGGGTCGCCGCGATGGCTCGCCACCCCGACCTGTTGCCCCGCACCCACCACCTGCTCTTCACCCGGTACGCAACGGTCATCATGGGCCTGGGGGTGTTCGGCCAGCTGCCGTTCGTCCTGCTGCACGAATCCTTTCACGCTCTGGCCGGTCGCCGGCTCGGGCTGCAGTCGCGGTTGCGGATCAGCCGCCGGCTGTACTTCCTGGTTATCGAGACCACCCTGGACGGCCTGGTGGTGGTGCCGCGGCGACAGCGCTATCTGCCGATCCTGGCCGGCATGTTCGCCGATCTGCTGACGATGGCGGTGCTGACCCTGGCGGCGGCGGGCCTGCGGCACCCGGACGGCTCGCAGCCGCTAGCCGGTCAGCTCTGCCTGGCGCTGGCCTTTCTGACCCTGCTGCGATTCGTCTGGCAGTTCTACTTCTTCCTGCAGACCGATCTCTACCAGCTGGTGGTGACGGTGCTGGGCTGCGTAGATCTTCAGACAACCGCCAGCCGGCTGATCGCCAACCGGGTCAACCGGCTACTCGGCCGGCGGCACCGGTTGCACGACGAGTCACGCTGGCATCCGCGCGATCGGGCTGTCGCGCGCTGGTACTGCTGGCTGCTGATCGCCGGTTACCTGGCACTGCTGGGCTCGTTCCTGCTGGCGGCGCTGCCGGTGCTGCGCCGGCTGTTCGGCGACGCGGCCAATCGGCTGGTGCGGGGTCAGCAGGTCAGCTGGAGTTCGATCGCCGATTCGGCGACCTTCCTGCTGCTGACGGTGGCCCAGCTGATCATCGTCAGCTTCATCGTGCTGCGCGAACGCCGTCAGCGCCGGACCTCCGTCCACGTTATCCACTGATTCCAGGAGAACACCATGACTCGACCGCACCACCACTGGGTTACCGGCGGCTCCCGGCTCGATCGCGAGCAGCTCAGTGGGCAGCTGGCACTGCCGCCGGCGCTCGTCCCCGCGGTCGACGCGCACCGTCGGCTGCGCGGGCCCTACACCGCGGCCGGGACGCTGCTGCGCACGCTGGTGCCCCGGGTGCTGGCCGAGCGACCGGAGTTGCCGGGCCGCTACGACATCGAGATCCTGGCGGCGGCGCCGGAGCTGCGCGCGGTGATGCCGATGGCCCGCGAGACGCTCACCTCGGCGGCGACGGTCGCCGAGCGCACCCGGTTCTACCCGGCCGATCGCAGCGCGCAGCTCGCGCACGGCCTGACCGAGTTCCTCCGGGACTACCTGGGCGGGCCGGCCGGTGGCCACTGCCTGGTCGTGGAGAACGTGGACCAGGCCGATCCGACCGACGCCGAGTTGCTGGCGATCCTGCTGCGCCGGCTGGACCCGCGACTGCTCACCCTGGTGCTGTGCGGCAGCAGCGACGAGCTAGCCGATCCACTGGCCGAGGCGATGGCCCGCTACCCGACCCGCCATGACGTCCCGGCCGGCGGTCCGGCCGGCGGGTCCGCCGTCGGCCCGGTCGAACAGTTGGCCGCCGACTACGTGGCCAGCGAGTGCCTGGCCGAGGACCCCGCGCTGAGCCAGGCCTATCACGGCCTGGACCCGGCGACCCGGGCCCGGTTGCACGACCTGCGGGCCGACCAGCTGGCTGCGCGCGAGGAGACTTCGCTGCGGCTCGGAGCCATCCCGTTCCACCGCGAGCACGGCAGCGATCCGACCGAGGTAGGTGTTGAGGCGCTGCGGTTCGCGATCAACTACACCAGCCTGATGGGCTACTACCACGCGACTGCCGACTTCGCCGTCCGGGCCCGACCGCTGGTCGACTGGGACCGGCCCAAGCTCTGCCACCTGGTCACCGCCCGGTTGGCGCTGGCGCTGATCCTGATCGGCCGGGCCGGTGAGGTGGAAGAGCTCTACAACGAGGCGCGGCTGCACACCACCGAGCCCGAGATGCACATGATGGCGGCCTACAGCACCGCGATGCTCTACACCCGCCACCACGAGCCGGCCCGGATCGACCACCTCAAGGCCAAGGCCTGGATCAACCAGGCGATCGCCTTCGGGGTCACCTATACCCGGCCGGCCGAACGTGCCTTCCACACGGTGTTCATGCAGAATGGCCTGGCGCTCATCGAGTCCCACCTGGGCAACTCCGCCGAGGCGCTGCGGTTGGTGGAGGCCGGCTCGATCCGGCTGGAGGCCGAGCTGCGCGAGGACGAGCACCTGCTGCATCGCTCGGTGCTGCAGCACAACAGCGGCCAGGTGCGGGCGGCGGCCGGCAACCTGGAGGCCGCCATCACCGATTTCGACGCCGCGATCGCCCAGGATCCGAACTACGCGCCCTACCACTTCGACCGGGCCGGCCTGCTGCACCGGCTCGGCCGTGACGAGGAGTCGATCGCCGACTACGAGACCGCGATCCGGCTGTCGCCGCCGCTGCCCGAGGCGTACTACAACCGCGGTGACATCCGGGCCGGCCTCGGCGACCTCGAAGGCGCGCTGGCCGACTTCGATTACACCCTGGAACTCAGCCCGACCTTCATCGCGGCGCTGATCAACCGGGCCGGCCTGCTCGCCGAGCTGGGCCAGGATCAGGCCGCCCGGCGCGATGTCGAGACCGGCCTGGCGATCGAGCCCGCGAACCCGCACCTGCTCAGCATCCGCGGCCAGCTGGACGCTGCCGCCGGCGACCTGGCGGCTGCCGCGACCGCCTATGACACTGCAATCGCGGCCGATCCGGGGCTGCAGGCGGCCTGGGCCGGTCGGGCCTCGGTGGCTTTCGAGCGGGGCGACCTGGCCGCGGCGATCGAGGATCTGGAGCGCGCGCTGGAGATTGGTGATTCGGCCGCGCTGCGCTACAACCGGGCGGCGGCGTTCCTGGCCGCCGGCCGGTGGGACGATGCGCTGGCCGACCTGAACCGGGCGGTGGAGCTCGATCCGGCCGATGCCGACACCCTTGCCGAACGGGCGCGGTGCCTGCGGCAGCTGGCAACGGCCGGGTCCTGACGTCCCGCCGGGCTCGGGCGACCCGCTGGACGATCAGGTGGCTCAGCGGTAATACTGCACCGGCAGCAACCTCGAAAAGGCCGGGCGGCCCGGGTGGCTGGCAGGTCGGTCTGGCAGGTTGGCTTGTCTGCCGGCTGGCGACAGGGATGTGAGGATCGATGGCCGACAGCATCTGGCCCACCATCCACGCCGAGCGGCTGGCTCTCGCCGATGACCTGACCGGCCTGAACGATCAGCAGTGGCACACCCGTTCGCTGTCGAGCGGGTGGGACGTCCACGAGGTGCTGGCCCATCTGCTCGCGGCGGCCAAGATGACCCCGGTGAAGTTCGTGCCCGGCCTGGCCCGGGTCGGATTCGACTTTCACCGTTACATGGGCACGCTGGTGGCGGTCGAGGGCGCTGGCGGTCCGGAGGCGACGCTGGCCGAGTTCCGGGCCGTGCAGCATCGGACGAGCTCGCCGCCGGCACCACCCACGACCTGGTTGGGTGAGGCGTTCGTGCACGGCGAGGACATCCGCCGGCCGCTCGGCATCGCCCATGACTACCCGCTGCCCGCCGTCACCCGGGTGATCGGCTTCTACGCCAAGCTCAACGCACTGCTCGGGTCCAAGCGCCGGCTCGCCGGCATCATGCTGCGGGCCAGCGACACCGACTTCGTCCTCGGCACGGGCCCCGCTGTCGAAGGCCCCGCGATCTCGCTGCTGATGGTGACCGCCGGGCGCCGGGCCGCGCTCGATGACCTGTCCGGCCCCGGCGTTGCGGTGCTGCGCGGCCGCCCCTGACCCGTCGTCTCATACGTTGGCGGCCGTCCGATTCGTGTGCCCGAAACGTTTACGACAGGACCGGGCCGCGGGCTGAGAGAGTGACATCCTGATCGAACACGCCTTCGAACGACAGTTGCTCGTAGATCGGCTCGCACACACCGGACTTGCTACCGTGTGGGATCCGCGGACGAGCCGGTATTGGATCTGCGGCGCTCCTATGGTCTGGTGGGATCCTTTTCGAGGTAGGTACAACGGACCTTTTCACGGATCTGAGATGCGACATCTTGTGCGTCACGCATGAGCGCTATCAAGTGGCGGTGGTTCGACCAGTGGGTGTTCCAGATATCGCTACCGACGAGTCCTTCAAAGTTAATCTTGATTGGCTCGGCCCAGGCCTCGTAGGCTTTGAGACGCTCTGCTCTGGCAGCGAATCCGGTGATGCCGCGGCTGGCGGGGGATAGGCGGGCACGACCAAACATCCACGGATACCAGTCCTTATTACCTTTGGACTGGTTGCACTTTCCGCACGACGGCACCAGGTTGTGGATTTCAGAGATGTACCCAGTAGGCATCTTGTCGACTACCAGCGGCCTGAGGTGATCCCATTCCGTGTGTTGATCGCCGCAGTAGGCGCAGCACATCTGATCTTGCATGCCCAAGATATCAAGCGCATTCTCGATTTCCGCATCGGTTGGTTCAACAACAGGAATGATCGAGTTGACAAAGGAGTTTGTGATGCTCGACGTACGCCCGGTGATCGTAACCGGGTTGGGCATGGCGAAGAGCTTGCGACGCTCAACGGCGGTCAGCTTCATCCCCAGATTGTCCTCGTGCCTTCCACGATGCTGGTTCAGGCGACCACCATGAGTTCCAGGTCGAGCCAGCTGGCCAGGTCCCTGATCTCGCGGTCCACCGCAACGGTCATGGTTTTGGTGAAGGGCACGTCCCGGTGGATCGCGTCGACCCGCAGCACCTCGTGGGCCCGGTCGGCGGTGGCATCGACCTTGCCGACCAGCCGGTCGCCGTACAGGATCGGCAGCGCGAAGTAGCCCCACCGTCGCTTGGCGACTGGTTTGTACATCTCCAGTTGGTAGTCGAACTCGAAGAGCTCGGTCATCCGTTTGCGGTCATAGACCAGGCGATCGAGCGGCGACAGCAGCGCGGCGCGGCCGGCGAACCGGCGACCCAGTTGCGCCGGGTCGACCCACCAGCGGCCCTTGACCCCCTCGACCACGGCCGGCTCGCCGACCTCGCCCACGTCCATCGGTTCGACCGGACACTCGGGTCCCTGCGCCCGGGCGATGCCCAGCGACCGCAACCGGCGCTCGTTGCGCAGCCGCAGCGCCTCCGGTGCGGCGACGACGTCGCTGTCCGGGTAGATCCGGCTCGCCAGGTCCCACAACCGGTCGCGGCCATGCCGGCCGGCGGTGGCGACCTCGCCTCGCAACTCCATGAATTCCAGCATCATCGCCACGTTGCGGTTGTTGTTCCAGCCGCTGGATCGCCATGGCACGGTGCAGCTGTCCGGCAGCTCGCGCGAGGTCAGTGGGCCCTCGGCGTCGAGCCGTTCGAGAACGTCCAGCCGGCACGCCTCGTTCGCCTCGACCCAGTCGCCCTGCTGGGCGCGCCAGCCGGCCACCTCACCGGAGCCGGGCCACGCTGCCATCTCGGCCCGGTACAGCGCGAGATCCTCGCCGGGCCGGATCATGCCGCGCAACTCGACCAGGGTCGCGTCCCGGACGGCTTCGGTCAGCTCGCCCGGCGAGTAGGACGAGCCCAGCCGGCTCCACAACACCAGGTCTGCATTCGGCGCGACCGTGGCGGTGGCATCGCTCTGTAGCAGCGTCAGCTGCCGCAGCACGTCGAGCAGGTCGATGGGTTTCGGGCTGTCCAGCAGCTGCGCTCGCACGGCGATGCGGCGCGCCTCGGCTCGCGATAGCTCATGCACGGTCACGAGTGCAGGTTAGGCGAGTGCTCCGACAGGGTGGCCTGCTCAGCCCAGCTGCAGGTCGGCGATCGTCTGGCTGGCCATCGCCGCCTCGCCGAGGGCGTTCGGGTGCACGATGACCGGGTTGGTGCCGAACAGCACCGGCTCGATCCAACGGGTGCCGATCGGCTGGCAGGCGTCGTGGCCCTGCGAGGTGGTGCTGAAGTCGATGTAGCTGGCACCGGTCGCGGCGGCGGCGCGACGAACCGCGTCGTTCAGGCTTGCCTGGATGCCATGCAGGTAGGGCACATCGCCGGACGCGACGGGCATCTGCGGAAAGCAGCCGCCGCTGGCGGGCAGGATCCACGGGTAGCCGAGGATGGCGATCCTGGCGTTCGGAGCTGCGGATCGCACCGAGTTCAGCGCGTTGACCAGCGCGGGATAGGTTGTGGTCGTAATGGTGTTCTGGAACGACGAGCCGTACTTGTTCTTGCACGGACTGCCTTGCCCGAGGGTGGTGACTCCGGCGGCCCCGCAGTCCAGGATCGAGTTGATGAACACGCTGCTGTCGTTGCCACCGATGGTCATCGTGACCAGTTGGGTGCCGGCCTGCAGCGCGTTGAGCTGGGGCGCGACACCGGGATACTGCGCGGTGGCGTAGTGGTTGGTCTCGGCCGCGCCGCAGGTGACGTCGGTGAGCCGGGCGCCGATTCGAGCGGCGATGACGTGCGGGTAGTTGACCGTGGAACGCAGGCATTGCGGCGCCGCGGTGAGATCGGGCGGCAGGTTGCCCGACGCCGCGCTGTAGGAATCACCCAGCGCGACGTAGCGCAGCGGGCCGGTGGTCGCCCCGGTCGGCGCGGCGAACGCGATGGTGCCCAGTACGGACAGGGCGGCGATGGCGCATGCGAGTCGGCGCAAGACGAACTCCCTCGGTCAGGCGATGACGGCCGCGCTCTGCAACCGCGCTCGACTGACCAACGAGGCAGACCGCGTCCCGGTTGCGCCCGCGGGTCGTGCCGGACCTTGCCGAAGGCCCTCGCGACGAAGCAGACCCGCGCCGGCCGGGTGCTGCACCGGACGTCCGGACGGGGCGAGGCCCTGATCGACAGGACATTTCCGGTGGTTGACGGCGGGCGACGGGCTGACGATGATGGCGCACACCGTCGAAGGGGGTCTGCCATGACCGACGAGGTTGGCGACGTTCTGGCAGAGCGAGCCCAGTCCCGGATCGACGCGGTCAGCGCGGTTCGACTCGCACGGGGCCACCTCGCCGACGGGGAGCGGTTCGACGAACTGCCGGCAGTCCTGCATGCCCTCGATCTGGCGGAGCGTGAGCTGATCGCGCCCACCAGCGAATGCCGGCTCGCCAAACCGTTCGCGCCCATCGTGCAGATCGGGGACTCCACCGGGCTGCACTACGAATGCACCCACTCCCCATCGCACAGCTTTCTGACCTAGCAGGGCCAGTCGAATGCTGTCGGCGTTGCGGGACGCGTTCAAGGGCCTCGCTGCTCCGTTGCGGGCGCTGTTCGCTGCTCTGGTCGGGGCATGGTGGGCGTCGCTGTGGTTCGGCGGCACGCGGTGGACGGTCGCCCTGGTCGCGATCGGGGCGGTGACCGTCGGCCTGCTGCTCGACTTCGCGGGCCGGGTCGCACCAGCGAGGCGACCGTTGCTCGCGATCACGCTGATGGAGTGGTGGATCGTCATCCCGATGGTGCTCGCAGCCGTAGCCGCCGCAGCGGCCATTATCGTGACCGTGACGGTTCCAGATGGAACTCCGGCGGCGACGAAGGAGACCATCGGCGCCCTCGCGACAGCGATCACGTCGTTCCTGGCGGCTGGTTTCGTCGATCGGGCCGGGGACGAGGACGAGTCCCGGGTGTCTGACCGGATCAGGGACCACTTCTATGACAAGTACGACAAGACGTTCAAGGACGGCTCTGCCGCGCAGCTGTTCGTATTCTCCGGCAGCTACGGCACCGCGACCGGTTGGGGACGAGCGGCGCGTCGGATCCGAGCCAGGGGAATGAAGAAACACTGGACGACGGACGAGGCATCGTGACGGCCGGCTTGCTCTGAAAGCGCAGGGTGTCGACCGTGGGGTCTGCTCCGACTGCGAACTCTCGTAGCTGCGCTCGGGTTGTTGGTGGATCCGGGCGGATGCGAGCATGGCGGGGTGGAGTACGACCGGACGCAGTACCTCGGGGCGGCTCCGTACTATCTGCGCGGGCGGCCCGGCTATTCGGCCGATCTCGCGAGCGTTCTCGCTGACGAACTGGGTCTGGACGGGACCGGCCGGCTGGTGGACGTCGGCTGTGGGCCGGGGACCGTGGGAGTGCAACTGGCCCGGTTGTTCGGCCAGGTCACGCTGGTGGAGCCCGACCCCGGCATGCTCGCCGAAGCCCGCCCGCAGGTGGCGGCCGCAGGTTTGCACTCGGTCGATCTTGTCCAGGCGACCGCGGAGGACCTGCCCGAACTCGGGCTGAGCCCGGTGCGGGTGGTTACCTTCGGGCAGTCGTTTCACCGTACGAACCGGCTCGTGGTGGCCGAGGCCGTCTATCGGCTGCTCCAGCCGGGCGGGTCGCTGGTCCTGATCAGCCATGATCCGAGCAGGTCGGCACCGCCAGCGCCGGTCGGCACGGTTCCGATCCCGCATGATCAGATCCGCGAGCTGATCACGACCTTTCTCAACTCGGAATTGCGCTCGGGCAACCGGCTCGTCGCCGACTACAGCGTCGAGCGGTTCGAGCACACCCTGAAGCGCACCTCGTTCGGCGCCACCCGCACCGTGTTCGCCCCGGGCCGGCCAGACATCATTCGCGATGGCGAGGGTGTCCTCGCTGGCTGCCTGTCCATGTCCTATGCCGCCCCGCACCTGTTCGGTCCACGCCTGGCGGAGTTCAGCGCCGCACTTCGCGAGCTACTCGAGCGTCACTCGCCGACCGGACAGTTCTGGGACTGGCCGGGCGACACCGAGATACTCATCGCCACCCGCCGCTGATCACTGGCTGGCGGTTCAGGCGAGGCCGTCGAACGGGCGGACCTCCACCTTGCCCCGGCACGCCTTGGACCCCTCGGCCGCAAGCTTGAGCGCCACGTCGAGGTCGGGCGCGTCGATCACCCAGAAACCTCCGATGACTTCCTTGGTCTCGAGGTACGGACCGTCGACCAGCACCGGCGTGTCGCCCTGGCCGTCGACGACGGTCGCGGTCGATGCTGACTGAAGGCCGCCGGCGAAGACCCAGTAACCATCGGCGCGAAGCTGGTCATTGAAGGCGCCAGTCGCGGCGAATGCCTGCTCCATCGCCTCCTTGGAGCCGTAGTTGCCGAACTCGTTCCTCTCGGCGGGACCATGCACGGTCAACATGTAGTGCGTCATCCACTTCTCCTCAGCTCCGGGCAGTCTCGATGACCGCCTTCTACTTCACTACGAACGGCATCCTGCCGATACGACAACCTGCCACAGAATGTCTTGCGATCGGGTTCCGCAGGCGACGGCTCCACGGACATCGACGCACACCTGGGCACTGTGTGAGCAGCTGACCCGAGGTGGGCATCTTTTCACGGGACCTGTCGGATCCGTACCCGGCCGTTCGTAGTGAGAGTATGAGCGGGTCGCAGCCGGCGCCCGGCGAGGAAACGGAGCTCGACATGTCCACCACCCAGATCCCCACCAGCATGGCCCCCAACGCCCCGACGGCCGAGCGGCAGCCGCTGTGGAAGCACGGAGTCGCGGCCGCCGTCCTGGCCTCGGTCGCCACGACCGCCCTCGCGGCCATCGCCTCGGCCGCCGGGGTCTCGTTCGCCGACCACACGGGCGCGAGCATCCCGATCGCCGGGTTCGCGCAACTGACCCTGATCTTCTCGCTCGTCGGCGTCGCCCTCGCCGCCATCCTGGCGCGCAAGGCGCGTCGGCCGCGCGCCACCTTCGTGCGGACAGCGGTCGTTCTGACCGCGCTGTCCTTCGTCCCGGATCTCACGTTCGGATTCGATGCCGCCTCTGCCGCCACCCTGATCACGCTGCACACCGTCGCCGCGGCGATCGTGGTTCCGACCCTGGCGATGCGGCTTGCGAGCGCCCGCTGAGTTCTTCGCCGGCGCGGTGGGTCGGCCTCCCGAAAGGACCGCATGCCGCGAACGGCGCCATCAACCAGCGATCTAGTACTCGCCCTTGATCACGAAGAACGAGCCCCGGATGGTGCCGGCCAGTTTCGACTTCTGCCGCGCGAACTTGAACCGGTCCGCCAGTTCTTCGGGAACCTCCATACCTTCGGACAGCTTGAACCCGACCGCGCGCTTTCCGCCGTCCGCCAGGCCGTACATCACGTTGATGGACAGGCCGGATTCGTAGAAGACGTAGGCCATCTTGATCCCGTCGACCTCGAAGGACGTCGCCTCGAGCGGGCGGGCCGAGATCACGAGGTCGCGGTCGTCCTTGAGGATGCGGCTCACCCAGTCGATGGCCTCCGTCGCCTCGTCCGCAGGATCGACCGTGAAAACATGGTCATACTTGTTCTTGAAGTAGCGCGCCTCGTTGGCCCGTAGCCCGGCGAAGGCTTCCGGGAACGGGGACGATTCCAGCCCCGCGGTGGACACCTTCTCGAAGTCGACAACCTGCGACATGCGTACCTCCCGAAGATTTGGTGTGTCCAGAACGGTAGCGGGTCGGCCCATCCTTCGTCGGAGAGCCAACAACTCCCCCAAATCCCGCAGATTCAATAGCGATCTGAGGTCACCCGGTGTCAACCTGGAGTCGAGCTGCCGCAACGCCAGGGCGTTCAGCTCGCGGTCCGCTCGCACGCAGGCGTTTCGAGACCTACCTGAACCGCGGCGAGATCGTCTCCGTATCTCCGGATGCGCATGATGACGCGCCAGCAAGACGCGCCACGCATCGGCCATGATGGAGGCATCATGTTCAACCCTGCACACCGTCGCCAGGCAGGAGTGCTCATCGCGGTAACCGCGATGCTGGCGCTGTCCACCGCTGCCGCCGCACCCGCCGGCGCCAAGGCCCAGCACCACGACGATGATGGTTACCAGCAGCTCAACCTGGTTTCCGACGTCCCAGGCGCGGCTCAACTGCTCGACCCGAACCTCGTCAATGCCTGGGGGATGTCCTCCAGCCCGACCAGCCCGATCTGGGTCTCGGACAACGGCAGCAACAACTCCACCCTGTACCGAGGAGCAACCATGCCAGGCCAGCCGGCCAGCATCGTGCCGCTGGTCGTATCGATCCCTGGCGGCGGCGCACCCACCGGCCAGGTGTTCAACAGCACCAGCGACTTCGTGCTACCCACCGGAGGCCCGGCTGCATTCATCTTTGCTGGTGAAGGTGGTGAGCTCAGCGCCTGGAACGGGGCGCAGGGCACGTCCGCCGTCCTGGTGGCTCCGAGCAAAGGCGGTGTGTACAAGGGCTTGGCACTGTTGAGCACCGCCTCGGGCAATCGGTTGCTCGCGGCGAACTTCCACGACAACCGGATCGACGTTTTCAACGGCTCCTTCCATCGAGTGGTGAAGCGGGAAGCGTTCCGCAGCGTGGGCATACCCGGGGGCTATGCACCGTTCAACGTCGCGGTGCTGGGTAACCGGGTCTACGTCAGCTACGCGAAGCAGAACGCGGCCAAACATGACGATGTGGCCGGCGCCGGGCATGGATTCGTGAACGTCTTCAACACCAGCGGCCGGTTCATCACCCGGTTCGCAACCCGGGGCGTGCTGAACTCACCGTGGGGTATGACCATTGCACCGATGGGCTTCGGCGATTTCAGTGGCGACGTGCTGATCGGCAACTTCGGCGACGGCAGGATCTACGCTTTCGACCGATCCGGCGATCGCGAGGGCACCCTGCGCGGCACCGACGACAAGCCACTGGTCATCGACGGTCTGTGGGGATTGAAGCCCGGAAACGGCACCTCGGGCGCCACCTCGGACGTCTGGTTCAGCGCCGGGCCGGCCGGGGAGTCCCACGGGTTGCTCGGGATCCTGCGCTCCACCGACGACGATTGAGAGCTGCCCTGCCGGACGCGGCCCGGACCGTCAACGCGTCCGGCAGGGCGCATACTGGACGCCTGCGAGAGGAGGTCACCGTGCTGTGGTGGGTCCTGCTGGTTGCAACGGTGCTGGTTGGGTACCTGATGTACCGGCTGTCCAAGCGGATCGATGACATCGAGGACGACGCGGCCTACCTCTATGAGCAGCAGCAGGGTGGCAGGTACGGCGCGAAGTTCTTGAACATCCTGCGCGGCCGCGGCGATGACTAGCCGGGTTGGCTGCGCGATACTGGCCGGATGGCGTACGACGAGCAGCTCGCAAACCGGGTCCGGGTGATCCTCCGCAGCGAGCATGGCCTGGCTGAGAAGAAGATGTTCGGAGGGCTGGCCTTTCTCATCAACGGCAACATGGCGGTCGCCGCCAGCGGCCAGGGCGGCCTGCTGCGCGAGTCAATCCGGCCCAGACCGAGGCCCTGCTCAGGCCGCCTGACGTACGGCGCTTCGAGATGCGCGGACGCGAGATGGACGGTTGGCTTCGCGTCGACCCCTCGGCCCTGCACGCCGACGCCGAGTTCCGGCGCTGGGTGGACATCGGGCGTCGGCTAGCCCGATCACTGCCCGCGAAGTAGCAGTCGGTTGCGCGCATTGCGGTGGCGGGTGGCTCGTGGTGGCCTGTGCCGGCTGTACTCGCGCACCGGCTACAGATTGGGCGTCGACCGGGGGTGACGACGACCGTGACGAACCGAGCAGACTTCACCATCGATTCGAGCAGGTGGGCCTGCTGAGTGCGCCGATGGACGTCCTCCGACCAAGTCGGTAGAGGGCATGCCAATGCCTATGGCACAACGCAACATCAACGAGACGAGATCCGACGCTATACCCATGAAGTCGAGCCCTGCTGAGGCGTGGCGTGAGCCTCGTGTGCAGGTGCGGCCGGCTACCCGTAGCTGCCCACTTCGGTTGCTTGGGCTGGGGTTGGGCCCTCTTCGCAACGCTCTGTGATACCGGCTTGGAAGGCGGCGAAGGCGGCCGAGGATGTCAGCGGGTTCAGAGTCGTCGTCAGTGTCACGGTGTGGACGGCTCACGTTGTCGGCGAGCCGGTAGGCGTGGTAGCTGAGCCCTTCCGGTTTGCTCTGGGCTAGCTCGGCGAAGACGTCGCTGATGAGGCGCGCGTTTTTTCTTCGGCACATTCGGGCTTGGTGCGGTAGCGCACCACGAGACTGTTCGACATCAGATCGCCTTCATTCGATTGTTGCGAGGATCGTGGGTGAGTTCGGCGATGTCGAGCGCTTCGAGCAGCGGCGGCAGGTACATGCCGAGCGGCCGCCGTAGCCCTTACGCAGGCCGTACCAGCTGCCGACCGGGTTTGTCTCAGATCTGCCCCACGCCTCGACAGTCCTGTCCTTGGCTGGCTTGTTTTCGTCGGCCGCGCCGAGTTCCACCCAGTCGCCCTCGCTAAGGAGCCACGTACGCAAGTCCTCGATTGCACGCAGGTGGTACTTCAGCGTGGTCGAACCGACCTGGCAAACCATCGCGGGCGGGTCGATCTGATCGTTGCGGTACATCGTGTAGCTCGACGTTCCTGGCGGGGTCATTAACTGCCAAGGATCATCTTTGGCTCCGGTTGCCATCATGCACCTTCCTCGGCGAGCGTGGCCTACACCGCCTCCGGTAGGCGCGCGAGAACCGTCGTTGTCGGCTTCGGCTCAGCAAGCAGCTTTGCCACCTTGGTCTGATCGGTCCTGCCAAACTCGAGCTTCCCGCCACGTCTACTCGGCACGCTGGCGGCAGTTATGGGCTGCAGTATGTCCCGGTGGGCGTGATCTGGGTACCTAGCAGGTATTTGCCGAACCAGCGGACGATCCCGTCGATGACTCGCGATTGTTTGTTGAGAACGGTTTCGACGTTGCAGAGGTAGGCGTTGGCGTGCTGGGTGGAGTTCTGAATCACGACCAGCGAGTGTGGGACCTGCGCAGCTTGCAGGGCGTCGTTCATCGCATACGCGCCGTCGACCGGGATGACCTCGTTGTCGCTGTTGAAGAACAACAAGGACCCGTCGCCGGTGCTGACGTGCGAGATCGGTGAGGCGTCCACATCCTCATCATTCGAGCAGTTGCCGGGGATACAGCCGAGCAGTTGTCTGACGTCGGTCGGGGCGCCACCGCCGCCTTCGCGGTAGGTGATCGGAAGGTCCATGGGTCCGGACGTAGCGACCGCGGTTCTGATGCGGATGCCGTCCTCGGGTCCGGCAGTGTCGAGCAGGGCGGACAAGTGGCCACCCGCGGACGGGCCGAACGCGCCGAGCCGGGTTCCGTCAGCGCCGTAGTTCGCGGCGTGCTGGCCGACCCAGCGGGTTGCGGTCTCGACGTCGGTGAAGACCTGGGGCCAGCTTGGCGTGGTGGGGGTGGAGAGCGTGTAATTGATCGAGAAAGCGGCGAAGCCGTTCTGGGCGAAATAGATGGCTTGCTGGGCGGGCGTCCGGCTGTCGTTCGATCGCCAGCCGCCGCCGTGGATCACGACGATCGATGGCTCACCGCTCACGCCGGTGGGGTAATAGACGTCCAGTGTCTGGGCGGCGCCGTCGCCGTACCGCACATCGAACTGGCAGGTCACTCCGGCCGCGCACGCCGAAGTGTCTGCGGTGCCGTTCGCCTGCGCGGACGCGAGGGTGGGTGCGGAGACCGCGGCGGACATCGCGCCAACGACCATCGAGAGTCCAAGGAGCCGGGCGAGAATCGACATGGTGCCTCCGGAGGCAGAGCGGCTAGATACCGTGCCAGATACTATGGCACAGATTGCTACTTTCGGCGGTTTTGGCGCTATTACCAGATTAAGCCGGGAAGCGAGGTCAACCGCAGCCGCTCGGCTACCAAGCTCGAACCTCATCACGCTGGCACACGCGCGACCTTCCCCGAATCCGCGACGTCGACGGGAAGCCTGGTGAATTAAGGTCGTCGAGAGCGGACCGCCAAGCGGCGCTCGAAGGCGGGCGACCAGCAAAGTCGTGCGCCTGGCGATTAGAAACTTCGAGCCCTACATCGCCCGGAACCCGCTGCGGAGGGTGTGGGAGCCGTCTTTCTCCGAACTCGTTCCTCGTCCGGAGAACTCCTCCCAAATCCCGCAGACCCAATAAGCGAAGAGGATCGCCCGATACTGCTGGGCGGTCCTCTTCGCTTGCGGAGCTTATGGGATGGCTTTCACACCCGAACACCGCTGCGTGAGTCCAGCATCAAGTGCGGGCGTCAGGATCGGACAAGCACGTATACGGCACCCAAGACGTCCGCGACTCCCGTGACAATGAGCAGCGCGTAAATCAGCGTCTGTACTCGCGCGAGTCGCTGTGACCAAGTCCGGATCGTGCCCCGAGCGCCCGGCGTCGTCGCGATGGCGGCGGCGCCGAGGTTCAGATTGGACCCGAACCCAATCATCTGGTCCCGCACTGTCGTGTAGTACTGACGCTGCGTTCTTGCGGCCGCCGCCGTCAGGACACACCCGACGATGCCGATAACGAACACGCCGATGACCAACGCTCGTCCGAATGATCCACCAAGCTTCAGCAGGCCAACGCCCGCAGAGAAAACGGCGGTGTTGTAGCCGATGAGGTACTTCGTCCGGTCCCAGTTCAACTGCACCTGGAACCGGTACTCGTCGACGACACGTCCGTACAGGTCTAGTTGTTGCCCGTAACTCGGCTGCGGGTTCGGGGCCGGCGGTGTCGACAGGAGCCTAGCCTCTCTATTCCGAGTGGTGGTGCCTCCAGTATGGGAATACCCGAGCGAACGTATCGGTGTATGTGGATAACCCGACCTCGAGATCTGCCTCGATGGCCGCCACCGGGCGGAACTCAATCGCCGCGACGTGCTCTGGGTCGGTAATCCGCGCCTGCTCAGCCCGACCGGAGAAGACGCCGACGAACTTGATGACGCCCTCGTCGTCGATCGGAATGACCCCGCACGAGGCCAACTCGACGTCGACGTCTAACTCTTCACGAAGCCGGCGGGACGCCGCGGCCGAGTAGGACTCGCCAGCGAACAGATATCCCGCGACACTCGAGCCCCACTGTCCGGGATGGCGATCACGAGTGAGCGCCAACCTCTGCAGCAGAAGTTCGCCCGACTCGTTCGTGAGGAAAACGTTCACCGTCCGGAAGTTGGCGCGTTGATCGAAAACTTCACCGCGTCGTACGAGGCCGATGGGGCGGTTCTCCCCATCCACCTGATCGATCAGCGTCGTCCCAGCAGGCGCGGGCATGCACTTGTCCTGTCCAATAGATCGGACACACTACGATCTTCATAAGTCTACGGTATCGACGAAAGCATGGGTTGGAGGCGGGAGTCATGTCTCTCGTCCAACCTAGTGGACGAACGCTGGGTTCGAGAGTGCGACAGTACCGCGAAGCCAGGGGCCTGAGCTTGCGCGACCTTGCTCAGCTGAGTGGGATTGGTCGAAGCCGATTGCAGCAGCTTGAATCGGCCGAAGCGCCCAACCCGACGCTTTCGGTGCTCCTCGCGCTTCAGCACGCATTCGGCCTTGCCTCGATCGAAGCGCTGCTGGGTGACCTGCCGAGCCAAGGCGCCCATGCCGCCTACATCCGAGCGTCCGAGGAAATGGACGAGCCCCCCCCGCTGACGACGACGCTATGACGGCCGTCCGGGCAGGTTCGCGCGAAGGCAGGTGCTTGAATCGCTCGACCAGACATCATCGCCACGGCCATCCACGGGTCGGCACCGCGCTGCACGACTACACCACTGCCCGGTGGAACGCCACGGTGTACCTGTTGACCAGTGCGCCTCGCTCGCTCGACAATCGATGTGTTGTTGCATGCACAACGTTTGCGGAGGGTGTGGGATTTGAACCCACGGACAGTTTCCTGTCGAGCGCTTTCAAGGCGCTTGCACTCGGCCGCTATGCGAACCCTCCCGAGCGGGGCCGCGGCCCCGTCCTGCCAGCAATTCTGACAGAGCCCGGTCGGGCGCCACGCAGTCGGGCAATCGGGGAGCGGGCCGCGCCGGGAAATTGTCAGGTCGATCGGGTAGACCTGAAGTATGACCAACGAGACCCCCAACCTCGACCACCTCGACCTGCGACCGCTGCCCGGCAGCGAGCGGGCCGCCGCGCCGGACGCCACCCCAGCCCAGCCGCTGGACCCGGCCGCCGACATCGCGATCACCCTGGTGTTGCGCCGCCGGGCTCCGGTGCCCGACGAGGCGCTCAGCTCACCGATGCCGCGCGCCGAGTTCGCGGCCCGCTACGGTGCCGACCCGGCCGATGTCGATCTGGTGACCCGCACCCTCACTGCCCTGGGCGTCCAGGTCACGGAGGCTGACCCGGCCAGCCGTCGGGTGCGGGTCAGCGGCACGGTCGGCCTGCTCAGCCAGATCTTCGGGGCCGAGTTGACCCAGGTCAGCAGCACCGGCCCGTCCGGCGAGCCGGCCACCCACCGGCACCGCACCGGCGGCCTGAGCGTCCCGGCCGCGCTGGACTCGGTGGTCACCGCGGTGCTCGGCCTCGACAACCGGCCGCAGGGCTGCACCAAGTACCTGCTGGCCAATCCGCAGGCGGTCGCGTCCAGCTACACGCCGCCGCAGCTGGCCACCATCTACGGGTTCCCGGCAGGCACCGACGGCAGCGGCCAGCGGGTGGCCATCATCGAACTCGGCGGCGGGTTCGGCCAGGCCGACCTGGACGGCTACTTCGGCAAGCTCGGCATCCCCACCCCGAACGTGACCGCGGTCGGTGTGGACGGCGCGAGCAATGTCGCCGGCCAGGACCCGAACGGCGCCGACGGTGAGGTGTTGCTCGATATCGAGGTGGTCGGCGCGCTTGCTCCGGGCGCGGACATTGTCGTGTACTTCGCTCCCAACACCGATGCGGGCTTCGTCGACGCGGTGAGCCAGGCCGCCCACGCCGACCCGACCCCGGTCGCGATGAGCATCAGCTGGGGGCAGAGCGAGGACGACTGGACCGCTCAGGCGCGTACTGCCTTCGACGGCGCGTTGACCGACGCCGCCGCCCTGGGCGTGACCGTGACGGTGGCCTCCGGTGATGACGGCAGTACTGACCGGGCCACCGACGGCAAGGCGCACGTGGACTTTCCGGCCTCCAGCCCGCACGCGCTGGCCTGCGGCGGCACCACGCTCGCCGCCGATCCGAAGACCGGCGCGGTCAGCTCTGAGGGCGTGTGGAACAACGGCGTCGGCAACGGCGCGAGCGGCGGCGGGGTCAGCGCCGCGTTCGCACTACCGGGCTGGCAGGCCGCCGTCGGAGTCCCGTCGCTCAAAGGCACGTCCGGCCGGGGTGTGCCCGATGTCTCGGCGGTCGCCGACCCGCAGACCGGCTACCAGGTTCGGGTGGACGGCAGCGACCTGGTCATCGGCGGCACCAGCGCGGTGGCCCCGCTGTGGGCGGCGCTGGTCGCCCGGCTCGCCCAGGCCACCGGCCGGCGCTTCGGGCTGCTGCAGCCGACGCTGTACGGCACGGTCGGCAAGGGCGCGGTCCCGCCCGGCTTTCGGGACATCACCACCGGCAACAACGGCGACTATCAGGCCGGCGCCGGCTGGGATGCCTGCACCGGCCTCGGCGTGCCCGACGGCGCCCGACTGCTAGCCGCGCTGGAGCAGAACTCCGGCTAGAGAGCAGGACTCCAGCCAGCGCCACGCCCGCGGGCCCGAGCGCCGACTATCGGCCGGTGAGCTTGCGGGCCCGCTGATCCACGCCCGGGCCACCGTAGGGGTAGTCGGCCGGCTCCGGATCGCTTGCTGTGTCCAGCAGCTCGGTCTGCTCCGCGCTCAGGTGCAGGTCAGCCGACAGCAGGTTGTCCTCCAGCTGCTCGGTGGTACGCGCCCCGAGGATCACCGACGTGACCGCCGGCCGGTCAGACAACCAGGCCAACGCCACCTGCGCCATGCTCACGTCCAGCTCGCCGGCCACCTGGCGCACAGCGTCCACCACGTCCCAGGTGCGTTGCCGACCCGAGCGGCGGGCATAGGCCTCCACGCCCCGCTCCGGATCCTCACCGAGCCGGGTCTGACCTGCGGGCTGGGCGTCCTTGCGGTACTTACCGGTCAACCAGCCACCACCCAGCGGCGACCACGGCAACAAACCGAGCCCGTTGGCCTGGCTGGCCGGCACGATCTCCCACTCGATCTCGCGCACCAGCAGGTTGTACTGCGGCTGCAGCGTCACCGGCCGGGACCAACCGTGTGCCTCGGCCACCGAGACCGCCTGCTGCAACTGCCAGCCGGTGAAATTCGACAGCCCGACATAGTTGATCTTGCCGGCCGACACCGCGTCGTCCAGAAACCGCAGCGTCTCATCGATCGGGGTGAGCGGGTCGTGCGAGTGCACCTGGTACAGATCGATCCAGTCCGTCTGCAGCCGGCGCAGCGACGCCTCCAGCGCCAGGCGCAGGTGCCGGCGCGACAGGCCGACGTCGTTCACCCCGTCCACCAAAGGGAAACGGCCCTTGGTGGCGAGCACGATCCGGCTGCGATGACCGGCGTTGCCGGCCAGCCAGTTGCCGATGATCTCTTCGCTGACCCCGCCGCTGTACACGTTCGCGGTGTCCACCAGGTTGCCGCCGGCATCCAGGAACCGCGCGAGCTGGGTGTGCGAACCAGCCTCGTCGGTCTCGGTGCCGAACGTCATGGTGCCCAACGCCAGGTTGGAAACCACGGTTCCGCTGTGACCGAGCAACCGGTAGTGCATGCGTCCTCCTCAGGGCGGCCAACGGGCCAGGCCCACCGCGAGTGCTTGCCCGCGCTGAGCCTGACCTCCACCGTAACCGTTCTGGCGCTGAGTCCCCGCCAGTCCCGGCTGGCGCCAAGCCGCCGCAAGGCCAGCCAGCAACGCTAGGGCACCGTCACCCCGTGCACGATGACCGGCCCGAGGGTCGGGTCCAACTCGCTCTCCTGTGACACGCCGGCCGGGGTGATCACGTCCACCGCCTTGGGCACGCTGGCCGGATCCACCGAGCAGATCGGCGCGCCACCGCCGACCGGGCACACCCCGAACTGGTAATCCTGGGCCGGCTGGGTGAAGCCGCGGGCCTGATCGGAGGAGTAGCCGTCCTGACCGGTGAGCACCACCGAGAACGACCAGCCGCTGGTCGGGGTGCCGAACTGGGCGGCCGGCAGCGCGATGGTCACCGTCCTGGTCAGCGTCGAGGCCACCACCGCGCTCACCGAGCCCGGGCTGGCCCCGGACGGCGTCACCCACACCGGTGCGGCGAAGCCCTGCACCTCGACCCGCTGGTTCCAGCCCGGATCCACGCTGTAGTTCCGGCTGGCATAGGCCGCCGCCGTCGAGGAATCACCCGTCCCGGTATGGACGTAGACGTCCAGCAGCTGGGCGCCCAGAGTGTTGCCGAAGGTCGGCACCAGGTTGCGCAGGGTGGCCCGCAGGTACACCGTGCTCCCCACCGTGAGCACCTGGAACCGGGTGATGTCGAACGAGCCCGCCACGAAGTCGGCCGCGTTCGGGTACTGGTAGGTGCCCGGGCCGTTGTCATCACCGGCCGGATCGGTCACGTCCAGCACCGTGGTGCCACCGACCAGGTCACCGGCCACCGACACCTGCGCGGTTCCGGTGGCACCGGACGCGGTCGTCACCGCGGCCGTGATCACGTTGGTGCCGAAGCCGATCGGCACGGTGACGGCGTACGAGCCGTCCGCCGCCGCGTGCGTGCCGAGGCTGGCACCGGGCGCGCCGGTGTCGGTGTCGGTGACCGACACCGCGACCGAGGCGCCGGGCACCGTGCTGCCGCTCACCGCCACCGAGGTGGTCTCGATGGTCGCGCCGGCAACCGGCGAGCTGATGCTGATCGAGGCCGCTCCCGGCGCGCCGTGCCGGACGTAACGCTCGGCCACCACCGCCGGCTGGTCCACCAGCCGGCCGCGGGCCAGATCCACCTGCAACCGCAGCCGCTGCGCCTGCGCCCAGGTCAGCGGCGATGCCGAGCCGGCCGGCTGGCCGTCGACGAAGCCGATCGAGGCGGTGCTCGGGTCGCTGCCGTAGGGCGAGGCAGCCAGATCCGGATCTTCCCAGGCCTGCTCAGGGACCAGACCGACACCGGAGGCGGACCGGTTCAGAAAGCCGAGCTGCGCCCGGGCCAACGCTGGATCACCAGTCACCAGAGCGGATTCGGCCCGCTCGCCGGACAGCACCGGCCACAGGTGGCCGGTGCCGACATTGGTAGTCGGCCACGGCTGGCCGGGCACCGTGCAACTGGTCTGGCTGGGCTGGTAGCAGTCGCCGTAGCCGTCGGCGCTGCCGGCCGCGGCCGAGGTGCCGTAGCGGTAGTAACCGGTGCCGGACGGGGTGCTCACCGCGATCTGGCGATCCAGCACCGCCAGGGAGTTGAGGTAGTCCGGATCGCGCGGCGACAGCTCGCCGAGCCGGACCAGCTCCTGGAAGCCGCCGTCCACCACGGCCCGCTGGTCCACGCTGGTCAGCGAGCCGTTGCCGAGGTTGTAGGTGTCGCCGGCATTCGGATTGCCGTTGCGAGAAAGCCTGATGAAATAAGGCGAAGCGCTGTACGGGCCGGTCGAGGTGACGGTCCAGGACTTGATCGAGCGCTGGAACGCGTCGGCCATCGCCTGATAGACCTGGCCGGCTGCCGGGTCGTGTTGCTCGCGGGCGATCACCGCGGCCGCGGTCAGCCCGGCGATCTCGGCGGCGATGGTGGACGGTGAGTAGCCGGACTGCTCCTCCCACCACTCGACCCCGAAGGACGGTCCGTGGGCCACCAGGAAGTCCGCGGCCGGCTTGATGTGTTGCTGCCACAGCGCCCGGTCCGCGCCCAGGCCGGTCAGCTGCGCCATCAGGATCGGGTAGGCCGTCTCGTCCAGCTGATCGCCGCCGGTATCCGGCGCCACCTTGCCGTTGAGCAGTGAGTTGCGGGGGATCTCGCCGCTGGCCTGCTGCTGGCGCTGGAACAGGAACCGGGTGGCCGCACGCGCGGTGGCCACGTCACCGTCGGCCAGCAGGCCGGTCACCGCCTCGTACAGGTCGCGGCCGAACACCTCGCGGTAGGAGCCGAAGTACACCGGCTTGCCGCCCACCAGGGTGCCGGCGTTCACCGCCTGCCCCCACGGGCTGGCCAGCGAGGCCACGATGGCGCCGGGAAAGCTCTTGTCCTCGCTGGCCTTGAGCACGTTGGCGTCGAGGTAGAAGCTCGAGTTCGCGGGCAGCCCACGAGGCCGGTCCAGGCTCTGGTCATAGTGCCGCCAACCGTTTGCGAAGTCCGCCCGCACCGACTCGAACGGCCGGCGCAGCGATGCCGAGGCGGTGGCGACCGCACCGGCCTGGCTGCGACCGAAGCCGAGCGACAGCACGGTGTCGGACTGCCGGGACAACCCGAGCCGCTCGGTGGCCACGATGTGGCCGTTCGGGGCCGAGTCATACCTGGTGCCCAACGAGTGCGAGCTGTCCAGGGCGCTCAGGCCGTCCGAGGCGGTGCCGGCGTAGCCGACCGAGGCAGGTCCGGCCGAACTGGCCGCCAACGCGAGGTAGGTCGGCACCGCGTAGTCACGGTTGCTGGCCTGGCTCACGGTCGCGGCGTCGCCGATCACCGGCACGCCGCTGCGATCGAGCACGCCGGTGTCAGCCCCGCCGTTGGCCGAGCCGCCGCCCCCGTTGCCGTTGACGTGGGCATCCAGGCGGGCATAGACCGCCAGCCCGCGCACCGAACCGTGCCGGCTGGTCGGGCTGAGCGTGGTGTGCATCAGCACGGTGTCGCGGGCCGGGTCGGTCAGGTAGGTGGTGCTCAGCCGGTAACCGTGCGCGGCGCTGGTC
Source organism: Jatrophihabitans sp. (assembly GCA_050999655.1). Classification (GTDB taxonomy): domain Bacteria; phylum Actinomycetota; class Actinomycetes; order Mycobacteriales; family Jatrophihabitantaceae; genus Jatrophihabitans_A. Next base: position 25,081 of record JBPCPA010000322.1, read on the forward strand.
GAGGTCACCGTGCAGGACATTCCGGACGGGTCGGCGCTCACCGTGTAGCTGGTGTCGCGGGTCTGCAGGTCGGTGAAGCTGGCGCCGTCGGTGACCAGGTACTGCAGGCTCTGCACGTTGGTGTTGTCGATCGTCGGCTCGTACACGTCGGACAGCACGCCGTCGGCGACGGTGAACCACACCTTCGAGGTGCCGTTGCGGGCTGTGCCCACGCAGTCCTTGCGGGCCAGGTCGAAGTAGGACGCGGCACCAGGCGCGCCCGGTGACACCGAGGGGCCGCCGGCGGCGGTGGCGGGACTGCTCAATACCAGGCTGGGCAGGGCCGCGACCAGGGCCGCCACGGTGGTCACAATCAGCAAGCCGGTGCGCCGCGTGCGGGCAGGTTTCATGGTGGGAGCCTTCTCGTCCGGTGGCGTTGTTGCTTGCGTGTTAAGCGAAAAACAGCGGTGAGTGATGTCAATGTAGCTACCAGTGACAAGGCGTAGTCAATAGCTGTGGTGGGCGGGAATCGGGCCGATCCTGTGAAGTGCTCGCCACGTTGACCGGGACATCACATCTCTGGTAAGCCCACAAAGTCACAATTTTTCGAGGCCCGCCCGCGGGCACCTTTAGGGGAGTACTAGATGGCTCATAAGCACGTGAAGCGCGGAATGGCGGTGCTCGGTGCCGCGACGTTGCTCGCAACGGCCCTGCAGGGCACGGCCGCTGCGGCACCAGCCGCCCGCGCCACGGTTGCCGCCAGCACACCGAGTTGGGCCAGCCCGGCCCACGTCACCGGCACGCCGGCCAGTTCGCAGCGGGTATCGATCCGGATCGGCCTGCAGTTGCGCGGTGGCAACGCCGCCCAGAGTGTGGCCAACCAGGTCAGCAACCCGGCCAGCAGCAGCTACGGCAAGTACCTGACCCCGGCGAAGTTCCATGCGCAGTTCGCGCCGACCGCCGCCTCGGTCAGCCGGGTCACCAGCTTCCTGGCCGCCTCGGGCATCAAGGTCACCAAGGTCGCCTCCGGCAACCTCTGGGTGGACGCCTCCGGCACGGTCGCGCAGCTGAACAAGGCCTTCGGCACCACGCTGCGCACCTACTCGCTCAACGGAAAGTCGCTGCGCGCGCCGTCGGGCAAGGTCAGCGTGCCGAGTTCCATCGCCGCTGATGTCACCACGGTCAGTGGCCTGTCCGACAAGCCCGCCCAGCGCTCGCCGCAGACCCGCCGGGTAGTGCCGGCCATCGTCAAGCCGGCCGCCCGCGCCGCCGCGCCGACCGCGACCCCGCCGCCGGCCTCGTCCTGCTCGGACTACTGGGGCCAGTACACCCAGAAGCTGCCCAAGGCGTACGGCAAGACCGTGTTCAACACCTACATCTGCGGTTACTCCCCGGCCACCCTGCGCACCGCCTACGGCACCAAGTCCCTGGTCAAGCACGGCACCAACGGCCAGGGCGTGGACGTCGCGATCATCGACGCCTATGCCTCGCCGACCATGCTGTCTGACGCCAACGACTACGCCGCCACCTTCGGCGAGCCGGCGTTCCGGTCCGGCCAGTACACCGAAACGGTCTTCACCCCGTTCAACCTGCAGGACGAGTGCAACGGTGAGGAGGGCTGGAACGGCGAGGAGACCCTCGACGTCGAGGCACTGCACGGCATGGCCCCCGGTGCCAACATCCATTACATCGGCGCGCAGAACTGCGACGCCGGCATCGACGACGCGCTGAACTACGTGGTGCAGAACCACACCGCCGACATCGTCAGCAACTCCTACGGCAACACCGGTGAGCAGGTGCCGGCCGACGAGGTGGCCCTGGAGCACGCGATCTTCATCCAGGCCGCCGCTGAGGGCATCGGCATGTACTTCTCCTCCGGTGACAGTGGCGACGAGGTCGTCAACGGCCTCACCCCGCAGCCGGACTACTCGGCCTCGGACCCGAACGTCACCGCGGTCGGTGGCACCAGCCTGCTGCTGGACAAGCACAACAAGCGGGTCGCCGAGACCGGCTGGGAGACCTCGCTGGACTTCGTGGACTACTCCGGCACCAAGGCGGTGTACTCCGACGAATTGCCGGGTGACTTCGTCTTCGGCGCCGGCGGCGGGACGAGCACCCTGTTCGCCCAGCCGTGGTACCAGAAGGGCACCGTGCCGGCGGCGCTGGCCAAGGCCGGCGGCAGCACCGCGATGCGGGTGGTACCTGACATCGCCGCGGACGCCGACCCGTACACCGGCTTCTACATCGGCCAGACGGTGGGCGGCGAGTTCGGCATCAGCGCCATCGGCGGCACCAGCCTGGCCTGCCCGCTGATCGCCGGCATCCAGGCGGTGGCCAGCCAGGATCGGCGGTTCCCGATCGGGTTCGCCAACCCGCTGCTGTACTCCATGCGTAGCAGCGCCTTCGGCGATGTCGTGCCGCGGGCGCCGATCCACTTCGCCAGCGTCGGCGGTTCCTACGTCGGCACCTTCGAGGCCGGCGACACCCAGTACACCCGCTACGGCTATGACAACATCACCGGCCGGGGCACCCCGAACGGTGCGAGTTTCGTGACGGGCGAGAAGACCCACTAGGCACTGCCAGCAACTCCGCACCGGGGGACCACACCAAACCCACCCCAGGCAACGGCGCGGTGATGGACTGGGGTGGGGAACAGAATGGAACCCACCCTTTCACCCA
>JBPCPA010000330.1:0-22371 GCA_050999655.1 Jatrophihabitans sp.
GGGTCAGGCGGTCGGGCAGAACCCGCTGTCGATCGTGGTGGCCTGCCACCGGGTGGTCGGTAAGGATGGCAGGCTCACCGGGTATGCCGGCGGCCTGGCCCGCAAGCGGTTCTTGCTGGCCCTGGAAGAGCCGGCGCCGGTCACGGCGGGCCGGTTGTTCTGAGGCGGCGGCCCGGCCGGGACCAAAACGGCGTCCGGCCGCGTTGTAGCTGGTACCGAGCATGAAGAGAGGGTGGACGATGACCAACGCGAGCGAGAAGGCGATCCTGGCCGGCGGCTGTTTCTGGGGCATGCAGGATCTGATCCGCCGACGCACCGGCGTGCTGAGCACCCGGGTCGGTTACACCGGCGGCGACGTACCCAACGCGACCTATCGCAATCACGGGTCGCACGCCGAGGCGATCGAGATCGTGTTCGACCCCGAGCAGACCAGTTACCGCGAGCTGCTGGAGTTCTTCTTCCAGGTGCATGACCCGACCACCAAGAACCGGCAGGGCAACGACATCGGACTCAGCTACCGCTCGGCCATCTACTACACCAGCGACGAGCAGCAGCGGGTCGCGCTGGACACAGTCGCCGATGTCGACGCCTCCGGCCTGTGGCCGGGTAAGGTCGTCACCGAAATCGAGCCGGCCGGACCGTTCTGGCAGGCCGAATCCGAGCACCAGGACTACCTCGAGCATTATCCGAACGGCTACACCTGCCACTTCGTCCGTCCGGACTGGCGGCTGCCGCGCCGCAAGGAGACGGTCGACCAGTAGGCCCACCGGCGACAGCGCGCCAGCGGCGCTGGCCGAGTTGCCGCAGGAATAGACAGGGCCGACAGTTGGGTCGCCGGCCGATCGTGGCGAGTCGATGATGCCCGCCACGACTCGACCGGCTGGGCGGTCCTGAGCCGGCCGCGGTGGCTCAGGACGAGTTCTGGATCAGCCCGATGGGGTTTCCGTCCGCATCGAGCAGCGTAGCGATGAGCCGACCGCCGACGTCGGTGACAGCCTGCTGCTCGCTGGCGCCGGCGGCCAGCAATTTCTGCACGGTCGCCTCGATGTCATCGACGTGCCAGTAGCCGACCGGCCCGGTCATTCCCTTGAGATGCCCGTTCGGGTCCAGGCCGACCTCCTCGCGGTCGGTGTTGTACTGGACGTAGTAGGCCTGGTCCATCACCGGCTCCAGGCCCAGCAACGCGCCGTAGACGACCTTGGCCTGGTCGAGATCCTTGACGGGATAGATGATCGTGGTGAGACCCGAGGTCACTGGTCGCTCCTTCTGCTTGTCGTGCCAGATCGGCCGCGAGTGTCGGCCGTAATGATGACGAGCGGGACCCGGCGAATGTGACAGCCGCCGCGATCTTCGGTCGTCTCCTCGCCGGCCGGCCACCGGGTAAGGCAGTGCCCGTCGTCGCTATTGCTGACCGCTGGGGCCAATCGACTCGTCCTCGCCCGCTTCCTCGTCAGTGCCCTCATCGTCGGCGCTCGCGTCATCGATGCCTTCGTCGTCGGTGATGTCGTCGTCGGTGATGTCGTCGTCGGTGAGCACGGTGATGGTGTGTTGGGCGAGCTGCCGGGGGTTGGCGGCGAGGGTGATGCGGGTGATGGTGTTGCCGTGCGTGGTGAAGGTGAAAGTGACGCGGGGGGTGCCGTGGGGTGCCCAGACGGCGTGCAGTTGGCCGTCGATGAGAGCGGGTTGGGCGTTCTGGGCGCGGCCGGTGAAGGAGGTGGCGATGGCGCGGGCGCCGGTGAGGGACGGTTGAGCTGTCAGCAGGGCAGAACCGTCGGTGTGCAGGGTGGCCTCGGGGTGTAACAGGGTGAGCAGGGCGTCGAAATCGCCCTGGCGAGAGGCGGCGAGGAACGCGGTGACGATCTGGTGTTGCCGGGCGTGGTCGGGGTTGTGCGCTCGGCTGGGTGGGCCCTGCACGCGGCGGCGGGCGCGGGAGGCGAGTTGGCGGGTTGCTTGCGGGCTGCGGTTGAGGATGGTGGCGATCTCGGTGAACGGGACGGTGAACATGTCGTGCAGGACGAAGGCGAGCCGCTCGGGTGGTGCGAGGGTGTCCAGGATGAGCAGCAGGGCCGGGCCGACCGTATCGGCGAGCAACGCTTCGTGTTCGGGGTCACCGGGGCCGATGCCGGGCTGGTAGCCGGCGGGTTGCTCGTGCTGGGCGGGGTCCAGGGGCTGCTCGCGGCGTGCGGTGCGTGAGCGCAGCATGTCCAGACAGATCCGCGACAGGATCGTGGTCAACCAGGCGGGCAGGTTGTCCACCGAGCTGCTGTCGGCCCGGCTGGCCCGCAGCCACGTCTCCTGCACCGCGTCGTCAGCCTCTGCCGCCGAACCCAACATCCGATAGGCCACCGCTCGTAACTGCCCCCGACACTCCTCGAACCGTTCAACCAACCACTGCTCATCACCCATTCGTCACAGCCCTTCCAGTCAGCGTCCAGGCGCCAGCATCCAACGGATTCAGCCGGTTCGCCAGGCGGGCACAGACGAATGCGGACGAGCAACCCGCTGATGGTAGGAGGGCCGGATTTCGGCGAGGCGAAAGCACGCGCCGGCTCGCGCCCGGACCAGCTCCAGGCGCGAGCCGGTGGTGCTGGCCCGTTCGGCAAGGCTCCACAGATCGTGCCTGTTCGTGGGCTAACAGGCTAATCCGCAGTAATTCCAGTGGGAAAGTACGTCGACCCGGCGCTGTGACCCGACCCCAGGTTGCGGCCCGACCTCAGCGTTGCGGCCCGAACTCAGCGTTGCGGCTCGACCTCAGCGTTGCGGCTCGACCTCAGCGATTCGGCTCGCCTCCCCGGCGGCGCTCGGCTGCCAGTGGCTCAGCTGTGAGCAGGGCGTGGGTGCAACACGGAGCGGCGCCGGCCGCCACGCTGGCGCACCACCGCTGAATCGAGGTCACCTGCTCGGCACCGAGCACCACGTGCCCGAAACCTGACCACACCGCGGCACTGACCATGGCGCGTCGGACGGCGGCGGCCAGCGAGCGGTGCCTGCGCCGGCGGGCACCACAGACACAGCGCCGACCGATCCCTCGCTGAGCACGCGCCGCCGAGCCGTCGCGGTGCTGGAACATCGCCAGGTCCTCCGGTTCGCCGGGCCGCCCGACTGCCCGACAAGACCGCACGGCTGCGCTGGTCCGACGGGCGGGGACGGCTGTTCCGGCCGGTTCCAAAGGCAGGCATTCTCGTGCCGGAATGACCAGCACACAATCCCGGTACAGCTGCTGTCAAGCGTGCCGCGGCCACTCGGCACGCAGCAAGAATTGCCTGTAGGAATAGCGCAATCTCGCCTTCTACCCAGCCCGACCGGGCGGCGGGACACGGCACGTGACTCGCGGCCACGATCGTGCTGGTCAGCGCCGGCCATGGTGGTCATCGGTCTCTGCTAGAGCCAGCAGTCGGTGATCGGGGTGGCGGTGGCGCTGGAACCGACGTAAGGCAGGCCATAAGCCTGTTCGAGGGTGCGCAGCACGCCGTAGTGGGTGATCCGCTCGGAGTACGTACCGGTCTTGACCGGGGCGCCGTAGAAAATGGTCGGGATCTGGTTGCTGGCGCTGGAGTCGTCCTCGTCCCAGGTCACCACCAGCAGGCTGTTGTGGGTCTTGGCCCATTGGGCGTAGCTGTCGATGTTGTTCTTCAGCCAGCTGTCGCCCGCCGCGATCGTGCCGTCGTGCATGTCATCGTTCAGGTTCGGGATCACGAACGACACCGTCGGCAGCGAGCTGTAGCTGGACGCGGCCGGAAAGGCGGCGAAGGTGAGGTTGGACGAGGCGGGCACGTTGCTGGTGAAGTTGACCCACGGGTTGTGCTTGCGGGCATAGGCGCCGCTGGTGCAGCCGGTGTAGCCGTTGGACGGCATCGACTCGGAGTATCCCTTGAAGCTGAGACCGGCGGCGATCAGTTCGGAGCCGAGGTTCTGGGTGGTGTAGGTGTGCGGGCACGAGTCGCTGGTCAGGCTGTGGGTGGAGCCGGAGAAGATCGCCAGGTAATTCGGCTCGCTCGGGTGGGTCACGCCGAAGGACTGGGTGAACCGTGCGCCGCCGGCGGCCAGCGAGTTGAGGTAGGGAGCCGAGGAGTTGCCGATGATCTCGGAGTAGGAATGGTTTTCCATCATCACCACCACGACGTGGTCCGGTCGGGGCACGGTACCGCTGGCGGCCTGCTCGTACGGGACGGCCGCGGTCGCGGCGGTGAGACCGGCGGCCACCGTCGCGCCGGCTGCCAGCACCGCGCCGGCAGCGGTCAACAGGATGCCCGGGCGTGCATCCCGGTAGCTGAGAAATCGCATGGGTGTCTCCTTCGCCAGAATATGGACGAAGGCTGACGCTACCCATCCTTAACGACATTAGGGATAAACGGTGCCGAAGACAGAGTGAACAGAGAGAAATGTGAGGCGTCGGTGAACTCAGCCGAGCTGGCGCAGCAGCGGGACCACCTGGTCGGTGAATGAGGTGAGAAAGCGTGACTGGTCATGGCCCGGACCGTGGAACACCAGGTGATTGAAGCCGTAATCGAGGTACGGCTGGATCGCGGCGACTGCCTGGGCCGGATCGTCGGTGACGATCCAGCGGCCGGCGATCTGCTCGATCGGCAGGGCTGCGCCGGCCGCCTGCATCTGGATCGGGTCGTGCAGGCCGTGCTTCTGCTCCGCGGTCAGTGCCAGCGGCGCCCAGAACCGGGTGTTCTCCCGCGCCTGGTCCAGGTCGGGGTCGAAGGACAGCTTGATCTCGATCATCCGATCCAGCTGCGAGCGCTCCCGGCCGGACGCGGCCAGCCCGTCGTCCACGGCGGGCATCAGCTTGTCCTGGTAGAGCTCCGGGCCCTTGCCCGAGGTGCAGATGAACCCGTCGCCGACCCGGCCGGCGTACTTGGCCACCACCGGGCCGCCGGCCGCGACGTAGATCGGCACCGGCTGGTCGGGCCGGTCATAGACGGTGGCGTCGGTGGTCTGGTAGTACTCGCCGTCGAAGGTCACCCGCTCACCGCTCCACAGCTCGCGCATCAGCCGGACGGCCTCGCGCAGCCGGGCGAAGCGCTCCTTGAAGTCCGGCCAGTCCAGCCGGGCCACCGCCACTTCGTTGAGCGCCTCGCCGGTGCCGATACCGAGCATGATCCGGCCCGGGTACAGGCAGGCCAGGGTGCCGAAGGCCTGCGCCACCACGGCGGGGTTGTAGCGAAACGTCGGTGTCATCACGCTGGTGCCCAGCTGCACCCGCGACGTCCGCTCGCCGACCGCGGCCAGCCAGGACAACGAGAACGGCGCGTGGCCACCGTCGTGCTGCCAGGGCTGAAAGTGGTCAGAGATGGTGACGCTGTCCAGTCCCAGCTGCTCGGCCTGCACCGCGTAGTCGAGCAGCTGCCGAGGGCCGAACTGCTCAGCCGACGCCTTGTAACCGATCTTCAATGCCATCTGCCCAGCCTATGCATTCTGCCGGCCCACCGCTGTGCCCGGTCAGCCCGAGCCGATGGGGCGGTGGCGCCGAGATCAGCGGAGATCAGCGGCGACCAGCTCGGTGCCATGCCGTACACCCGGTTGATCGGCAGCCGCAGCACCACGCGCTGATCGGCCACCATGGCCCGGCGGTAGTCGGCCCAGTCCGAGTGCTCACCCTGCACGTCGCGGAACAGGCCGACCAGTTCCTCGACCGCCGCGTCCTGCTCGTCGGCGGCCACCGCCGAGAACTCCGCGTCGGCCTCGGCGACCGCATAGGCCCAGAAATCCGGGGTGGTCACGTGCAGGCTGGCCCGCGGATCGCGGCGCAGGTTGCGGTACTTGGCGCGGTCGGCGGTGATCGAGACCTTGATCAGGCCGGCCGTGGCGCCCCCAGTCGGCGGGTAGTACTGGTAGTTGACGTTGGACAGCTGTGCTCGCCCGTCGGCCTTGAGGGTGACCAGCACCCCGGCGTGCTGGGCGGCGATCAGCTCGAGCAGGCGACGATCGGATTCGGTGTCGGTCATGCCGGCTCAACGCGCCGGCCGGGCCCGGTATGCCGGTGCGGCCGAGCAGCTGGCCGGGTCGGTGCGCCCAACGGCGGCAGTGGTAGCTATTCTGCTGGGAGCGGATCGTTCGGCCCGGTTCATCGGCGGCTGGCGGTGCCGGAAGTCCGCCTGACACGCCGGAGGCTGGTTTGACCACGACCGCAGGACCCGAGGACCTGATCGACCTCGAGCCCACCCCCATCGTGACTCGCCCGTTCCCGGCCTCGCCGGTGTCCAAGGGTTCGATGTTCCTGCAGGTGCTGCGTACCACCGACCACAAGCTGATCGGCCGGATGTACCTGGTCACCTCGTTCATCTTCTTCATGATCGGTGGGGTGCTGGCGCTGATCATGCGCGCCGAGCTGGCCCGTCCGGGCATGCAGTTCCTCTCGCCCGAGCAGTACAACCAGCTGTTCACCATGCACGGCACGATCATGCTGCTGTTCTTCGCCACCCCCAGCGTGTTCGCCTTCGCCAACCTGGTGCTGCCGCTGCAGATCGGCTCGCCGGACGTCGCCTTTCCGCGGCTGAACGCCTTCTCCTACTGGCTCTACGTCTTCGGCGCCACCTTCGCAGTGGCCGGCTTCGCCACCCCGGGCGGCGCCGCGGACGGTGGCTGGACGTTCTACCTGCCGCTCAACGACGCCGTGAACTCGCCATCCTCGGGAACCGATTTCTGGATCATCGGCCTGGCCATCTCGGGCCTGGGCACCATCCTCGGCGGCGTCAACATGGTGACCACGGTGATCACCCTGCGCGCGCCCGGCATGACCATGTTCCGGATGCCGATCTTCACCTGGAACATCCTGGTCACCTCGCTGCTGATCCTGCTGGCCTTCCCGATCCTGACCTCGGCGCTGCTGGTGCTCTGGGTCGACCGGCATCTGGGCGCGCAGGTCTATGCCAGCCAGAACGGCGGAGCCATCCTCTGGCAGCACCTGTTCTGGTTCTTCGGACATCCCGAGGTCTACATCCTGGCGCTGCCGTTCTTCGGCATCGTGTCCGAGATCTTCCCGGTGTTCTCTCGCAAACCCTGTTTCGGCTACAAGGGCCTGGTGCTGGCGACGCTGTCCATCGGCGCGCTGTCGCTGACCGTGTGGGCCCACCACATGTTCGCCACCGGCGCGGTGCTGCTGCCGTTCTTCTCCTTCATGTCCTTCCTGATCGCGGTACCGACCGGGCTGAAGTTCTTCAACTGGATCGGCACTATGTGGAAGGGCTCGATCACCTTCGAGACCCCGATGCTGTTCTCCATCGGCTTTCTGGTCACCTTCCTGTTCGGTGGCCTGACCGGAGTGGTGCTGGCCTCGCCGCCGATCGACTTCCAGGTCTCGGACTCCTACTTCGTGGTGGCGCACTTCCACTACGTGCTGTTCGGCACCATCGTGTTCGCCGCCTATGCCGGGGTGTACTTCTGGTTCCCCAAGTTCACCGGCCGCTACATGAACGAGCGGCTGGGCAAGCTGCACTTCTGGCTGACCTTCATCGGCTTTCACGCCACCTTCCTGGTGCAGCACTGGCTGGGTGCCGAGGGCATGCCGCGCCGCTACGCCGACTACCTGCCCAGCGACGGTTTCACCTTCCTCAACACCTTCTCGACCTGCGGCTCGTTCCTGCTCGGGGCCTCGATGCTGCCGTTCCTGTACAACGTCTATCACTCCTACCGCTTCGGCGAGGTCGTCACCTCAGATGACCCGTGGGGCCACGGCAACTCCCTGGAGTGGGCGACGTCCTGTCCGCCGCCGCGGCACAACTTCACCTCGATGCCCCGGATCCGCTCGGAGCGTCCGGCCTTCGAGGCGCACTACCCGCACCTGATCCCGCAGCTGGAGCGCGAGGCGCACGCCGACAAGAAGCACCGGTTGGTCCACCAGATCGGTGCCTCGGTGATCGGTGGCGAGGGCGCGCGCAACGGCCATCGCGACCCCGATCCGGGTTCTGGCGGCTAGTCGCCGGCCGGCAGCAGGCTGACCGGCAGGCCCGGTTCGCCCCGGGACAGCTTCAGCGCCTCCCAGGGCAGGGCAGTGACCGCGTCGCGGTGATGCCGGCGTGACTCCTCCAGCGACGGCTGATGTACCGGTTCACCGTTGCGCAGCAAGGCAGTGCTCAGCAATCGGTCATCGGGCTGTGGCGCGAAACCGGCATCGGCCCGGACCACCAGCTCCTCGGTGGCGGTGCCCGAGGCCCGGTGCCGCCGGTAACCGAGCTTGCGCCCGCCCGCGCTGGCCTTGTGCTCGCTGCGCTTGGCCACCGGCCGTCCGGCCACCTCGACCAGCTTATAGACCAGGCCGGCGGTCGGCACGCCCGAGCCGACCACCACCGAGGTGCCGACGCCGTACACGTCCACCGGAGCGGCGGCCAGCGCTGCTATCGAGAACTCGTCCAGGTCGCCGCTGACCACGATCCGGGTGTTGCGGGCGCCGAGTGAGTCCAGCTGCTCGCGGGCCTGGTGGGCCATCACGGTCAGGTCGCCGGAATCGATCCGGATCGCGCCCAGCTGTGTCCCGGCCACCTCGATCGCGGTCCGGATGCCGCGCCGGGTGTCGTAGGTGTCGACCAGCAGTGTGGTGCCGCTGCCGAGCTGGTCGAGCTGGGCGGCGAAGGCGGCCGCCTCGGTCTCGTGCAGCAGCGTGAACGCGTGCGCCGCGGTGCCGGTGCTCGGCACCCCGAACCGGGCCGCGGCGGCCAGGTTGGAGGTCGCGGTGAAACCGACCAGGTAGGCCGCCCGGGCAGCGGCGACCGCCGCGGACTCGTGGGTGCGCCGCGAGCCCATCTCGATCAGCGGCCGGTCACCGGCGGCGAGCACCATCCGGGCGGCGGCCGCCGCGATCGCCGAATCGTGGTTGAGCACCGACAGGATCAGGGTCTCCAGCACCACCGCCTCGGCAAAGCTGGCGGTGACGGTCAGGATCGGCGAGTGCCCGAAGTAGGGCTCCCCCTCGGCATAGCCGTCGATGTCGCCGGTGAACCGGTAGTCGGCCAGGAACTGCGCGCACCGCTCGTCGATGACCCCGGTGGCATGCAACCGTTCGAGATCGCGGGCCGAGAACCGGAAATCGCCGATGGCCGGCAGCAGCCGTCCGGTGCCGGCCACCACGCCGAACCGGCGGCTCTCCGACAGCCGCCGGCCGAACACCTCGAAGCTGCAACGCTGGTGCGCGGTTCCGTCGGCCAGCGCCGCGCTGAGCATCGTGAGCTCGTACTGATCGGTGAACAGGGCGGTCGAATCAGCCGGCATGCTGAGCAATCCTTCCAGAAGCCGATCGCCGGACGGGCCGGGTGCCGCCCAAACCCGACCGGCGATTCGTGCCACCATGGACGGATGTCCACGCCGACTGTCACGCCGCAACGAGAGGCGGCCGTTGAGCATCAGAGCGACGAGAGCGCCGAGGCGGACCGGCCCTGGGTGACGGTGGTCTGGAACGACCCGGTGAACCTGATGTCATACGTCACGCACGTGCTGATGAAGGTGTTCGGTTATCCCAAGGACAAGGCCACCACCCTGATGCTGGACGTGCATCACAAGGGCCGCGCGGTGGTCTCCTCCGGACCGCGGGAGCGGATGGAGGGCGACACCGCCACCCTGCACGGCTACGGCCTGTGGGCGACCATCCAGCACGACTCGTGAGGGTGCGGCGCAGGGCGGCGCTGTTGCGGCTCGAGCTGGCCGAGGCCGAGTCCAGCCTGCTGGCGGGCCTGCTGGAGGACTTCGCGGTGATGCTGGCCGACCCGGACCCGGCCGATCCGGTGATCCGGCGGCTCTACCCGGACGGCTATCGCGAGGACGAGGTGGCTTCGGCGGAGTACCGCGAGCTGGTCGAGCGCGACCTGCGGGCCGAGCGCTCCGGCCGGTTGCAGCTCTGCCGTGCCGAACTGCCCGACGGCGGCGGCCGGTTCAGCCTGGACGAGGAGGCCGCCGATCGCTGGCTGCGGGTGCTCAACGACCTGCGGTTGGCACTGGGCACCAGGCTCGGGGTGAGCGAGGAGGATGAGCTTGACGGCACGGATCCGGCGGTGAACATCTACCACTGGCTCAGCGCGGTGCAGGATCTGCTGGTCGAGAACGTGATGGGCTGAGCGCCGGGACGGGCCGGCCAGATATCGTGGTGTGGTGCTGAGGCTGCCGACCGAAGTCCGGGATGCGATCGTCGCTCACGCTCGCCGGGATCATCCCAACGAGGCGTGCGGCCTGGTCATCGGTCCGGCCGGCAGCGATCGGCCCGAACGGGTCGTGGAAATGCTGAACTCGGCCGCCTCGCCGACCTTCTACCAGTTCGACTCGATGGAGCAGTTGCGCGTCTGGAACGCGATGGACGAGGCCGACGAGGAGCCGGTGGTCATCTACCACTCGCACACCGCGACCGCGGCCTACCCGTCCCGGACCGATATCGACCGGGCCCAGGAACCGAACGCGCACTACCTGCTGGTGTCCACCGCCGATGGCCAGGCCGTGGAGCTGCGGTCCTACCGGATCGTGGACGGCCAGGTCACCGAGGAGCCGGTGGAACTGGTGGCCGGCCGGTGAGCGGCCAGGTTGCCGTGGCAATCCGGCGGGTGCTGCTCGGGCATACCGTCGCCCTGGTCTGCTACGACTGTCGCTGAATCATCGCCCGCGGCCGGCCTGGTGGACATAACCCGTCCACCGACGGCGTTGCACCTGCTGGCGCACCCCGATGTCTCGATGTTCTTTGCCAGAGCTGAACGAAGGAGCCGTAGAAATGGCCGTCCAGGTCAAGATCCCCACCATCCTGCGTAGCTACACCGGCGGCGAGAAGTCCGTGCCGGGCGAGGGCGCCAACCTGTCGGCGTTGCTCGATGACCTCGAGACCCGCCATGCCGGGCTCAAAGGCCGGTTGACCACCGAGGACGGATCGCTGCACCGGTTCGTCAACGTCTACGTCAACGACGAGGACGTCCGGTTCACCGGCTCGCTGGACACCGCGCTGGCCGATGGCGACGCGGTCACCATCCTGCCTGCCGTCGCCGGCGGCTAGCTCGGTGGCGCGTTTCGACAGCCTGCTGGACGCGGTCGGCGGCACGCCGCTGGTGGGCCTGCCACGGCTCTCACCGCGCTGGGACGGCGAACAGCCGGTGCGGCTGTGGGCCAAGCTGGAAGACCGCAACCCGACCGGCTCGATCAAGGATCGTGCGGCGCTGGCGATGATCGCGGCGGCCGAGGCGGACGGCCGGCTGACGCCGGGCTGCACCATCCTGGAGCCGACCTCGGGCAACACCGGCATCTCGCTGGCCATGATCGCCAAGCTCAGGGGTTACGGCATCGTCTGCGTGATGCCGGAGAACACCTCGGTGGAGCGCCGGCAGCTGCTGGAGATGTTCGGCGCCCGGATAGTCTCCTCACCGGCGGCCGGTGGCTCGAACCAGGCGGTGGCGCTGGCCAAGCAGTTGGCGGCCGAGAACCCGGACTGGGTGCTGCTCTACCAGTACGGCAACCCGGCCAACGCCCAGGCGCACTACGACGGGACCGGTCCGGAGATCCTGGCCGACCTGCCCTCGATCACCCACTTCGTGGCCGGCCTTGGCACCACCGGCACCCTGATGGGCGCCGGGCGGTTCCTGCGCGAGAAGGTGCCGGGCATCCAGGTGATCGCCGCCGAGCCGCGCTACGGCGAGCTGGTGTACGGGTTGCGCAACATCGACGAGGGTTTCGTGCCAGAGCTCTACGACGACTCGGTGCTGACCTCGCGGTTCTCGGTGACCTCCTACGACGCGCTGCGCCGCACAAGGGACCTGGTCGAGCACGAGGGGATCTTCGCCGGTATCTCCACCGGGACGATCCTGCACGCCGCGCTTGGTATCGCCGATCGCGCCGTCAAGGCGGGTGGGCCGGCCGACATCGTCTTCACAGTCTGCGACGGCGGCTGGAAGTACCTGTCCACCGGGGCCTACGCAGGCTCGTTGCAGCAGGCCGCCGAACGGCTCGAGGGCCAGCTCTGGGCCTGAGCCTGCCGGTTCAGTCTGCTGGTCCAGCCTGCCGGCGCGATGGCCAGCTGGCGGTACCGTGGGGGAGTGAGCACACCGTCATCGGGGCTGCCGCCAGGACCGCAGCCGGGCCGTCCCACGGGTGGTTCGGGCGAGCAGCTCAGCCGCCGGCAGCAACGCCTGCACGAGCTGGCGCACACCAGCCTGCGCCGCGCGCTGCGCCCGTCCAGCCCGTCCGGGGCGATCCTGGTGACCGCGGCCATCCTCGCCGCGCTGTGGATCGTGCTGGCGGTCAACGCGATCGCAGATCACCACCTGCTCCGGTTCGGCATCAAGCCGCGCGAGCTCGGTGGCCTCTGGGGCATCCTGCTGACGCCGGTGCTGCACGCCAGCGCCGGCCAACTCGCAGCCAACTCGCTGCCGCTGGCGGTGTTCGGCTGGATCATGCTGGTCTCGGGAATGCGGTATTTCGCCATGGTGACCGCCGGCGTGTGGTTGGCCAGCGGGGTCATCGGGTGGCTGGCCGGGCCGACGCATTCGGTGATCCTGGGCGCCAGCGGGGTGGTCTTCGGCTGGTTGGGCTACGTGCTGGCCCGGGCCTGGTTCGGTCGCAAGATCGCCTGGATCGCCACCGCGGTGGCGGTGCTACTGGTGTTCTCGGGATTGCTTTCGGGCTTGCTGCCCAAGCTGCACAGCAACACCTTCTGGGGTAGCCAGCTGGCCGGCTTCCTGGCCGGCGCGCTGATCGGGGCGGCACTGCACGCCAGGCGGGCACCCCGAACGGCCGGGGCCAGCTCGCTGCCGGGCAACCTGTGAGCGATCCGCGTGAGCGTCCGATCGGCATGTTCGATTCCGGGGTGGGCGGGCTGACCGTGGCCCGCGCGGTGCTCGACCAGTTGCCGCACGAGTCGCTGCACTACATCGGCGATACCGCGCACAGCCCGTACGGGCCGCTGCCGATCGCCGAGGTCCGCACCCATGCGCTGGCGGTGATGGATCGCCTGGTCGCCTCGGGGGTGAAACTGCTGGTGATCGCCTGCAACTCGGCGTCCTCGGCCTGCCTGGCCGACGCGCGGGAACGCTACGACGTGCCGGTGGTGGAGGTGATCCGGCCGGCCGTCCGGCGTGCGGTGGCGGCGACCCGCAACGGTCGGATCGGGGTGATCGGGACGGTGGCCACGGTCGCCTCTGGCGCCTATCAGGACGCCTTCGCCGCCGCACCGCAGTTGCAGGTGTCGGTCGCGGCCTGCCCGCTGTTCGCCGAGTTCGTCGAGCGCGGCATCACCACCGGCCGCCAGTTGCTGGGGTTGGCCGAGTCCTACCTGAGCCCGCTGACCGCGGCCGACATCGACACGCTGGTGCTGGGCTGCACCCATTACCCGATGCTGACCGGGTTGCTGTCGGTGGTGCTGGGTGACCAGGTGAGCCTGGTGTCCAGTGCCGAAGAGACCGCCAAGGACGTCTACCGGACGCTGCTGCGCGCCGACCTGCTGCAGGACGACTCGGCGGTGCCGCGACACGCCTTCGAGGCCACCGGCTCCACCGAGCCGTTCGCCCGCCTGGCACACCGCTTTCTCGGCGTGCACCCCGACCAGCTCAGCGCGGTCGTTTAGCGCTCAGGGGTACAGCGCGGTCGTTTAGCGCTCAGAGGTACAACGCCGTGGTGTAGCTGCGGTTTAGCCGACCAGAAAGCTCAGCCGGACCTCACGCACCGCGTTGTCGCGGTTGGTGTCGACCCGGCAGCTCGACTGCCAGGTACCCAGCTGCAACCGGCCGCCCAGCACCGGCACGCTGGTCTGCGGGGCGATGAAGGCCGGCAGCACGTGATCGCGGCCGTGCCCGTCCGAGCCGTGCTGGTGGCGCCAGCGGTCATCGCGAGGCAGCAGCGCGTCCAGGGCGGCTAGCAGGTCGTGGTCGCTGCCGGCGCCCGTTTCCAGGATCGCCACGCCCGCGGTGGCGTGTGGCACGAAGACGTGCAGCAGGCCGTCGCCGACCGGGTCACCGCCGGCCCGGACGAAGCGGGCACAGGCCTCGGTCAGGTCGTGCACCTGGGCCCGGTGGCCGGTCCGAACCTGCAGGAGCTCGCTGCGCATGCCCACCATGATGCAGCCCACCCGGCCAATGGTGTCGGCGGGCCTGGCTAGGCTGGCCCGCATGAGTTCGCGCCCCGACGGCCGCACGGCCGACCAGCTTCGTCCGATCACCATCACCCGCAACTGGCAGGCTTACGCCGAAGGCTCGGCGTTGATCGAGTTCGGCCAGACCAAGGTGCTGTGCGCGGCCTCGGTGACCGAGGGTGTACCGCGCTGGCGGCGCGGCAGCGGCCTGGGTTGGGTGACCGCGGAGTACTCGATTCTGCCGCACGCCACCCCGACCCGCAACGATCGCGAGTCGGTGCGCGGCAAGATCGGCGGCCGCACCCACGAGATCAGCCGGCTGATCGGCCGCTCGCTGCGGGCCGCGGTCGACCTGTCAGCGCTCGGCGAGAACTCCATCGCGATCGACTGCGACGTGCTGCAGGCCGACGGCGGCACCCGGACGGCGGCGATCACCGGCGCCTACGTGGCGCTGGCCGATGCGATCGGTTGGTTGGACAAGCGCGGCTCGCTGGCCAAGTCGGCCCCGCTGATCAACACCGTCTCGGCCGTCTCGGTCGGCGTGATCGACGGCCAGCCCCGGCTCGACCTGATGTATGAAGAGGACGTCCGCGCCGAGACCGACATGAACGTGGTGGTCACCGGCGCCGGTGAGTTCGTCGAGGTGCAGGGCACGGCCGAGGGCGTGCCGTTTCGACGCGACGAGCTCGACGCACTACTCGACCTCGCGCTGGCCGGGTGCGCGCAGCTGGCCGGCCACCAGCAACGCGCGCTGGGCTGATCGCGATGCTCGATCGATCCCAGGTGCTGCTGGCCACTCGCAACGCACACAAGCTCGACGAGCTCCGGCGAATCCTGACACCGGGCGTGAGCGTGCGGGTCCTCGGCCTGGATGAGGTGGCGCCCTACGACGAGGTACCCGAAACCGGGGCGACCTTCGCCGACAACGCCCTGCTCAAGGCTCACGAGGCGGCCCGGCACACCGGGCTGATCGCGGTGGCAGATGACTCCGGCCTGGCAGTCGAGGCGCTCAACGGCATGCCGGGGGTGCTGTCGGCGCGGTGGTCCGGGCCGGCCGCGGTGGGCCCGGACGGGACGAAGTTGCCCGGTGCGGACGCCGCCAATCTCGCCCTGCTGCTGGCCCAGCTGGCCGACACCCCGGACGAGCGGCTCGGCGCGGCCTTTCACTGCGCGATCGCCCTGGTGAGCCCGGACGGCACCGAGCTGGTGCGGCACGGGGTGATGCCCGGCCGGCTGATCCGGCAGCCGCGGGGATCCAACGGTTTCGGCTACGACCCGATCTTCGTGCCGGCTGGCTACGAGCAGACCAGCGCCGAACTGGCCTCGGCCGACAAGGACCGGATCAGTCATCGCGGCCGGGCGTTGCAGGCACTGCTGCCCGACCTGCTGGCCGTGCTCGGTGGCTGAGCGCTCCACGGCCTCGCCCCACCGGCCGAGCGCGGCGTCGGACTCCTGGCGTGACGATCGGGCGTTGGCCCGGCTCGGGATGTTCCTGTTGAGCGCGGTGGCGGCCGTGCTGGTGGTGCGCACCCTGCTGGCGGTGGCCGGCTACCCGCAGGTCGGCGGCGGCGGACTGCACGTCGCGCACGTGCTGTGGGGCGGTCTGCTGATGGGCGTGGCGATCGTGCTGATGGAGATCTTTCCCGGCACCCTGGTGCGGATCCGGGCGGCCTTCGTCGGCGGCATCGGCTTCGGGCTGTTCATCGACGAGGTCGGCAAGTTCGTCACCAAGGACGTCAACTACTTCTTCAAGCCGGCCATCGCCATCATGTACGCGGTGTTCGTCGGCTTCTACCTCGGCGTGCGCGAGCTGCTGCAGCGTCGTCCGCTCAACGATCGGCGCCGGCTCGCGCTGGCCTCGGCCGCGTTGTCGGATCTGGCGCTGGGCCAGCTGGACACCGCCCACCGCGACTACGCGCTGCGGCTGCTGGAGGGGGTCGATGACACCTCCGGCCTGCGCCAAGCCGCCCAGGCGGTCCGGCAGGGCCTGACCGCCCAGCGACCCGACGATCGCAACCTCGAAACCCTGCTGAGCAAGTTCCGCGACCGACTCACCGGGCCGCTGGACACGGTGCTCAGCGGGACGGCCGCCGAGCTGATGGTGCTGGTCGCGTCCGGCCTGGTCGCGGCCGACCTGGCACTGTCGGTGGTGATCGCGATCACCCATCCCGGAAAGGCAACCGCGCTGCCCACCGTCTTCGACACCGGCCTGCCGGCGTTGCTCAGCGCCGTCCTGCTGGTGATCGGCGTCGTCGGGTTGCTCGGCGGCCGCCGTGAGTCGGGAGTGCGATGGCTGCAACGGGCGGTGCTGGTGCAGCTGCTGGTGATCCAGGTGGTGTTGTTCAACCGGACCCAGTGGCTCGGGCTGGTGGGCTTCGCGCTGGACGTGGCCGTGCTGTGGCTGCTGAGCATGGTGCTGGCCAGCCGGGCACACCACCCGGATGGGCGGGAGTCCGGCGGTGAGCCACCCGGCCACCAGCGGTTACCGTGGGTGGCGCACGAACATGGCAAGGACCGACGAGCAGGCAGAGCGGAGTAGCGGATTCATGCGGGTAACCGGCCTGGGACATGCGAGCGCGCTGATCGAGACCCGGTACGGCAGCGTGCTGACCGACCCCTGGGTCAACCCGGCCTACTTCGGCTCCTGGTTTCCCTTTCCGGACAACTCCGAACTGGATTGGGATCGGATCGGGCAAGCCGACTACCTGTTCTTCTCGCACCTGCACCGCGACCACTTCGACCCGCAGCACCTGCGCCGCCACGTCAGCAAGAAGGCCACCGTTCTGCTGCCTAACTTTCCGACCACCGAGTTGGAGGATCGGTTGCGCGAACTCGGCTTCCGCTCGTTCGTGCACACCGAGAACGACCAGGTTCTGGACCTCGACGGCCTGCAGGTCTCGATCCAGTCGCTGATCTCGCCGACCGACGGCCCGATCGGCGACTCGGCCCTGTGGCTGTCCGACGGGCAGACCATTCTGCTCAACCAGAACGACGCCCGCCCCTCGGACCTGAGCATGTTCGCCAAGCTCGGCCGGGTGGACGCGCACCTGCTGCAGTTCTCCGGCGCCATCTGGTTTCCGATGGTCTATGACCTGCCCAAGCGGGCCAAGCAGGCACTGGGGGCGACCAAGCGGGCCCGGCAGTTCGACCGGACGTTGCGCTACATCGACGACCTCCAGGCCAGGTACGTGTTTCCGACCGCCGGCCCGCCGTGCTTTCTCGACGACGAGTTGTGGGGTTTCAACGACATCTTCGGTGACGAGTCCAACATCTTCCCCGACCAGCAGGTCTACCTGGACTGGCTGCGCGAGCAGGGCCGCGACAACGGCCGGCTGCTGCTGCCCGGCACGGTGGCCGAGGTGTCGGCGCCGGATTGCCCGGTCAGCCATCCGATCTCGGCGGCCGAGCTCGACTCGCTGTTCGCCGACAAGGCCGGCTACCTGCTGGAGATGAAGGCGCGCCGCCAGCCCGCGGTCGAGGTGGCCAAGCAGGGTTGGGCGCATCCGGAGATCGACGTGCTGGCCGAGCTGACGGCCTGGTTCACCCCGCTGCTGGAAGAGGCCGACCACATGGCCGCCGGCATCAACGGCGGCGTCCGGTTCACCGCCCGCGATGCCGAGCGCGGTGACATCGACATCATCCTGGACTTCGTCAGCCGCGAGGTGCGGGTCTATGACGGTGAGAAGGTGCGCTACCGATTCCAGACCCGGCGGGCCTATCTGGAGCAGCTGATCCACGAACACGAGATCGACTGGGTGAACTCGCTCTTCCTGTCCTGCCGGTTCACCGCGACCCGGATCGGGCCGTACAACGAGTTCGTCTACACCTTCTTCAAGTGCCTGTCCGAAGAGCGACTGAACTACGCCGAGGGCTGGTTCGCCGAGGCCGCCAACGACGACGAGACGATTGCGATGGGCGGCTACGGGTTCCAGCGGCGCTGCCCGCACCTCAAGGCCGATCTGGCCAGGTTCGGCGAGGTGGACGGCAACGTGCTGACCTGCCAGATGCACGGCTGGAAATGGAACCTGGACTCGGGCCGGTGCATCAGCTCGGTCGGCCGGCCGATCCGGACCGAGGGCCGGCTCTGAGCGACGGTGCCGCTTCGGCCAGCCGCACCGAGAGGTCGGCCGAGGCAGGTGCTGTTCCGGTTTACGAACTAGATGACCTCGTTGCGGCGTCGGCCAGTCGAACCCGAGCACCAGGGCGCAGTTGCGCCAACCGGTCGAGTTCGGAACCCAGCAACACCGCCAGCACCGGGTAGCCACCGGTGACCGGAGCGTCCGGGCCGAACAGGATCGGCCGGCCGTCCGGCGGTACCTGCACCGCGCCGGGCAGGGCGGCCTCGGTGGGCAGTTCGCCGGCCCGGACCCGCCGTAGCGGCGGCCCGTCCAGCCTGATCCCGATCCGGTTGCAGGCCGGCGACACCGACCAGGACGTACCGAACAGCAAGCCCGGGGCATCGGCGTCGAACCAGTCTGCCCGCGGCCCGAGCAATGCCCGCAACGGAATCAGGTCGGCGGCCGGGGAGGCGTCCTGACCGATCGCCGGGTCAGCCGGCGCTCCGGTGACCCCGGTGCCGACCGGCAACAGGTCCCCGGTCCGCAGCGGTGCCGGACCCAGGCCCGACAGCGTGTCGGTCGAGCGGGAGCCCAGCACCGGCGGCACCGCCACACCGCCGCGGATCGCGAGGTAACTGCGCACGCCGGTCGCTGGCGTGCCGAGTCGCAGCACCGTGCCGGCCGGCAGGCTGAGCGCGGCGTTCCAGCTCAGCGGCTGCGGGCACCGGGCGCCGGTGAACGCGATGGTCGCCGCGTCGAGCAGCCGGATTGCCAGGCCGCCCAGGGTGATCTCGACGGTGGCGGCCGAGTCGGCGTTGCCCACCAGCCGGTTGGCCAGTCGGTGCGCGCCCAGATCGGCGGCACCGCTGCCGGCAACGCCCAGCGAGCGGTAGCCGGGCCGGCCCAGGTCCTGCAGGCTGGCGTAGGGCCCGGGTGCCAGAACTTCGATCATGGCCGGCTCATTGCCGGACGAACCGCACCCGGGTGCCCGGCACCAGCAGGGCTGGCGGCGAGCGGTCGAGGTCGAACAGCACCGCATCGCTGTGTCCGATCAGCCGCCAGCCGCCGGGCGAGGACCGCGGGTAGATCGCGGTGTACTCATCGGCGATGGCGACCGAGCCGGCCGGCACGTCCGGGCGCGGGCTGGCCAGCCGGGGCAGTCGAAGGGCCCGGTCCAGGCCGCTGAGATAGCCGAAGCCGGGGGAGAATCCACAGAACTGCACGGTGTATTCGGCTTCGAGGTGGCGCCCGATGACCGACTCGATGGACAGCCCGCACTCGGCCGCCACCGCGGCCAGATCGACGCCCTGGTAGCGCACGGCGATCTGGACGGCCGGCGTCGGTCCGGGCTCGGTCACCGCGCGCTGCCGCGTGCAGTCACCGATCAGCCCTTCGAGCTCGGCAACGCCGACCCGCCGCGGGTCGAACTCGATCAGCACCGTCCGAGCGGCCGGCACCACCGACAGGATCGCGGGATGTGCTTGCAAGACAACGGCATTGGCGAAGTCGGGCACGTCGCGAGGTGAATCCAGCTCGACCAGCAGCGCGCGGTCGCCGTAGCGCAGCACGCTCATGGCTGGGTGCTGAAGGCCGCCAGCCGCACCCCGGCTGCCTCCAGCGCGGCGCGCACCGACCGGGCGATGCCGGCCGCGCCAGGGGTGTCGCCGTGCACGCAGAGTGAGGTCGGCGCGATGGCCAGGACGCTGCCGTCCGCGGCGCTCAGCTCGCCGGTGGTGACCAGCCGCACGGCTCGGGCGGCGATCATGGCGGGGTCGCTCAGCACCGCCCCGGCCTGCCCGCGGGGCTGCAGGTTGCCGTCGGCCAGGTAGCCGCGATCGGCGAATGCCTCGATGATAACGGGCAATCCGGCCCGATCGGCGGCCAGCGCCAGCTGCGAGCCGGGCAGCGTGAGCACCGGCAGCCTGCTGTGCCAGGCCAGCAGCGCGTCCACGATCGCCTTGGCCTGCAGCGGGTCGCCGGCCGCGGCGTGGTACAGCGCGCCGTGTGGCTTGAGGTAACGCACCTGGTCACCGGCCGCCCGGGCGAAGCCGTCGAGCGCGCCGAGCTGGTAGAGCACCTCGGCGCTCAGCTCGGCCGGCGCCATCTCGATCCGACGGCGGCCGAAGCCGGCCAGGTCCCGGTAACCGACCTGCGCGCCGATCGTGACGCCGGCCGCAACCGCCTGCGCGCAGACCCGCCGCATGATCACCGGGTCACCGGCGTGAAAGCCGCAGGCGATGTTGGCGCTGGTGATGATGGGCAGCAACTGTTCGTCCGCACCGCAGGTCCAGGCCCCGAACCCCTCGCCGAGGTCGGCGTTCAGGTCGATCCGCACCGGCATCGACTCACCGTATCGCCCCGACCGGGGCCAGGGACAATGGGCGGGTGAACACTCTGGACACCATCGGCATCATCAGTCCCGGCGCGATGGGCAGCGCGCTCGGCCGCTGCCTGGCCGCGGGCGGCGCCCGGGTCATCAGCACCACCGCCGGACGCAGCGCCCGGACCGTCGCGCTGGCCGACGGCCTGCAACTGGTGGCCAGCGTGACCGAGGTGGTGGCCCAGGCCGACCTGCTGATCAGCGTGGCGCCACCGGGTCATGCGGTGGCGATCGCCATCGAGATCGCACGGGCCGCCCGCGAACGAGGTGTCCGGCCGCTGGTGGCCGACCTGAACGCCATCGCCCCGGTCACCGTCGAGCAGGTCCGCCGCGCACTGGCAGAAGCCGGTTGCGAGCTGGTGGACGGCTCGATCAACGGCCCACCGCCCGGTCCGTCCTGGCCGGAGCCGACCGTCATCTACCTGTCCGGGCCGGCCGCGGACCGGGTCGCCGGGCTGCCGGTGCCGCACGTGCGGATGCAGGTCGTGGGCACCGAACTGGGCCGCGCCTCGGCGGTGAAGATGCGCACCGCCTCGGTGTACAAGGGTCTGGCGGCCCTGTTCGTCCAGGCCCTGCGGACCGCCGAATGGCATGGCGTCACCCCGATCGTGCTGGCCGATCTGGCGCGAGACCTGCCCGAGCACGTCGCGGCCGCCGCCCAGCTGATCGCCTCGGCGGCCAGCAAGTCCGACCGCCACCCCGGTGAGATGCGCCAGATCGCACTGGCCCAGGCCGCCGCCGGCGGCGAGCCTGCGCTGTTCGAGGCGATGGCCACGGTGTATGAGTCGCTGCGTCGCAGCGAGTTGGCGCAGCTCAGCCCCGAGCAGGCGGTCCGGATCGATGACCTCAGCGCCGCCCTCGCCGCGCTCGCGCGACGAGTCTGACCGCCCGCTTGCGCGGCGCGGTGACTACCTCGCCTGCGCGGCGCAAATGACTACCCCGCTTGCGTCAGAGGTTCATCAGCTGGACGGTGCCCGGAGTCGGCTGAGCCGAGCCGCCGGCCGGCTCGACCGAGATCCCGGCCTTCGCAATGCCGGCCAGGTTGCCGGTGGCGGGAAGCTCGATGTTGCCCGAGCTGTCGGGCTGAAAGGTACCGACCGAGACCGGGTTGCCGGTCGAGGGCAGCATCCACAGCTGGTAGGTCTTGCCGGCCGCCAGAGCCGGCATACCGTGCCCGATCAGCACCATCCGGTGCTCGTCGGCCGAATAGACCATGGTCGCGCTGCCCTGCACGAAGGCGGTGGTGCTGGCCTTGAGGTCGCTGGCCTGCAGCACCCGTTCCACTGCCGAGGCCTGGGTGGTGCGGTGGGCCGCCCGGTGCTGGGAGTAGCCCCAGCCGGCGGTCGCGATGGCGATCAGTGCGCACGCCGCGGCCAGCACCTGCCAGGCCGAGCGGGCGGCCCGGGCCCGGTGTAGCGCAACGACGTTGTCCACCACCGGTGCCAGCGGTCGGACCTGAGAGATCGCGGCCAGCACCTCGGCGCGCAACTGCGGCGGCGGTGCCACCTCGGTGGTCTGGCTCAGCTCGGCGGCAGCGGCACGCATGCCACGCACCTCTTCGGCGCACTCGTCACAGGTTTCCAGGTGCTCCTCGAAGACTGCCCGCTCCTGGTCATCGAGCGCGTCCAATGCGTAGGCACCGGCGAGCACGTTCAGCTCGTCACTCATATCGCCACCCCCAGCGCATCACGCATTCGGATCAGGCCGTCCCGTATTCGGGTTTTGACCGTGCCCAACGGAATCTTGAGCAGCTCGGCGACCTCACTGTGGGTGTAGCCGCCGAAGTAGGCCAGGCTCACCGCTTCGCGCTGGGCCGGCGTCAGGTCATGGAGGACCTTGCGCACCCGCTGCGCTTCCAGGCTGGTCTGCACCTGCTCGCTGACCGAGTCGAAGGGTCGTTC
>JBPCPA010000001.1:0-18159 GCA_050999655.1 Jatrophihabitans sp.
TGCTGCTTCCCCTGTCCCCCCCCCCCCCCCGGCGTTTTTCTGTTTTTTTTGCTCCCACCCACAAAGCTTTTCCTCGCACCACCGGACAATCGTCAGGCTGACTTGCGCCTACGCCACGGGGTGGTCAGGGCGCCACCGAGGAGCAAGAAGATCACCGCTCCCCCCAACAGCGCCGGCACTCCGGCTCCGGTGAACGCCAGTGCGGTTTCGGCCACGGCCGCCGCACTGAACGCCATCGGGGCCTTGGCCGTAAAGTAGCCGGCCGCGCTGACAACTGCTGGAGTCGCACTGCCGATCTGCAAGCCATCGATCTGGCTTTGCACCGGCTGTACGCTGCTCCCGCCGCCGGTGCTGCCACCACCGCCGGCAGAGCCCGAGCCGCCGGTTCCGGTTCCGCCGGTTCCGGTCCCACCGGAGCCAGTCCCACCGGTTCCGGTCCCACCGGAGCCACTCGTCGAACCGCCTGAGGCTGGGCCGCTCGCACCGGAATTGCCGCCGGCGCCCGTGGAGGCGGTGGAACCCGCGTTCGAGGTGCTGGTCGCCGCGCCGGTGTCGCCGCCGGTGCTGGTGTTGCCGGTGCTGGCAGCCCCGGTGGCACCGGAGGTCGTGTTGCCTGAGGTGACCGCAGTGGCCGAGCCGGACGTCCCCCCGGTCGCCGCACCACCAACCGCACCGGAATCGCCGGTCAGCACCGTGGATGAGTCTGAACCGCCGCCGCCGGAACCGCTGGTGGAGCTGTTCGAACTGCCGGTTGCCTCGCCGGTGTCGCCGGAAACTCCCTCGACGTAACGGCCGCCGGCATCCCCGCTGTCGGCTATGACGACCGGGGTTGAATCGACATTGCCGCTACCACCCGAGCGCGATGAGCCGGTGGTGCTGGTATCGGAGTTGCCAGAGCTGGCTGCGGCCGACGATCCGGCCTGTGAGTCCGCCTCACCTGACTGGCCACCGGCGCCGGTAGTGCCCGAGGTGCCCGACGCCATCCCGGTCCCCCCGCCACCTGAGCCCCCGGACTGCCCGGTATCGCCGGATATGCTGCTCGCCAGGGCCGAAGCCGCTCCGGAACCACCGGACGAGCCGCCCGCGCCGGACGAAGCGGCCGAGTTGCCGGCGCTCGTTGCGGTCGTCGAACCCGTGTTGCCTCCGGTCCCGCTGTTGTTGGTGGTGGCTGCGCCGGTGTTGCCCGAGGCGGTGTTTCCGGACGCTGTCGCTGACGCCGCGCCGGATGTTGCGCCGGTGGCCGATCCGCTGACCATGCCCGAGTCGCCGGACCGAGCGCCGAGGGACTGGGCGCCCGAGCCGCCGTCGCCGCTGGTGGCGCCGATCAGAGTCGCGTTGACATCACCGGTGTATCCGGACGCGCCGAGCACCGTGCCGCCGTAGGCGTTTCCACTGTGCGCGATGGCCACCGGGGATGAGTCCACGTCCCCGCTGCCGCCGGAACGCGACGATCCGCGGACCGAGGTGCTGCTATTACCGCTGACCGCGTTGGCCTGCGAGCCGCCCTGTGACGACGCGCCGCCGGAGCCGCCGCCGTTTCCGGTGTCGCCCGACATTGCGGTGCCCGAAGCCATACCCCCCGCACCGGAGCCTCCGGTGCCGGTCGCTGAGGCAGTCCCCCCGGTATTGCCTGAGCCCGTCAGCGTGTTGCTGCTGGCCGCCCCGGACGTGCCCGAATTACCGCCGGCGCCGGAGGAAGCTACCGACGTCCCGTTCGAGGTGCCAACGGCCGCCCCGGTGTCCCCCCCGGTGCTGGTGTTGGTGGTGCTGGCCGCCCCGGTCGCACCGCTGCTCGTGCTACCGGATGCAAGCGCCGTCGATGCGCCGCTGGTGCCGCCGGTCGCCGAGCCGGTCACGTCGCCGGAGCCACCCGAGCCGAGCAGCACCGCCGAAGCGCCGCTGCCTCCGGCACCGTCCGAGTCGGCCGAGGAATGGCCATTGACCGCGCCGGTGCCTCCGGAGATGCCGAGGACCTGGCCGCCGTCGGCGTCCCCGCTGCTCGCCACGACGAGCGGTTGCGAGCTCACGTCGCCGGAGCTACCCGACCTGGCCGAGCCGCTGGTGGCGGTGTTGCTGCTACCGCTGGTGGCCGAGGTCTGCGAGCCGGCCGCCGAGTTTGCGGCGCCGGAACCTCCGCCCGCGCCGGTCATGCCGGACGTGGCATCTGAGCTGGAGGTGCCACCGCTACCGGATCCGCCGGTGCCGATATCAGACACCGAAGCACCTCCGGTGTTGCCTGACGAGCTGCCGGCGGCGGCGCTCGCCGAGCCGGAGTTGCCCGACGTGCCGCCGGCGCCGCTCACACCGGCCGACGAGGCGTTGGAGGTTCCGGTGGCCGTACCGGTGCTGCCGCCACTGGCGCTGTTGCGGGTGCTGGCTGCTCCGGTGGCGCCGCTGCCGGTCGAGCCGGTGGCCGAGGCCGAGGCATCACCGGTGCGGCCACCGGTCGCTGCCCCGCTGACCGCTCCGGAGTCGCCGGACACAGCGGTGATTGCGTTGGATCCGCTGCCGCCGCCCGATGAATCGGTTGCCGAGATGTCCTCGCCCGAATGCCGACCGATGGATCCCTTGACGGCGCCAGTCGAACCGGATGCGCCAAGCACCAGGCCACCACCGGCATCGCCGGTGGTGGACACCAGCACCGGGCTCGACCAGGCTGCACCGCTGCGGCCGGAGGTCGACGAGCCGGTCGTGGAGGTGGACGTATCACCGCTGAGCGCGTTCGAGCCAGAACCCGCCTGCGAACTCGCCGCGCCCGACATCCCACCGTCACCGGTGCCGCCGGACATCGCGGCCGCGTCGCCGCTGCCACCCGCTCCGCTGCCGCCCGTGCCGTTGGCCGCACCGGTACCTGCGGTGGAGCCGGACTGGACGCCGGCCGCCGCAGCGCCGCTGCCGGTGCCGCCGGAATTGCCGCCGGCGCCGGAGCCGGCAGCCGAGGTCACGGCGGAGTTGCCCGTCCCTGCCCCGCTGTTGCCACCGACACTGGTGTTGCTGGTGCTGGCCGCGCCGGTGGAACCGGTCGAGGTGTTGCCTGAAGCGGTCGCTGCCGCGCTGCCGCTCGTGCCGCCGCCGGCCGCGCCGCTCACCGCCCCGGAATCGCCGGACAGCAGGTTCATCGAGGTGCTGCCTGAGCCGCCGCCGCCGGAGTTGCTGCCGCTGCCCTCGATGCTTGCCTGCACATCGCCGGTATCACCGCTGCGCCCGAGGACCGTTCCGCCGCCGGCATAACCGCTGCCGGCCGTGACCACGGGCGCGGAGTAGGCATCACCGCTGGCGCCGGAATGGGCGCCGCCGGTGGTGCCGGTAGAGCTGTTACCCGACTCGCCGCGGGCCTGTGATCCGGCGGCGGAGGTCGCGTTGCCGGAGTCATCGCCGCTGCCACTGTTGCCGGAGGTGCCGTTGGCCTGGCTTGAGCCGCTCACGCCGGATCCGCCGGTGCCGGCTGCGGTTCCGTTTGCCGACGTGGCGCCCGAGCCCGCTGAGCCGGTGGCCGCTGCCGAACCGGACGAACCGGAATGACCGGCCGCACCGCTGCCCGCAACGGAGCTGGCGTTGGAGTTGCCGGTGGCCGCCCCGGTGTTGCCGCCGGTGCTGCTGTTACCGGTGCTCGCCGCGCCGGTGGCGCCGGATGAGGTGCTGCCCGATGCCAGGGCGGCGGCCGAGCCGGACGTACCGCCGGCGCCGGAGCCGCTGACGGCGCCCGAGCTGCCGGATTCCAGCGTCATCGAGACGCTGCCGCCCCCACCGCCGCCGGAGGTCTGACCGGCGCCGCCGATCGAGCCATTGACCGTCCCGGTGTCACCGGAGCGACCGTATACGTAGGCGCCGTCGGCATTGCCACTGCTGGCTGAGACGACCGGCGCCGAGTAGGCCGCCCCGCTGTCACCGGAGCTCGCCGAGCCCGAGGTGGTGGTGGAGCTGTTCCCGCTGGTCGCCGACCCGCCGGACTGCGCACCTGAGGTGACGTTGCCGGAGGTCCCGCCGCTGCCTGATTGGCCAGAGATGCTGCCGGCGGTCGCTGAGCCACCGGCGCCGGAACCGCCGGTGCCGTTGCTGGCCCCTGAGCCGCCGGTGTTGCCCGACGTGCTGCCCGCCGCAGCGGAGCTGCCACCGGTGCTGCCGGAGGAGCCACCTGCGCCGGAGGTCGCACCCGAGGTCGCGACGGAATTTCCAGTAGCCGCACCGGTATTTCCACCGGTGCTGGTGTTGTGGGTGCTCGCCGCGCCGGTAGCGCCCGAGGTGGTGTTACCCGATGCCACGGCCGACGCCGAGCCGGACGTACCGCCGGTGCCGGAACCGCTGACCGCGCCGGAGTCACCGGACCGCAGCACCATCGACACGCCGCCGGAGCCGCCACCGTCGGTGGTGCTGCCCGACGAGCCGATGCTGCCGTTCACCGAGCCGGTGTCACCAGAACGCCCGATCACCTCGGCACCCCCCGCGTCGCCGCTGGCCGAGCCCACAACCGGAGAGGAGGACGCGCCGCCGCTACTGCCGGAGTTCGCCGAGCCGGAGGTGGCAGTGGAGCTGTTACCGCTGGCCGCCGATCCGTCCGAGCGTGCGCCGGAAGCCGCCGACCCAGAGTTGCCGCCGGTTCCAGAGCCTCCGGAGGCTGCGCCAGCGGTGCCGCTGCCCGCGCTGCCCGACCCGCCGGTTCCGACCGACGAGCCCGAACCGCCGGTCGAGCCGGAGCCCGTCGTTGCCGAGCCCACGGCACCGCCGCTCGCACCGGAGTTGCCTCCAGCGCCGGATGCCGCGGCCGAGGTTGCGCTCGAGTTACCGGTCGCCGCGCCGGTGCTGCCACCGGTGCTGGAGTTACCGGTGCTGGCCGCGCCGGTGGCGCCGCTGGTGGTGTTGCCGGACGAGACTGCCGTGGTCGAGCCGGTGCTGCCACCGGTTGCCGCGCCGGTGACGCTGCCGGAGTTGCCGGAGGTCAACACCATCGAGATGCCGCCGGTGCCGCCGCCGCCGGTGGCGTTGCCGGTGCCGTCGATCGCGCCGCTGACGTCGCCGGTGTCACCGGACCGGCCGATCACTGTGCCACCGTCGGCCGAGCCGCTGCTGGCGCTGACGACCGGGTTGGAGTTGGCGTTGCCGCTGCTGCCCGACGTGGCAGAGCCGGACGTGTTCGTGCTGGAGTTTCCGCTGGCGGCCTGCGAGCTGGAGCCTGCACCAGAGCTGGCCGAGCCGGAGTCACCACCGGCACCGGTCGTGCCGCTGTTGGCCGAGGCCGATCCGTTGCCGCCGGCGCCGGAACCGCCGGTGGCCGAGGAACTGCTTGCGGCGCCGGTGCTGCCAGACGACGTGGTCGAGGCGCCGGTCGCCGGGCCGCTGGCGCCGGACGCGCCGCCCGCCCCGGTGCTCGCGCCCGAGCCAGCCGTCGAGGTGGACTGCGCTGCGCCGGTATTTCCACCGGTGCTGGTGTTGTGAGTGCCCGCTGCCCCGGTCGAGCCGCTGGTGGTGTTGCCGGACGAGATTGCCGCGGCCGAGCCGGTCCGCCCGCCGGTGGCGCTACCGGTGACGTTGCCCGAGTTGCCGGAGGTGAGGATTTCGGAGATGCCACCGGTGCCGCCTCCGTGGGTGGCGCTGGTGGTGTCGCCGTTGCCCGAGCTGAGGCTGCCGCCGCCGGAACCGTCGACACTGCCTGTCATACCTGAGGTGCCGGTGACCATGCCGGCGATCGCGGTGGCGGTGGCGGCGCTGACGTCGGCCGAGGAGTTGGCCGAGCCGCTATCGCCCGACATCGCCGAGCCGGTGGTGCTTGTGTCGCTGTTGCCGGTGGTCGAACCGGACTGCGAGGCCGCGCCGGAGGTGGCTGAACCGGACTGGCCGCCGTTGCCGGTGGCTCCGCTGGTCGGCTGCGAGCTGGCAGTGCCGCCGCTGCCGGTGCCCCCACCGCTGGCAGCGGTGCCGGAGCCGGTGTGCGAGATCGACGCACCCGCTCCGCTGGCGCCCGACGCGCCGCCGGACCCGGACTTGGCTGCCGAGGCGCCGCTCGAGCTAGCGGTGCTGGCACCCGAGCTGCCACCTGTGCTGGTGTTGTGAGTGCTCGCACTGCCGGTGGAGCCCGACGCGGTGTTGCCGGACGCGGTGGCCGATGCCGAACCGGTCGTCCCGCCGCTACTGCTGCCACTCACCGCGCCCGAACTGCCAGAGCCCGTGTTGACCACGACCCCACCGGTACCGGCGCCCTGACCGCCGCCCGAGCCGCCGTGACCCGAGTTTCCGGTGGCGCTGCCGGACGAACCTGAACCGCCGCTGACCGTGCCGCCGCCGGCCGAACCGGAGACCGCGGTGCTGTTCGGTGAACTGTCGGCGTCACCAGAACCACCGGAATGCGAAGAGCCCCCGGTAGTGGTGGTGCTGCTGCCCGAGGAGGACGTGCTTGAGGAGGAAGACGAGGAGGATGAGCTCCCGGACGAGCCGCCGGCGCCGCTGCCGGATGAGCTGGCGGCGCTGCTGGCGTCCCCTCCAGATCCAGACCCTGCCTGGGGACTGGTTCCGTTGGCGTGGATCTGGGCTGCCAGGACGAGTTCGACGATCATGTTTCTCTCTTTCTCAGATGCGGTGAAGGCCGGGGCTGCGCTCAGGTGGGCCGGTCGGCCGTGATGTGCTGAGCAAGCGGTGACAGGCTGGGATGGGTGGCTAGGTTTGCCGGCGGACACGCCGGGATCGAGAAACGACTACGGCC
Source organism: Jatrophihabitans sp. (assembly GCA_050999655.1). Taxonomy (GTDB): domain Bacteria; phylum Actinomycetota; class Actinomycetes; order Mycobacteriales; family Jatrophihabitantaceae; genus Jatrophihabitans_A. The sequence goes on from JBPCPA010000001.1 coordinate 6,695, forward strand.
AGCAGCGCGACGAGGGCAAGCAACAGAAACGGCATAGTGATCAGACCGATACTGCTGACCTGGGAACCGTGCTGGTGGCTGCGCAGGGTCGTGGTTTCTGCTGCGGGTACGACGGTTGGCGATAGAACACTGAGGTTCGGGTCGACCACGGCGGCGGGCGCCCCGGTGGCACTGCTGGAGACATCTGCTGAACGAGAGTGCGCGGACGCGCGCGAGGTGGTGGTGACGGACTGGGATCCGGCGTGCGTGGATCGAGTTGACGTGCTGCCTACCGCGCTGATCAGCGCGGGTGACTTCGGAATGGCGTGCGACATCGGGCCGGTGTGGACGGTGGTGTGAGAAGGCGCCGAGGGCTTGATGATCGATCCGCCACCGGCCGTCTTGCTTGTGCCGCGAGAGACGCTGATCACCGCGCCCGCGTCGCCGGAGTGGGTGGTGACGGTGACCCAGGTGCTCAGGTCGACGGCTTCGGCGATGGCGTTGCCGGTGCTTCCAGAATGGCCGATCGCCTTGCCGCCGCTGGTGGAACTGGGCGCGCCGGCCACCCCTGCGACGCTCGCGTCAGCGTTGCCGCTGTTGCCGGAGGTTGCCTGCACCGTCGCCTGCAGTCCAGCTCCTGCCAGCGCGAAGCTGCTTCCGGTATCTCCGGTGCTCGCCTCCGACACGCCGCTGCCGGTGCCACAGACCGAGCAGGATGCCGCGGCGTGACCGGAATCGCCGCTGCTGACCTGGGAGGCTGCGCCGTCGCCGCCGATCGCGATTCCCGCTGAGTCGCCAGTGGATCCGCTGAGGGCAACTGCTGAGGGCCTTGTCAGCTGGTGGTCGGCCGAGGCGCTGACGGCACCGAGATGGCCGGAGTGGGCTGCGGCGCGGGCGGCGCCGGTCGCGGCCAGCGAGACGCTGTAAGTGGCTCCGGTGTTGCCGGCGACCGCGGAGACCGCGGACTGCACCGCAGACGAGGTGAGGCTGCACGCGCTGTCGATGCCCCGGCTCGCCGTCGCGCGGGCGTCGGCCCGCACTGCGATAGCGATTGCCTCGGCGCTACCGAGTAATCCGCTGCAGCGACCAGGCGCCGTGATTGTCGAGGTCGCGGTGCCCTCGACCGCAATGGAAACCGCAACGGCGCAGGACGGCTTGGCCGCACAACTATCCAGTTCGCCGGTCGTGGCCACCTGGACCGAGACTGTCTGGCTCTTACCTGATTTGTTAGGGGCGAAACCGGCCAGCGGGTCCGTTGAGGATGTGGTCTGACCGTTGGCGGTGACCAGCTGGTCCACCAGCTGTCGCACCTGCCGGGCCAGCCGGCCGGCGGATTCGGCTCCGGGAAGTTGGTTGGATTGCCCCGCAGGTTCGGGTGCGGCGGCCGCGGCGGTTCCGCTGCTGATCCCGCCGGATACCGCGTCAGCCGTTGCCTGGCCGCGGCCACTGAAGCTGACCGCCGTTGAATCGCCTGTGCTGCCGGCAATTGTGGCGCTGGGGGCGTCGATGGCCGGCATGGCACTTGCCCAGGCGTTGCCGCCGAAGGCGAGCGCAACCGCTGCCGAGCAGGTGCAGCTACTCACCGACCAGCCAAGGGTGGCGTTGACGAAGGCGCTGACAGCGCTTCGGATACCAGCCTCCGACTCGACGGTGGCGCTCACGGTGGGGATCGACGGTGCCAGTCCCGAGCCGCCACCAACGGCGGTGCTTGCGGCCGTCGAGGTGCTGACCGAACTGGACGGCGCGCTCGATGTCGTACTCGATGCTGATGTCGATGTCGATGCCGCGCTGGCCGGCCCAGTCGAGGCCGGGGCAGAACCGGTGGTGTGCTCGGCGGCCTCCGAAGTTTCGGTAGCGGCTTGCGTGCTATGGCCCGCGCTCGCTGAATCCGTTGCTGTTGCACGGGATTGAGGTGAGGTGCCCGCATCAGATGTGCTGGACGCGATCAGGCCGATGTCGGTTCCGGTGGGCGCTGGCCAAACCTTCGCCGGGCCGCTTGCGTTCGCCGAGTCGGTGAGAACGGCTCCGGTGAGGGCGATGAGGAGCGCGCAGACCACCGCGCAGGCAGCACGCCAGCTGATGGCCAGCCGCACACCTGGATCTCGCATTCTCGCCCCCGTGCACCGCGCGCAAAATACCGGTCCACGCTCTCATTTGAGCGCGACCGGGGTTACCACGTGGTGTGTCTTGAAGGTAAGGCGGTCCGGATGCGAGCTGCAAGGAAAAGCGTTACTCCAGTTTCACTGCACCGCGCGGATGTTCCTAAACATCACGAGTGTGTGGCTGGCATTAAAACATTTCCGCTGGCTGATCGCTGTCGACGTCGTCAGCCCGAAAGCCCCTTGTCGGCCTCAGGCGGGTGGCGGACACGCCGGGTTGCCAGTGGCTGTGCGGCGGCGGGCGTGTCGGGTGATTTTCGTGGCGGCGATGGTCGCGAGGGCAATAGTTGGCGGCACCCGGGGATCACTCAATAATATTGGCGCTTTCCATACCTCAACGAAGGCATGGCGAGTGGCGCTGAGAGCCTCTGTCGGGTCTTGGGCGAGCTTGAGCGCGTGGCCGAAAACCTTTGGCGCGGTGCGGTCATACAGCTCCATCAGTGCGATGGCCTCGCCGCGTTGAAGCCGGGCCACAATGCTGAGCTGCCACTCTGGATCCGGCGCTGGCCGAGAAGTCTGCTTGCCCACGCGCTTGACCTTTTGCCGGGCAGGTGGGTTGGTTCTCTCCCGCACTCACGGGGACTGTACATCACCGCATCGCGGCCGATGGGCGGCTGGCCCGAGTGGCTCCCGCAACTGCATCTGGCCGACGCCAAGTCGTGTCATGAGCCCGTCCTCAACGACGGCTCGCCTACCAGAACCTGTTTCGGTGATGACTTTGGTGGGTAGCTCCTCGATGTCGATGTCGATGTCGACGCGGACGCGGACGCGGACGCGGACGCGGACGCGGACATGAGCGTGACCTGATGCGGATAGATCGAAGTATTTTGTTACTAGGCGCTTGTGATTCGCTTAGACGTCGTCCACAGCCGGCCGGCGGCGTCCACAGCCGGCCGCGGTGCACTCGACGCGAGCCGGCTTGCGTGATCTGATCGATGCATGACCTCAGCGCCCGGCGACACTCCCCGCTCGACCTCTGACGCTCCTGAGACGAGCTTCGAGGTCGAACTGGTGCGCACCCGTGCCCTGGAGCGCGATTTCATCGGCCTGAGCCTGGCCGAAGCCGAGCAGGTGGCAACCGGACTCGGCGTCGAGCTGCGGGTCATCGACTCCGACACCATGGCACTGACCGCAGACCTGCGCTCCCGCCGGATCACCATCGACATCCGGTCCGGCTCGGTGGCCACGGCGACGGCAGGTTGAGCACGGTGCGAGTTCATCCGGCGGAACTGGCGGGCGCTCCCGATCGTCTCACTGGCATGCCAGCCAGCAGCGCTCGCAACAAGCTTGCCACCGTGCTGGCCGCCGCCCTACTGCTCACCGGCCTGCTGGCCCTGTCGGCCGGTGCTGCGCATGGCGCCGACCGGCCGCACACTGCCAGCGCCGCGCTGCTGCATCATGGCGCCATCGCGCCGAGCCCGCTACGGTCGCTGGCCGCCGACCTGCAGCAGCACCCGGGCGACCTCGGTCTGCTGGCCGCCATGCTGCTGGCCGCCACCTTCGGGGTGTCGATCCGATTCCCTGGTGGCGCCGATCGGCCCGATCTCCGGCTTGTTGCGGTGCGTTCCGGCCGGGGCCCGCCCAGCTGAGCAGCGCGCGCCTTCCTTGCCCGCGCCGATAACTGCCCGCGCAGAGCATCTCGACCTGCCCAGCCGGCCCCAGCCGCGCGAGAAACGGCAACCTGCCGCCAGTCCTGGCGCGTGCGAAGTCGCACCGTCCGCACCGGCCGGCGAGCCGTCCGACCGCAGCCACGGCACGGCCCCGGTCAACGACCGCACCTGTAGGAGAGACCATGACAACCCGCTTCATCCCCGGCGCGGCCGACCGCGCCCGAACGACCGATGACGACCCGCTGGACCACTTTCGCCAGGCGTTGCAAGAGCAGCGACGATTTCGCATCGAGCAGTTGGACGAACTCGACGCCGCTGCCGGCCTGCCCGACCCGGCCGGTGCGCTCAGCGAGGTGACAGCCACCCTGCGGCTTGCGGCCCGGACCGCGCTGAGCGAGGTGGACGCTGCGCTGGCCAGGCTCGAGACCGGACACTACGGTCGCTGCCTGCAGTGTGACCGCGAGATCATCAGGCAACGGCTGGAGATCCTGCCGATGGCTGCGCTGTGCATGAGTTGCCAGCGCAGCGCCGAAGCCGCCGGACGGAGTGCCGGAGCTACCTAACCGGCACCGTGTTTGGCAGGATGCCGATACATGATCCTGACCTGTCAGATCGCGGCGACCCTTGCCGGCCTGCTGCACATCGGCATCTTCTACCTCGAGGCAGTCGTGTTCACCCGTCCGAGCACCTACCGGCGGTTCCTGATCGCCGACGACCGGCAGGCGGAGTTGATCCAGCCCTGGGCCCTGAACCAGGGCTTCTACAACCTGTTCCTGGCCATCGGCACGCTCACCGGCGTGCTGGTCTGGGTAGCCGGCAAGCCACACCAGGGTCGCGCCCTGATCGGCTTCGGTTGCGGTTGCATGCTGGCCGCGTCGCTGGTCCTGATCGGCAGCGATCGCCGGATGGCCCGGCCGGCACTCGTGCAGGGCTTGCTGCCGCTGATCGCGCTGGCGACCATCTGGTAGCCACGGCGGGCTGGCCTGATCGCCGACCGCGGGGTATGACTGAACCACGGACGCGCAGCTGCGGTCATAGCGTCCGAACCGAAGGAATCGAGGTCGCGATGTTCGCCAGCTATCGGGAGTACTTTCCGTACTACGTCGCCATGCACTCCAAGGTGCTGACCCGCCGGCTGCACGTGGCGGGCACCCTGACCGGGTTGACGCTGAGCGCGGCCGGCCTGCTCACCGGACGCCGCAAGTTGATCGGCGCGCTACCGGTACTGGGCTATGGCTTCGCCTGGCCGAGCCACTGGTTGATCGAGGGCAACAACCCGGCCAGCTTCGGGCATCCGGCCTGGTCGTTGCGTGGGGACTTCGAGATGATCGCGATGATGGTGACCGGCCGGGACCGCGAGCTGACGATCATCGCCCGGGACTGGCTGACCGCCCACCCCGAACACCGGACGCCGGCGAACTGGAAGCAGCCCCTGCGGCTGGTTGCCTGAGCCGCGCCGCTACCAGCGGGACGGGCCGCTGATCTCGCGGACTGCCGGCCGGACGTCGGCCAGGTAGACCGAGCTGAGAATGATGCTGATGTAGGACAGCAGGTTCGTCACATCGTGCACGATGAGAACCAGCACCAGGGCCAAGGCGTTGAGCAGTATCCAGGTGGCCTTGGTCAGCTTGCCGGCGGCCGGAAACGCTGGCGCCTTACGGCTGACGCAGTCGGCCAGGCCCCAGATCTGCAGGGCCAGTACGCCCAGGAGCAGGACGAACATCAGCCAGTCTTCGATGTGGTTGATGGTCTGCACAGCTCCAGCCTAACCAAGAAAAGCTCCGCCCCGGTCCGGATCGAGCCAGACCGGGGCAGAGAGTGTTGCCAGCCGCCTCAGAACAGGGGCGACCTGGGTTCAGGCCTGCTTGGTAGCAGTGCTCTTGGCAGCGGTGCTCTTGGTAGCGGTGCTCTTGGTAGCGGTGCTCTTGCTGGCAGTGCTCTTGGCGGCGGTGCTCTTGGCAGCGGTCCGCTTGGTCGGCGTGCGCTTGAGGACCGGCTTGCTCGCCGTGCTGGCCGCCGGAGCCTTGCGGGCCGGGGTCTTGCGGGTCGGGGTCTTGCGGGCCGGCTTGGTCTCGATCGGGTTCACCGACTGGACGGCGTCGAAGGCGGACTTCACGACCGGGCTCACGGTGCTCTGCACCGCGTCGGCGGCCTCGTTCACCTGGCCGAGCACCTTGCTCACCCGGGGGTCCTTGCGCAGCTCGGCGGCCTTGGCCTCGCCGCGGGCGGTCAGTTTGCCGTAAAGGTCCTTGGCGGTGCTCAGGTAGGCCCCGGTGGTGTTCTTGGCGATCACCGGGAGGGCGGTCACTGACTCCAGCCCGGAGTCCAGCCGGCCGCGCAGGTCAGCGATCTTGGCCAGCGCGTCGCCCTGCGCGCGGGTGATCAGCGCCTGGCCACCCTGTTGAGCCTTGGCGACGTTGTCGACGGCCTCGGCCGGCAGCGACTCGACGCGCTTGGTCACCAGGCCGGCTACCAGGTCGGCGGCACCAAGCGCGGCATAGGCAGGCTTGGGAGCATCGTTGACCAGGCGCTTGTTGGCCGAGGCAACGGCGGTGCCGGCCTGGTTGAGCGCGGTCTTGCCCTGGCTGAGCGCGGTGTCTGCGTAGTTGCGGACGTCAGTTGCGATGGACATTTTCTCTCCTTTTCGCACCGCCGCCGTAGCGGCTGGTGTTAGCGCCGCGGTAGCGGCTGGTGTTAGCGCCGCGGAAGCGGCTGGTATTAGCGCCGCGGAAGCGGCTGGCTGTGGGGATCGCGGTGGTCAGCCGCGACAGTGCTCAGTTATTCGGTCGTGGTGACAGCCGGCACGGCGGTGGCGGCCGGCTCGGCGGCCGGTGCGGCCCCGGTCGCGGGTCCGTTCTCACCGCGGAACGATTCGTAGATCTCCACCAGGATGTTCTTCTGCCGCTCGGTCAAGAACGGGTCGGAGAGAATCGCGCCGACCAGTTCGGAGCCGGCCGGCCGGTCCTGCAGGATTCCGGCCCGGACGTAGAGCTGCTCGGCCGAGATTCGCAGGCCCTTGGCTATCTGCTGCAGGATGTCCGCGCTCGGTTTGCGCAGTCCCCGCTCGACTTGTGACAGGTAGGGATTGGACACCCCGGCCAGCTTGGACAGCTGGCGTAGCGACACCTGAGCCTGGGTGCGCTGCTCGCGGATGAAATCGCCGATGGTGCCGACGCCGATGACAGGCGCCTTGGCGGCTGCCTCCCTGATCCCGTCGATGTCCACCTGACCAGCGTGCCTCGAGAGTGCTAGCAATTGCAAGCAGGCAGCTAGCGATGTGGTCGGCCTCATAGCCGGACTGTCCACACTCGCTCGGGCACGGCGAATGAAGCCTGGGCGAGGAAGGTCCGGTCAGGGACGGCGGGCCAGCGTGACCGTCCTGGCCCCACGAAGTCGAAGGTCCGCCCGCCCGCGCAGGGACAACGGACCGGTGCCGTCGAGCAGGGTGGTCAGCGCCGCCAGGTCGTCGGCGGCCAGACGTCCGGCCAGTCCTGACCTCATCCGGTCCAGCCACAGCTGGGCATAGCGACCGGTGCCGGCCGGGTGTGGTGGATCCTGTTCGATGGTCAGCGTCCGCTCGCCGAGCAAGGTGAACCCGGCTGCCTCCAGCCGCGCCGCCCAGCACGTCCCGAGCTCGGGCAGCAAATCGGCGTGTTGCCTGCCGAGCGCCTCCAGGCAGCGTTCTTCCAGGCCGGGCCGACCGAAACCGAGCTCGTGCGGCAGGAACCGCAGCGGCTCGCCCAGTTCGGCAACAGCGATCAGACCGCCCGGCCGGGTCGCGGCGAAGACCTCCCGCAGCGCCCGGTCCGGGTCGGCCAGGTGGTGCAGTGACATCGAGGCCCAGGTGATGTCGATGGGTCCGACAGCCGGCCAGGCATGATCCAGATCGACCTGGACGGTGCGGACCCGATCGGCCAGGCCCAGGTCCAGGGCCTTGACCCGGATTCGCTTCAGCAACTGCTCCGAGGCGTCCACGGCGATGACCTCGGCGCCACCGAAGCGCTGCGCCAATGCGATGGTGCCCACCCCGGAGCCGGCCCCCAGATCGAGGATCCGGCGGTGGTCGGTAGGCGCCTGCCGGCGGCGATTATCGGTAGGCGCCTGCCGGCGGCGATTATCGGTAGCCGCCTGCCGGACCCAGGTCAGCGCCTGCGTCCAGTACCCGCGCAGCACCTGCCCGTCCAGCTCGAGCAGTTCGGCAAAGGCCGCCTCGGCTGCGGCGTCCGGGCCGGCATGGTCGTGTTCTGGGTGAGTGTGCTGCGGCGTCGTGCATGCCACCCTAGGCAGCCCATGCGCGTAGAGCATACAATCTTGCCAATGACGCAAGACTTTGATCTGGACGCCACCATCCGGGCGCGCATCCGCGGCCTGCGGCTGGCGCGCGGCTGGTCGCTGGACGCGCTGGCCTCGCGATGTCACCTGAGCCCGTCCACGCTCAGCCGGATCGAGACCGGCCAGCGGCGCATCTCGGTCGACCAACTTGTACCGATCGCCCGAGCGCTGGGCACCACCCTCGATCAATTGGTGGAATCCGACGACGACGGGGACGTGGTCATCCGGCCGCGGCGTGACCGCGCGCACGGCGTGATTAGCTGGCTGCTCTCCGGCGAAGACGGCCCGCACGGCATGACCGTCGCCAAGATGCGCCTGACCAGCCGGGCGCACCGGGGCGAGCTCGGCGTGCATCCCGGTCGCGACTGGTTCACGGTGCTGTCGGGCACCGTCCGGTTGCAGCTCGGCAGCCGCATCATCCTGGTGCGGGCCGGCCAGGCGGCCCAGTTCTCCACCATGACGCCGCACGCCATCACCGCCGACGGCGCCGAGCCGGCCGAGGTGCTGGTCATTCTCGATCGGGACGGGCAGCGCGCCCATCTGGACGCGGTCGACCTCACGCCGGACGTGATCGCAGCGACACCCGGCTCGCGTTGACGCGGCCAAAGGCCGTGTGGTCCTATGACGCGTTAGAACGTCTCAGCTTTCAGGGGAAGCCGGTCAAAATCCGGCACTGACCCGCAGCCGTAGGTCCGCACATGCAAGAGCGGACGAGTCGGAACACCTGGGCTGAGCAGTACATCACGAGCGCCGTCGAGGTCTGCGGCGCGGAGTGGACGTATTCGGGCCTCGCGTCCGGAAATGCTTGCTTCGCGCTTTGCCCGCCGGCCTATCTGGGGGGTTGGCGATGAAGCTCGGTTCCGGCAGGCGAGCAGGTGCTCTGGCGATCGCGCTGGCGGTGGGCGGGGCGCTCACGCTCATTCCAGCCAGTGCCTCTGCCGACCCTGCCAGCAGTTCAGCGGCAGGTAGTTCAGCGGCAGGTAGTTCAGCGGCCAGCAGCACGCCTACCAGTAGCAGCGTCGCCAGCAGCAGCGTCGCCAGCAGTTCAGCGGCCTCGTCGAGTCCCACGGCATCAGCGCCCGCCAGCACCGTGCCCGCCCGCGGCGCGTCCCCAGCCCGGACCGCGGCCACCCCGAATGCCGCCGGCGCGGCCACCGGCTCGCCCGACCTGGCCCGGGCGGTCGGCTACCTGAGCGCGCCGGCCAACCTGATCGGCGGCCACTACTACGAGCCGTTCCCAGGCTCCGGGCTGGCCGACTTCGGGCTCACCATGGACGGCGCGTTCGCGCTCGCGGCCGACGGCAGCAACCCCGCCGCCCTGATCAAGATCGTCAACTTTGTCGACCAGCGCGGAAAGGACGCCACCGGCAGCACGGTCGATGACTGGACTGGCATCGGAACCCCTTATGTCAACGGTGGATCGCTGGGCAAGGAGGCGCTGCTGGCCGAGGTCACCGGCTATGACCCGACCGACTTCGGAGGCCACAACCTGATCACCGCGCTGGCCGCCAGCAGCTGTCCGGCCGCCACCACCGGTGCCGACACCAGTTGCGTGGCGACCGGCAATTACGCTTACGCCTCCTCGGTATTTGCCCAGGCCATCGGCGTCATCGCGCAGCTGCGAGCCGGTGACGCCGCCGATGCCGGCGCACCGATCAGCTACCTGCAGAGCCTGCAGCAGGCCGGTGGCGCCTGGCCCAGCCTGCTCCCCGCCACCGGCGACTCGGACGTGGACAGCACCGCCATCGCGGTGATGGCGCTTGCCCTGGTACCCGGCGCATCGGCCGCGGTGGCCAAGGGCATCGCCTGGATCGCCGGCCAGCAACTGGCCGACGGCGGCTTTCCGGGCACGGCTGGCGACTCCACCAACTCGGCGGCGCTGGCGATCCAGGCCCTCACCCTCGACCAGGCCGGCCACGCCAGCCAGATCAGCAAGGCGCTGGCCTTTCTGGCCGGCGAGCAGAACGCCGACGGCGGCTTCAACTCCGCAGCCGACGCCCAGCCGGGCTCGGACCTGCGGGCCTCGGCACAGGCCGTCAGCGGTGCGGTCGGGATGTCCTTCGGCACCCTGACCCGCGACATCCACTCGCTCGCGGCGGCTGCGGCCGGCGCGTCCTACCTGGTGACCCAGTTGGTGGACGGTGACCACCTCGTCAACGCCTACGGCCCCGACTACGGCCTGACCGCCGACCTGGCCATCGCGCTGGCGGCCGACGGAGGTCAGGACCGGGCGCTGGCCAAAGTGCTCGGTTACCTGTCGGCGCACGTCGCCGACTACGCCGACCCGGCCGGCACCTCGGACTACCCCGGCCCGTACGGGGGTGCGGTCGGCAAGCTCGCGCTGCTGGCCGAGATCACCGGGCAGGACCCGCATGCCTTCGGCGGCTTCGACCTGCTGGCGACGCTGACCGGTCACGTCTGCGCGGCGGCCGACAGTACCGGCGGCTGCTCGGCGGCAGGTGACTTCTACCAGGCTTTCTCGGGCGCTTCGCAGTCGCTGGCAGTGCTGGCGCTGGCTCGTGGCCAGGTCCAGCCGCCCGCTGCGGCGGTCGGCCGGCTGGAAGAGCTGCAATGTCTCGACGGTGGATTCTCCTCGACCCTGATCGTTGCCGGCGGCACCTGCACCTCGGAGGTGGACACCACCGGCTACGCGTTGCAGGCGCTGCTGCTGGTGCCGGGCACCGGGTCGGTCACCGCACAGGCCGAGGCCTACCTCCTCGCCGGCCAGCAGGGCGACGGCGGATACCTCGGTGCTGCCGGAGCGAACACCAACTCGACCAGCCTGGCCGTACAGGCGCTGCTGGCGATTCAGGGCGCGGCGGCGCTACCAGCCCTGGCAGGTAACGGCGGCAGAGCAGCTGCGGTCAGGGCGGCGGCCACCCCGGCCGGCGCCATCCAGGCAGGCAAGGCGTTCGTGCTCGCCAGGCAGAACAGCAACGGCGGTTTCGGTGTCAGCGCGGCCACCCCGGCCTCTGATGCCCGGCCGACCACCCAGGCCGTCCCCGCGTTGGCCGGCGCCACGCTGGCCACCCTCAGCGACCCGGTGACCCCGATCAGCCCGAACCCGCCGACCAGCACTGCCAGCAGCAGCCAGCCGGCGAGCAGCGGGGCCGGCGCGCCGGTCACCAGCGAATCCCCGGTGGCCGATGGCGGCCAACTGGCGGTCACCGGCGCCCGGACCGCGGGCCTGCTGTGGTGGGCGCTGCTCCTGCTGCTGGCCGGCGGCATCGCGACAGGGCTGGGTGGCCGACCGGCTCCCGGGCGGCGACCCTGATGTCGCTGCGGAGCCGGCTGCTGCTCGCCGCGGGCGCGGTCGCTGCCTGCGTGCTCACCGGCCTCGGCGCCGGGCCGGCCGGCGCCACCGCAGTTCCACTCGGCCCGTGCA
>JBPCPA010000011.1:0-3358 GCA_050999655.1 Jatrophihabitans sp.
GAGCCGGCCACCGTGGCGCTGACCGGGGTAGGTCTGATCGGCGGCTGGCGGCGTCGCCGGCGCCGATGATGCCGGCCCAGCCGCCGATCCCGCCGATCCCGCCGATCCCGCCGATCCCGCCGATTCCGGCGGTTCCGCGCACCGCAGGTCGGATGCTGCTCATCGACGATCAGGGGCGGGTCCTGCTGATGCACGACCGGCGCGATCTGGACGCGACCGACTCGCACTGGATCGCGCCCGGCGGTGGTGTGGAGGATGAGGAGTCACCTGCCCAGGCGGCCGTCCGCGAGCTGTACGAGGAGACCGGCCTGCGAGTGCCGCTGCCACCTGATGCCGAGCCGGTGTACGTCGAGCGGGTCGAGTTCTCCTTTGCCGGCTCCCGTTTCGACCAGACCAACTTCTACTTCCTGGCCCGGGTGCCCGCCGGCCTGCCGGTGCGCCCAGCCGCGCGCACCGAGTTCGAGAAGGTGGTCGCGCTGGGCCATCGCTGGTGGCCACTGGACGAGTTGGATGCCTCCGACGTGATCAGGGAGCCTGTCACTATCGTCGAACTGATCCGACAAGCGGTCCGGGTGGGTTAGCGGGTGAGTCAGGTGGCGAACACGATCCGAAAGGTGCCGACGCTGCGCTACGAGCGCGAGGCCTGGCGTTGCGGTGCCGGCCTGCTGGCGGCGATCGACGAGGTAGGCCGGGGTGCGCTGGCCGGTCCGGTCTCGGTCGGTGTCGTCCTGCTGGCCGCTGATACCAAGCCGGCTCCGTTCGGGGTGGCCGACTCCAAGCTGCTCACGCCGCCGGCCCGGCAGGCGCTGGTGCCGCGGATCCGCCGGTGGGCGCTGGACTGCGCGGTGGGCCACGCCTCGGCGGCCGAGATCGACCAGATCGGGATCATGGCGGCCCTGCGTCTGGCCGGCGAGCGTGCTGTGTCCCAGCTGACGCTGGCGCCGGAGTGGGTGCTGCTGGACGGCAACTATGACTACCTGAGCGCGCGGGACGAGTTGGGGCTGTTCGAGCTCCCGGCGGTGGCCGAGGACGGCCGGTGGCGCTGCCGGGTGCCGGTTCGGACGCTGGTCAAGGGGGACCTGCGCTGCTCCTCGGTTGCGGCTGCCTCGGTGCTGGCCAAGACCGAGCGGGACGCGATGCTGATCGCGCTGGCCGAGCAGTATCCGCAGTACGGCTTCGCCGAGAACAAGGCCTACTCCGCGCCCCAGCACCTGGCCGCGCTTGCCGAGCACGGGCCCTCGCCGATCCACCGCTGCTACTGGAACCTGCCCGGAGTTGCCGGGCGGGAGTTCGACCCCGCCGCCGGGGAATACAATTTGCCCGGTTTGTTAGGCCAGCTGCCCGGCCAAGCCCCGATAGGTGATGATGGAGCGATGATTGCCGTGGACATCGCCCGATGAGTGCCGAGGATCTCGAGAAGTACGAGACCGAGATGGAACTCCAGCTCTACCGGGAGTACAAGGACATCGTCGGTCAGTTCAGCTACGTGGTCGAGACCGAGCGCCGTTTCTACCTGACCAACGACGTGCAGCTGGTGCCGCGCAACGCTGACGGCGAGGTGTACTTCGAGGTCACCATGCGCGACGCCTGGGTGTGGGACATGTACCGGCCGGCGCGCTTCGTCAAGAACGTCCGGGTGTTGACCTTCAAGGACGTCAACGTCGAAGAGCTGGACAAGCCCGACCTTGACCTGAACGGCAAGGGCGGCTTCGGCACCTGAGCGAGCCGGCTGCCCGGTCTGCGTCCACAGGCTCGGGCGTTATCCACAATCGTTGGCCGTGTCGGTACCCGGCTGCCTGAGCCGGGCACGCTGGGTCCATGCAGCTCAAGGACGCCGTCGGTCGCTATGGCGAGAAAATCGCGGCACGTCTACTTGCCGACACCGGCCACCGGGTGATCGAGACCAATTGGCGGTGCCGGCAGGGCGAGATCGATATCGTGGCGGCCCAGGGCAGCACCCTGATCATCTGCGAGGTCAAGACCCGCTCCTCGGTGGCCTTCGGCCAGCCGGCCGAGGCCGTGGACCGGGCCAAACGTCTGCGGTTGCGCCAGCTGGCCACCCAATGGTTGATCGACCATCCGGGGCCCTGGGACTCGGTGCGCTTCGACGTGATCGCGGTGCTGCGTCCGGCCCGGGGCCCGGCCCAGGTCCGGCACCTGCCCGGAGCCTTCTGATGGCGCTTGCCCGCACCCTGTCCATCGCGCTGACCGGCGTGTCCGGCCGGCTCATCGAGGTCGAGGCCGACATCTCTGCCGGCCTGCCCGGCCTGACCTTCACCGGCCTGGCCGACGTCTCGGTGATGGAATCGCGCGACCGGATCCGGGCCGCCGTGCTGAACTCCGGCGTGGGCTGGCCCACCAAGCGGATCACGGTGGCGCTGTTGCCGGCCGATCTGCGCAAGAACGGTTCGGTGTTCGACCTCGCGCTGGCGGTTGCGGTGTTGGCGGCGGCCGGCGAGTTGCCGGTGCCGGCGGCGGCGAAGATGGTCTGGCTCGGTGAACTCGGTCTGGACGGTCGGCTGCGGCCGGTTCGCGGCGTGTTGCCCGCGGTGCTCGCAGCCAGGGACTGCGCCGCGCGAACCGTGGTGGTGCCGGCGGCCAACGCCGCCGAAGCGGCCCTGGTCACGGGGCTCCGAGTGCTGAGCGCGCACTCGCTCACCGAGGTGCTGCGAGCGTTGCGGGGCGACGGGCCGGGCCTGCCGGTCGCCGAGCCAGCCGCCGTCGAGGCGGTCGATCCGCTGCCTGACCTGGCTGACGTAGTCGGCCAGCCGGTGGCCCGTCGCGCCCTCGAGATCGCCGCCGCCGGCTCGCATCATCTGCTGCTGGAGGGTGCTCCCGGTGCCGGCAAGACGATGCTGGCCGAGCGGTTGCCCTCGATCCTGCCCGCGCTGAGCATCGCCGAGGCGCTGGAGGTGACCGCGATCCACTCGGTGGCCGGGGTGCTGCCGGCCGGCACCGGACTGCTTCGGCGCGCGCCGCTACAGGCCCCTCATCACACCTCGTCGATGGCGGCACTGGTCGGTGGCGGCAGCGGTGTCGGCCGGCCCGGCGCGGCCTCGTTGGCACATCGAGGCGTGCTGGTGCTGGACGAGGCTGCCGAGTTCAAGCCCACCGTGCTCGACTCGCTACGCCAGCCGTTGGAGTCCGGGCGGATCGTGCTGCATCGGACCGGTGGTGCGGTGGCCTATCCAGCGCGCTTCCAGCTGGTGATGGCCACCAACCCGTGCCCGTGCGGCGCACGCAAGGACACCGATTGTGCTTGCACGCCCGATGCCCGGCGGCGCTATCACAGGCGACTGTCCGGGCCGCTGCTGGACCGGATCGATCTGCGGGTGCCGATCGATCCGTTCTCCCGGGC
>JBPCPA010000019.1:0-9167 GCA_050999655.1 Jatrophihabitans sp.
GGTGTCGGTGTACGGCACTGCCTCGGCGTGGGTGGTCGCTGCCCGCCAGTCACCGTCGGGGGTCGCTCCGCGTCGCAGGCGCTGCGAGCCCTCGCCGCGGACGACGGGACCGAGCTGGTCGTAGTCGTGAGCAAGCCCCCGGACAATGCCGTGGCCGAGCGGCTGCGGGCCGAGGCCAGCACCCTCGACCAGCCCGTCGTGTGGGCCCTGCTCGGTGCCGGCCGGCCCGACCTGACCAGTGCCGTCGAGCAGGTGCTGAGCGCCCTCGGCCGTCCGGTCCCTCAGTGGCCGACCTGGGTGCCGGGCACCCCGGCCGCCCCAGACGCCGCACTGCCGGCGGGGGCGCCCGGGGCGCTGCGTGGCCTGTTCTGCGGCGGCACCCTGTGCGAAGAGGCGATGCTGATCGCCAGCGCGGCCCTCGGCAAGATCAGGTCCACCCTCGCGCTGCGCCAGGACTGGGCGCTGGAGGAGTCGCTGCGCTCGGACGGGCACACGATGATCGACTTCGGCGATGACGCGCTGACCCGCGGCCGGGCCCATCCGATGATCGACCCCTCGCTGCGCAACGCGCAACTGCGCGCCGCCGCGGCCGATCCGGGCACCGCGGTGCTGCTGCTGGACGTGCTGCTCGGCCACGGGGCGCACCCCGATCCGGTCAGCGAGTTGGTGCCGCTGATCGCCGGGTCCGGCGCGCCGGTGGTCCTCAGCCTGATCGGCGCCCGGCAGGACCCGCAACAACGCGACCGGCCGGCCGAGCGGTTGCACGAGGCGGGTGCGTCGGTGTTCCTGTCCAACGCGGCCGCCACCCGCCACGCGATCAGCCTTGTTCAGCAGGGAGAAACCCTATGACCGAGCCTGCTGCCGCCCCGGCCGGTAGGTTGCTGGGCGGCCCGCCCCGGCTGCTCACCGCCGGCGTCGGGCTGTTTGCCGAGGCCGCCGCCGACCAGGGTGCCGAGGTGCACCAGGTCGATTGGCGGCCCCCGATGCCCGGCACCGAGGACGACCTGGCCACGGTGCTCGGCGACCCGCGCCTGCAACCGGCCAACGCCGAGGCGCTGCGGCGGATCGTCAACACCCAGACGCTGCTGGTCGATGTGCTGCCCGCCGGGCCGACCCTGGGCCTGGACACCCGGGACTTCCTGCACGCCGGGCCGCCGATCGGCTGGGATCGGGCGTCCGGCCCGCTGCGCGGCGCGTTGCTGGGAGCGGCCGCGTACGAGGGCGTGGTCGACGAGCCGGAGCAGGCGCGCGCCCTGTTCGACTCGGGTACCGGCTACACCCTGGACCCGTGCCACCACCACGCCGCGGTCGGGCCGATGGCCGGGGTGATCTCGGCGTCCATGTGGCTGTTCGTGGTGCAGGACCCCGACACCGGACGGCGTACCTACTGCAGCCTGAACGAGGGCCTGGGCAAGGTGCTGCGTTACGGCGCGTACTCCCCCGACGTGCTGGACCGGCTGCGGTGGATGTCAGAGGTGCTCGGCCCGTTGTTGCAGACCGCCGTCCGCCGGCACGGCCCGATCGACCTGAAGGCGATCCTGGCCCAGATGCTGCAGATGGGCGACGAGGCGCACAACCGCAACCGGGCCGGCACCCTGATGCTGCTGCGCGAGTTGCTGCCCGAGCTGATCGACTCCGGCGCGCCGTCGGCCCAGGTGGCCGAGGCGGTGCGGTTCGTGGGCGGCAACGACCACTTCTTTCTCAACCTGGCGATGCCGGCCTGCAAGCTCACCCTGGACGCGGCGCGTGGGCTGCCCGGCTCGTCGGTGGTGGTCGCGATGGCGCGTAACGGCACCGACTTCGGCATCCAGCTGGCGGGCACCGGCGACGAGTGGTTCACCGGGCCGGCGCAGCTGGCCGATGGGCTGTTCCTGGGCAGCTACGGGCCTGAGGACGCCAACCCCGACATCGGCGACTCCGCGATCACCGAGACCGCCGGCCTCGGCGGCTTCTCGATGGCAGCGGCGCCGGCCATCGTCCGGTTCATCGGTGGCGAGGTTGCTGACGCGCTGGCCGCCACCCGGCGGATGTATGAGATCACCGTCGGCGAGCATCCGATGTACTCGATCCCGGTGCTGGACTTTCGCGGCTCGCCGACCGGCATCGACGCGACGCTGGTGGTGCGCACCCAGATCCTGCCGCAGATCAACACCGGCATGGCCGGCAAGCTGGCCGGGGTGGGTCAGGTCGGCGCCGGCCTGGTCACCCCGCCGGCTGAGATCTTTCCGAAGGCGCTGGCGGCGCTGGCGGATCGGGTTCGGACAGCGTGAGCTCCACCCGCAGCAGGTCCTCGACGGTGTCGATGTCGCTGATCGCGTCGGGGTAATCGATGAACACGGTGTCGCCGGTGTGCGCCGCGAACAGCTGCCGGCCGCCCTGGTCACCGGTCGCCGCCGCGGCGAAGTCGGGGTACCAGCGCCGGTCGATCAGCACCGGGTGTGAGCGCCGGCCGGCCCGCCGGACGGCCACCAGCCGGGCGCCGGCGGCGTGCGCGGCGATCACCGCGGCAACCTCGTCGGCGGTGACGCCGGGCAGGTCGACCAGCAGCAGCACGCAGGCCGCCGAGTCGGCCGGCAGCGCGGCCAGACCGCAGCGCAGGGACGAGCCGATGCCCTCGTCCGGCTCAGGATTGACCACCAGCCGCGCACCGGGCGCGCTGACCTGTTCGGAGCGGACCACGGCCAGCACCTGATCGCAGCCGCCGGCCAGCAGGGTCGTCACGGCCCGGTCGATCAGCCGGCGACCGGCCACCACCAGCTCGGCCTTCGGCCGGCCCAGCCGGCTGCCCGAGCCCGCCGCCAGCACGAGGCCACTGATCACCTGGGCTTCGCTGGTCACCCCGGCTCCGCTACTCATCTGGCTCCGGGACGGTCAGGGCCGCGGCAGCTGGGCCAGGGTGACCGCGGTGGCCAGCGCCGCCTGGGCCGCCTCGTAGCCCTTGTCCTCCGCCGAGCCAGGCAACCCGGCCCGGTCCAGTGCCTGGGCGTCGTCGTCGCAGGTGAGCAGGCCGAAGCCGACCGGGATGCCGGTGCGCACCGACACCTCGGTGAGCCCGATGCTGGCCGCGCTGCAGACGTAGTCGAAGTGCGGGGTGCCGCCGCGAATCACCACGCCCAGCGCCACGATCGCGTCGATCCCGGTACCGGCCAGCCGGGCCGCTGCCACCGGCAGCTCGAACGCGCCGGGCACCCGGACGATCTGGGACCGGGTCACCCCGGAGTCCGACAGGGCGCGGCGGGCACCGTCGATCAGGCCGTCCATCACCTCGGTGTGCCATTGGGCGGCGATCACCACGACCGTCAGCCCGGCCGATCCGGGCACCGCGCCGGCGGCCGGTGCCCCGTGTCCGCTCACTGGCCGCCCTTGACGTCACCGCCACCGAGGACTGCCACCACCGTGTCGACCGCCAGGCCTTCCAGGTCCAGGTCGTGGCCCATCCGGTCCTTCTTGGTCTGAAGGTAGCGCAGATTCTCCGGGTTGACGTGGGTGGGCAGCCGCACCTGGCCGAGCACCGCCAGGCCGTAGCCTTCCAGGCCGGCCCGCTTGGCCGGGTTGTTGGTCAGCAGCCGCATGGTGCGCACCCCGAGGTCGACCAGGATCTGGGCGCCGGTGCCGTAGTCCCGGGCATCCGCCGGCAGCCCCAGGTCCAGGTTGGCGTCCAGGGTGTCGCGGCCGGAGTCCTGCAGCTGGTAGGCCTGCAGCTTGTGCAGCAGGCCGATGCCGCGACCCTCGTGCCCGCGCATGTAGAGCACCACGCCCCGGCCCTCGCGAGCCACCGCGGCCAGCGCCGCGTCCAGTTGCGGGCCGCAGTCACAACGCAGCGACCCGAAGACATCACCGGTCAGGCATTCCGAGTGCACCCGGACCAGCAGGTCCTCGCCGTCGCCGATGTCGCCGAACACGAAGGCCACATGCTCGCGCGAATCGTAGGAGGAGGCGTAGCCGTGGGCGGTGAACTCCCCGTACCGCAGCGGCACCCGGGCGCTGGCGATCCGGTCCACCAGCTTCTCCGAGCGCCGGCGGTAGGCGATCAGGTCCGCGATCGAGATCAGCGCCAGGCCGTGCTCGTCGGCGAAGGCCCGCAGTTCGTCGACCCGGGCCATCCCGGACGGGTCCTTTTCGCTGACCACCTCGCACAGCACGCCGGCCGAGCGCAGCCCGGCCAACTGGGCCAGGTCGACCGCAGCCTCGGTGTGGCCGGGCCGGCGCAGCACGCCACCGTCCTTGGCCCGCAGCGGCACGATGTGCCCGGGCCGGGTCAGTTCGGCCGAGGTGGTCGCCGGGTCGGCCAGCAGCCGGATGGTGCGCGACCGGTCGGTAGCCGAGATGCCGGTGCTGACGCCCTCGCGGGCATCGACGGTGACCGTGTAGGCGGTGCCGCGCTTGTCCTGGTTGGTGTGAAACATCGGCGGCAGGTCCAGCCGGTCGGCGTCGTCCTCGGTGAGCGGGACGCAGATGTAGCCGGAGGTGTAGCGCACCATGAAGGCCACCAGCTCCGGGGTGGCGAGTTCGGCGGCGAAGATCAGATCGCCCTCGTTCTCCCGGTCCTCGTCGTCGATCACCACCACAGCCTTGCCGGCCGCCATGTCAGCCACCGCTCGGTCGATCGGATCCAGCATCTCAGCCACCGTTCTCGTTGCCGGTCCTGCCATGGCTCAGCAGGCGTTCGGTGTATTTGGCCAGCACGTCCACCTCGAGGTTCACCGGATCGCCGACGGACATGCCGCCGAGCACGGTTGCTCGCAGGGTCTCCGGGATCAGGCCGACCTCGAACCAGTCGTCGCCGACCGCCGAGACGGTCAGCGAGACGCCGTGGACGGCGATCGAGCCCTTCTCGGCCACGTAGCGCGCCAGGTCCAGCGGCAGCGCGAACCGGAAGGACTCCCATTCGCTGCCGGGCGTGCGGGCCAGCACCACGCCGGTGCCATCCACATGACCCTGCACAATGTGCCCGTCCAGCCGGCTGTCCAGCCGGGCGGCACGTTCGAGGTTGACCCGCTGGCCGACGCTCAGCGAGCCGATCACGCTGCGCTTGAGGGTCTCGGCCATCACGTCGAAGTCGAGGTCGAGCAGGTCCGGCGATCCGGCCGGTTGCTGGCCGACCACGGTGAGGCACACCCCGTTCACCGCGATCGAGGCGCCGTGCGCGAGATCGCGGGCGACCTTGCTGGCCCGTAGCCGCAGCACCGCCGAATCCCCGGACGCAGTGAGCGCGACAACCTCGCCGACCTCTTCGATGATGCCGGTAAACACTGCTAGTCCTCTCGCCGGTCAGCGGTGATGCCGGCCGCGGAGCTGGCGACCGGCCGGGCGGTGATCTTCACATCGTCACCTAATCGCTCGACAGCGACCACCTCCAAAGAGACCACATCGGAGATGGTGGTTATTCCCGCGTCCTGCAGCACCGACGGGCCGGCACCGAGCAGCTTCGGCGCGAGGTAGGCCACCACCTCGTCGATGAGGCCCGCCTCCAGGAAGGCGCCGGCCAGAGTGGGACCGCCTTCGAGCAGCACGTGGCGCACGCCGCGGTCGAACAGGGCCTTCAGGGCGAAGCGCGGCACTGCGGTGTCCAGCACCAGGGTCTCGGCGGCATCGTCGAAGATCAGCGCGCTGTCGGGCACCCGGTGCCGGCGATCGAGCAGCACCCGCAGCGGCTGGCGCTCGGCCAGCACCTCGGCGCCGTCCGGGCCGGTGGAGCGCACCGTCAGCTGCGGATCGTCGACCAGCACGGTGCCGCTGCCGACCACGATGGCGTCGACCAACACGCGCAGGGCGTGTACGTCCGCGCGCGAGATCGGGTTGGTGATCCAGCGGGCGCTGCCGTCGGCGGCGGCGGCCCGGCCGTCCAGGGTGGCCGCGTACTTCCAGGTCACGAACGGCCGAGCCTGGGCGACGGCGTGCAGCCACGGTCCGAGCGCGGCGCGGCTGACCTCGGCGGTCTCGACCCCGCTGATCACCTGCAGGCCGGCGGTCCGCAATCGTTGCGCGCCGCCGGCGGCGATCGGGTTCGGGTCGTCTGCGGCGTAGATCACCCGGACGATGCCGGCCCCGATCAACGCCTCGGTGCACGGTCCGGTGCGGCCGGTGTGGTTGCACGGCTCCAGGGTCACCACGGCTGTGCCGCCGACGGTGGCCGGGCCGGCAGCCCGCAGTGCCATCACCTCGGCGTGCTCGTGCCCGTGCGGCTGGGTGACGCCCTGGCCGACGATCCGGCCGGCCCGATCGAGGATGATCGCTGCCACCGGCGGGTTCGGGCTGGTGCTGCCGGCCACCGTGCGGCCCAACTCGGCGGCATGCCGCATGGCGGTGAGCTCGGCGTCGGTCGGCTGCAGCCCGCCGTGGCCGGTGGCCGGCTCGTCGGCGACGGGGGGTTGGCTCATCGGCCCGGTCACAGCCGGCCGGCCGCGTGTGCGCAGCGAGTCATGCCGGCCCGGGCCAGCTCGCGCAGCCGATCCACCGCGGCGCCCGGATCGGTCGCGCCGAAGACCGCGGAGCCTGCCACGAACACGTCCACCCCGGCCTCGGCGGCCTCGGCGATGGTGTCCTCGTCGATGCCGCCGTCGATCTCGACGAACAGCCGCAACGCGCCGGCGTCCACCTGGGTGCGGATCAGGCGCACCTTGCTCAACACCTCAGCCATGAACCGCTGACCGCCGAAGCCCGGCTCGACCGACATCACCAGGACGGTGTCGAACTCGGTGAGCAGCTGCAGGTACGGCTCGATCGGGGTGCCGGGCTTGACCGACAGGCCGGCCAGCGCGCCGGCGGCCCGGATCGCGCGGGCGGTGGCGACCGGATCGGCGGCAGCCTCGACGTGAAAGGTCACGTTCGCCGCGCCGGCCTCGGCGTAGCCCGGTGCCCACCGATCCGGGTCCTCGATCATCAGGTGGCAGTCCAGTGGGAGTTCGGTGGCCCGCAACATGCTCTTGACCACCGGCAGACCCAGGGTCAGGTTCGGAACGAAGTGGTTGTCCATCGCGTCCACGTGCAGCCAGTCGGCCCGCGAGACCGCCCCGGCGGCCGCCCCGCGGTAGGCGAAGTCGGCCGACAGGATGCTCGGAGCGATCATGGGCTCTACCGATGGGGCGGACACGCTATGAGTCTAGTTTGTCTGATCCGCGATCAGGACGTCCGGCGTAGGGCGGCGAAGAACATCGCATCGGTACCGTGCCGGTGCGGCCAGAGCTGGACGGTCGGGCCGGACAGGCCCGGCAGCCCGGTGAAGGCCGGCCGGGCGTCGACCAGCTCGACATCGGCGCGCTCGTCGAGCACCCGCCGGATCTGCTCGCCGGTCTCGGCCAGGTGCGGTGAGCAGGTCACGTAGCCGACCAGGCCGCCGGGACGGACCAGCCGCAACGCCGCGGCCAGCAGGTCGGCCTGCAAGGTGACCAGATCGGCCAGATTGGCCGGGGTCCGCCGCCAGCGCGCTTCGGGACGGCGGCGCAGCGCACCCAGGCCGGTGCACGGCGCGTCCAGCAGCACCCGGTCATAGCCCCGCTCGCCGGCCGGCAGCTGGCGGGCATCACCGACCACGATCTCGACATCCCAGCCGGCGGTGGCCCGGGCGATCAGCTCGGCCCGGTGCGGGTGCAGCTCGCTGGCAGTGACCCGGGCACCCCGCTCGGCCGCCAGCGCGGCCAGCAGCGCCGCCTTGCCGCCCGGGCCGGCGCAGACATCCAGCCAGCGTTCGTCCGGCCCGTCCAGCGCCAGAGCGGCCAGCGCCAGCGCGCAGAGTTGGCTGCCCTCGTCCTGCACGCCGGCCCGGCCCTGACCGATCGCCGGCAGGCCGGCCGGCTCGCCGCCGGCGGTCAGCCGGACCGCGTAGGGCGACCAGGGGCCGGCCTCGCCGCCGGACTGCTCGACCAGTTCGGCCCGGTCGATCCGGCCCGGCCACGCCACCAGGTGGGTCTCGGGCCGGGCATCGTCGGCGGCCAGCGCGTCAGCCAGCTCAGCGTCAGCCAGCTCAGCGTCAGCCAGCTCAACATCAGCCAGCTCAGCATCAGCCAATTCGGCGTCGGCCAATTCAGCGTTGGCCGAGTCGGCATCGAGCGGCCGGGCAGCGACCGGCTGGGCAGCGAGGGCGTCGGCGAAGGCGGCGACGATCCAGCCCGGATGGCTGTAGCGGACGGCCAGCTTGCCGAGCGGCGAGGCGTCCCGGCTGATCTCGGCACACCAGGCTGCGAAGTCGCGCGCGGTGACCTTGCGCAGTATCGCGTTGACGAAACCGGACGCTCGGGCATTGCCGGTGGACCGAGCCAGGTCCACCGTGGTGGCCACCGCGGCGTGCGTCGGGATCCGGGTGCGCAGCAGCTGGTAGGCACCGAGGCGCAGCAGGTCCAGCACCGCCGGTTCGATGTCGTCCAGCGGGCGGCTGGCACACCGGCGCAGCACCTCATCCAGGGTGCCGCTGGCTCGCAGCGTGCCGTAGCCGAGCTCGGTGGCCAGCGCGGCATCGCGGCCGGACAGGCCCGCCTCGACCAGCAGCCGGGGCAGCACCAGGTTGGCGTAGGCGTCCTCGGCCGAGACCGCGCGCAGCGTCCGGTAGGCGACCGTCCGGGCCGGATCGGGCTTAGCCGCCAAGGTGATCACCGGCAGCCGGTCGGGCACCGCGGGCCCAGTCCAGGGCCGGCATCGCGCGCTTGCCCGGTGGCTGCACGGTGCCGAGCAGGACCGTCGAGGTGATGGTGCCGACCCGGACACCGTCGCGCTCCACCCGCAGCCGCCCGGCCGGCAGCGCCGGGTCGGTGGCCGGGGCCACCGTGACCGGGCCGAGCTTGAGCCGGTCGGCCCGAAACATCGTCCAGGCCCCGGGGTCCGGGGTGCAGGCCCGGATCCGCCGGTCCACCGCCCTGGCCGGCTGGTCGAAGCGGATCTCGGCGTCGGCCACGCTCAGCTTCGGCGCGTGCGAGACCCCGTCGGCCGGCTGCGGAACCGGCCGCAACGAGCCGTCGGCGATGCCGTCCAGGGTGGCCACCAGCAGCGGCGCACCTGCCTCGGCCAGCCGCGCCAGCAGGTCGCCGCTGGTGTCGGCCGGCCGCACCCGCTCGGTCAGCACCCCGAACACCGGGCCGTCGTCGAGGCCAGGCCCGATCAGAAACGTCGAGGCGCCGGTGGTGTCATCGCCGTGCAACAGCGCGTGCTGCACCGGTGCCGCGCCGCGCCAGGCC
>JBPCPA010000044.1:0-6253 GCA_050999655.1 Jatrophihabitans sp.
TCTCGCCCCGGATACGGTCGGTGGGAGATACTCGTGCAGACACGGGCGTAGTCCTTCCTTCGCTGAGTTGGTAGCTCTTGAAGGAACCTACGTCCGTTGTCATTTACACCAGGTTTGGGACGCGACCTAGGTGTGTGCGCGGCCGCGTAAGGCGTCTCATCCGTCATCCACGGGCGTCTGTCTCAGCAAGGGTTGATTTGTGTGCCGGCAGCGGTCGGGTGGAGATTGGTGATTATGGCCCAGCCGGCGACTCCTGTGGTCGTGTCCTGGAGGTAGACCCAGGTGTAGTTATTGCTGTTCTGGATGCGGCAATGGACGTCGATGCCGTGGCTTGGGTAGCCGCGTCCGAAGGCGTCGCAATCTGTGTACGGGCCGCGACGTATGGCCGTTCCGTCGCCGAAGGCGGTAGTTCCAGAGTGCGTGACATCCGGGTGTGTGTCATGGCCGTAGCAGTCGGCATCGTCAGCAGCGGCGGGCCCGGCGGGGCCCAGCAGCCCACCCAGGGTGAGCACCAGCGCGCCTGTCGTCGCTAGCGGTCGTAATCGCATGTTTTCTCCTTAGACTTAATGATCAGCTCACCTTCCAGTCGCCAGCCAGCGGCAGCTGCTGGGTTCGGGCGATCTCGGCCAGGGCGGCCAGCTGGTGGCCCTGGCCGCCGGCGCCGATGAACGGGATGATCGCGTGCGGCCAAACCCATCACGCGGCCTCGGTGTGGCGCGGCCGCCGATCGCGATCACCCGCCGTTCCTGATCGACGCCGAGGGGTTGCAGCCTGGGCGAGCAGCTGCCCGCCGGTGATCGAGCCGGGCCGGCCCATCCGCTGCTCGTAGGTTTGATCACCCCGTCGAGTGACAGCAGGCCGTGCGGCGCCGACAGGATCAGAACCCGATCGGGTGAGGTCAGCGCGGCCGCCGCCCGCCGCCCGCCGGCACGTCGAGCAGGCCGGTGAGGGCCGGTGGTAGTGCCGACGTCATTCGGCGCTCCCCACTGAAAATCAAGTCTCCTCTTGGCTGCTACCGATACCACCGCTCGGAAGATGTTTGGTCGCTCATCGAGGTGCCGTCGGACAGGTACATGTCGTAGCAGTTGCCGGCGCAGTCAATGATCTTGCCGACGTAGCTTGCGTCGTGGTAGTGGTACCAGCGGCTGCAGAGTTGGTTGGTGTCTGCGGCTGAGGACACGACGTCGTTCCAACCGGAGGGCATGTGAGCTACCTGGTAGACCACTCCGGACTGGCAATCGCCGGTGGTGGAATACCACACCAGCCGGGAGCCTCCGAAATGGGTGTCCTTGTAATCCACACCGAGTTGGTAGCCGCTGCAGCTCGCGCAGATCGATCGGGGAGAAACTGCCGAGGGCCGGCCGGACACGTCCATTCCTTCTACTTGAAGGGCATCCCGCCTGCTGAGCGTCAGGTAGCTGCGGTCGTGGTTGGCGTAGGCCAACGCTTGTTGCGGTGTGGCGAAGCAATCCACGATCGGCGCGGCCTTCGAGTTGGGAGCTAACCCCGCGGTGCAGTCAGGGAACGCGGCACTGGCCGTGTGGGCTGCGGGGGTGGGCAGTGCCGAAGCCGATGCCGACTGACTCAGCGCCAGAAGCGTCGAGGCTGCTAGGACAACCGAGACGGCAATTGCCTTTATTCTCATGGCTTCCTCCACATTGCAGGTGGTCGGGCCGTGCGAGTGTCGTTTCGCGCGTGTGTGCGTTTTTTACCGCTGAGCAACGCTATGCCGGCCATGGTAAAAGGGTCAATAGGTCGAATCGTCTCACTTCAGCCTGGCCGCTACGGGCCCGCGTCGAGGCGGCCACTGTTCGTGGGAGCTGCCCATCCCGAATGACATGACCCTGGGCTAGTACGAGCGCTTATCGACTAGCACGGTTATGGCCCGGGGTCCGGGTAGCAGTCGTACAGGATCCGCGCTGGGCGCGACCGCAGCGCGTTATGTCAGGTAGGGCCCAGCCTTACCCACCCCGCGCAGCTTGCTGGGTGAGGCGTCAGGGTCGCGCTCGCGTCCGTTGAGGTCGTCCCCGACTCCGGTGCCGAGCGACGTCCGGCCGCGCCGCTGAAGAAGCTCACGCCGCCCGAAGCCGCGGACCGCGCATAGGGATGCCCCGAGCACACGGCTGAGGCCACGACATGCGGTCGTCGAAATCAGTCAATCGCTGGTCTCACGGTGCGCTGATAATACCCATTATCGGCGTAACCCGACGCGACGGAGGTCTGGCTTCTGCCGGAGTGCGCCTTCGGCGTGCAGGTAAGGAACCATCTCCTTGGTCGCGAAAGCCTGTAACTGGTCCTGGATCTGGTCGATGTCGTGGCGGAGGGTGAGTCGGGCTTGGCGGAGCCGGCCGGTGTGGTCGGCGGGGCCTTCTGCGAGGCGCGCGCAGTCCGGAAGGTCAGCTCACCGGACCGGGCGGTGGGTCGGGCCGTCGTGTTGCTCGCGGCGCCTCGGGAAACATCCGTGGCCTTCCTCGCGCTGGGCACCGGGCGCCGTCATTGTCGAAGCTGGCAAGGAAACGTCCGACTGCCCGGCACTGGTGCCGGACGGATTGGGCGGTGTGCCGATCAGATATCTGGGCACGGAGTGGGCCGCAGCGGAGGGCGTGAGTCCCGTTATGGCTGGGTGCGGCGAGTGATCTGTACCCGCCGGGTGGGAGGTCCCTGTTCCAGGGAGTTGAAGCCGTACCCGCCGGGGTCCGCCATCGCCAACCGCCGCCACATGGGTCCGGGATCGACGCTGGCGCGTAGCTCGATCTCCTCCTCCGCGGGCATGCGCAGCATGCGGGCTAGGACGGCGTCGACACCGCGCGGGCCAGGCAACGCGTCCAAGTCAATGAGCAGGCCGGTGGTGTGCGGGTACCACGAGTGCGGGGTTTGGCCCAGCGAGCTCATCGACGGTAGGACGCCGGCGGCGCTCAACGCGTGCTCCTCGTCGGTGAGGTGCTCCTGCAGGGCTGTGAGCAGCCCGCGGGTGAGAGCGGCCAGTTGCTGGGTTGAGGACTGTTCGGGGCTGGCGGCGTATCCGGTGAGCTCATGGACGGCGTCGCGCAGATCCAGGTGGTCCTGGCGTAGTCGGGTCAACGTGTCGGGGTCCTGGGCGGAGGCCCGGAACAGCAGCCATTCCTCATCGTTGATCTGGCTGAGCACCTCTAGGTGGAGATAGTCCAGCAGGGCATGCAGGTCAGGCCGCGGCCAGCGGCCGGCGTCGGCCTCAGCCAGAACTGGCGTGGCAAGCTCGGTGACCGCGGTGAGCAGGTCGCGATGTTCACCGTGCAGGGTCGGATTCGGGGTGGGCGATGTCGGCGGGTCGGGCGGCGGTGGTGTCATCAGGTTCCTAGTCGGTGTGGCGTGGCCGGTCGGGCGGCGTGGTGATCCGGCGTTTCGAGCTGATGGTCGTGATCAGCACGCCGGTGTGGCTGAGGTTGAGGTCCTTGGTGGCGGTCAGTAGCGTCACTGGGCCAGCGTCGGCGAGTTCTCGGAGATGGATGACGGCTTGGTGCGGTTCGGGTTCCTGGAGCTCGTCGAGGTAGCGGTGATTGAACTCTGCGTGCCGGGCCGGGTCGTGGTCATACCAGCGGCGTAGTTTGGTGGATGGCGCGATCTGTTTGCACCATTCGTCGAGGTGGCTGTCGTCCTTGGACAATCCTCGAGGCCATAGCCGGTCGACCAGCACCCGGGTGCCATCGGCCTCGGTTGGCTCGTCGTAGACCCGTTTGGCGGTGATTGTCGAGAGCGTGGATCGTTGAGGCTTGGACGAGTTCATGTGTGGTTTCCCCTTTCTGGTGCCGATGCTGGGTTCAGGCTGCTGGGTAGCCGCACCGTTGTGGCTGCAGGTGGGCCTGGTATTCCTCGGGAAAGTACTTGATAGAGGAGGTGACCGGGCTGACAGCGCCGTCGGCGAGGGCGCAGAACGCGTGGCCCAGGATGTTGTCGGACAGGTCGAGCAATGTCTCGATGTCCTCGGCGGTTGCATGACCGGTTTCCAGGCGTTCATAGATGGCGATGTACCAGTAGGTGCCCTCACGGCACGGGGTGCATTTTCCGCAGGATTCGTGGGCGTAGAACTCGCTCCACTTCCTGACCGCACGGACCACACAGTCGGCCTGGTCGAAGATCATCACCGCGGAGGTGCCGTTCATCGAACCGGCCTTGGCGACGGAATCAAAATCGAGCGGGACGTCGAGGTGGTCTTGGGTGAACAGCGGGGTGGATGAGCCGCCTGGTGTCCAGAACTTGAGGTCCAGGCCGCGGCTCATTCCGCCGGCCAGCCGCAGCAGTTCGCTCAGTGTTGTGCCCATCGGCGCCTCGTACTGGCCGGGGTGTTTCACCCGTCCGGAGAGGGAGAAGATCGAGGTGCCGGGCGACCCCTCGGGGCCTAGCTGCTTGTACCAGGCCGCGCCGCCGAGCACGATGTAGGGGACGCTGGCCAGGGTGCCGACGTTGTTGACGACAGTCGGTGCGTCATAGAGACCGTTGGTGGCCGGGAACGGCGGCTTGAGTCGGGGTTGGCCGCGTTTACCTTCCAGGGAGTCCAGCAGCGCGGTCTCCTCGCCGCAGATGTAGGCGCCCGCGCCGGCGTGCACCGTGATCTCGACCGTCAGGCCGGTACCGAGGATGTTGGTGCCGAGATAGCCGTGGGCGTAGGCCTCAGCGACAGCGGCCGTGACCCGGCGGATCGCGTGCACCGCCTCACCGCGGATGTAGATGAACGCGTGCTCGGCGCGCACCGCGTAGCAGGCGATGATGATGCCCTCGATCATCGAGTGCGGGTCGTTCATCATCAGCGGCAGGTCCCGGCAGGTGCCAGGCTCGCCCTCGTCGGCGTTGACCACGACGTAATGCGGTGTCACCGCCTCCCCCGGTCTGGGTTGAGGGATGAATTGCCATTTTATGCCGGTCGGGAAGCCCGCCCCGCCTCGGCCGCGTAGGTTCGATTCCTTCACGACCTCGATGATCCGCTCCGGTGTCATCCGCAGCGCCGTGCGTAGGCCGGCGTAGCCATCCAGGCGTTCATAGTTGGCGATCTTCCACGGCTGGTCGGTGCCGAACCGTTTGGTCAGCACCGGCGTCAAGGGCATCTCAGCTCTCCGGGATAGCTGCGGCTGCCAGTTTCGCGACCGTGAGCAGCACCGTGGCGTCCTCGAGCGCCTCCAGGGTGTGCCGGGAGTCGGGCACGATCAGCAGATCACCGGGCGATCCTTCCCAGGTTGTTTCACCGGCCGCGAGCCGGACCCGTCCATGCAGCACGTGCACGGTCGCCTCGCCCGGGTTTTCGTGCTCATCCAGACGCTGGCCCGCGGTCAGGGCGATGACGGTTTGCCGCAGCACGTGCTCGTGGCCGCCGTACACGGTCTGCGCGCTGCGCCCGCTCGGCGCCGTCCGCGCCAGCTCAAGCTGCTGACGGGCCAACGCAGTCAGTGAGGATTTCTCCATCTGGTCTCCTTCAGGATGCGATAGGTCGGCTGGGCTCAGATGGATTGGCGGTAGCCGAAGAACTCGTGGTCTTCGTTGTAGCCGCCGTAACCGCCGCCAATCTCGGCGTAGGTGGCCACGAACTCGATACCCTTGACCCACTTCACCTGCTTGAACCCAAGCTGGATCTCGTTGCGCAACCGCAGCGGCGCACCGTGCCCGAACGACAGCGGCTCGCCGTTCATATCGTAGGCCAGCATCGTCAGGTGATAGGACATCTGCTCGATCGGGTGGGCGTCGTAGTAGACGCCGCCGTCGGGGCCGTCGCCCAGGGAGTAGAACACCACCCACTTCGCCTCCGGGGCGGGGTGGACGAGGTCGATGAGGGTCTGCATCGACACCCCTCCCCACTTGGCGATGCCCGACCAGCCCTGGATGCAGAAGTGCTGGGTGATCTGCTCCTGATGCGGCAGCGCCCGCAGTTGGGTGAGGTCCAGCTCGACCGGGTGGGCGACGAGGCCGTTGATCCGCAGCCGATAGTCGAGGAACCCGCCGGCCTGCAGAGCGGTGTAGACCTCGGAGTCGGGGTAGAGCCCGTTGTGCCAGAAGTAGGGCGAGATGTCGGCCTCGGTGTATTGGCCGGGTTTCGCGTCCAGGTGTTCGAACAGCCGCTGCGCTGGCCCGATCAGCGCGTACCCGACCCGTTGCACCACCCGCGGGTGGCCGAACGTGAACGGGGTCGCCGCGACCCAGCCGACGACGACCACCACCATCGACGCGGCGAAGACCCAGAACCCGGCCCAGCCGGCACCGCTGCTGCGGGCGTAGACGTGGTTGAGGT